>NZKH01000014.1 GCA_002692465.1 Methanobacteriota archaeon | reverse complement strand
TTTTCAGTTACGGCTACCTTAGGTGGGGAGAGTACCTACCTCAATTTGATGTACCTTTAGGTCCGATTGGTGACTTTTTCAACCAACCAATATACCCAATGAATGCTGGTGCATGGGGAATTATGCTAACGGGATTACCTGTTGGGATTCTTGCATTACCACCTATTCTTGGGGGAACTGCAAAAAGAGGTGTTGAAGATCCTTGGTTTGCCACTGCAGGTGTAATATATTTAGCACATGTATGGTTTATCAGCGTGTTCTCAATAAACATCTTCTTAGATTTGTATGGGAAAAATAGAACTGATTCTTGTGGAGTAGACCACGGAGAATTAATTTGTGGAGTAAGGGAGCCATGGCTTGCTGAAGTTTTCAACGCGATACCATGGATATTGACGGGAATTTTAATTTGGATTTTAATTTATTTTGCAGCTAGAATGTTCTTAGTGAATAGTATAGGTGCTAGGACGACACCTAAAATTAGCAAAAATTTGATTATTGGAGGATTTGTAATTGCACTCCTAGTTAGTGTATCGACTTATGATTACTATGAAAGAGGTTTTTGGGAAGTTAAAGGCCTTGGTGCAATGGATGACATAGAAACATTAGAAAAAATGTATGATCAACCACTTGATTATGTAATAGAATACGACAATGAATGGGCCGTAGAAGGAGACATTATCACAGCAAAAATGAGTTCAAGTTATAAAAATGCATTATATCAGCCAACTAATGAATATTTCATAGACTTTTTAGATACGAATAACCATCAAAATGAAGATTTGAAAATTAACACATTTTCAACAGAGGGGTCAATACTTGAAAGTTTTAGTAATTCTGAAAATGAAACTTCAGGAAGTTTCACAATCACAAACATGGGCCTAGATAGTGTTCCAATAAAAATGAGTTGTAGTGCAAAAACAAGCATACGTAATGTTGGAACTGTAACTTCATCTTTTGTACTTTACAAAAATTCAGAAGAAGTTCTTTCATCAGATTGTTCATTAGATATTGAAAAATTCGTAACACCTGGAGAATATACATGGGAATTAAATATAGATCCTGAAGACATCGAATCTGGTTCAGAAATTTATACAAATTACACTGCAAGCATTTCAGCCTTCCAACCATTGTTAATTTACAACGATGGGCATACAATGGAAGGACAATCTGTAAACCTAACTGCTGAAGATGATGAATCATCTTACAGCATGCTTCTAAACCCAAGTTACAAAAAGAATCCAAAAAGTCTTGATGCGAAATTAATTTACTCACTATTTATACCATCAGTTACCTTTGGAGCTCTTGCATATGTCGTACTTAGAGGAATGGCAAGAGGATATGAATATGAAATGAATAAATGCTATGGATGTGATCTTTGTGATGATGCATGTCCTGTACGTCTTTTTAATGCAGGGGATAAATTAAACATCATTTACAATACATGGAATAATGAAGATGATGGTGTCCCCATGTATACCTGTCTTACATGTTCAGCATGTACAAATGTTTGTCCTCAATTAGTAGATTATGATTCATATGTAGACATAAGAAGATCATTAACCGTTGGTGTTGCACCAGAAGCAGAAATACCGCACACAATATTGAGAGCTGTTCTAAATGCTGAAATTGATGAAGGTGCTGATGAAAATTTCATCTCTGTTGATGAATATCCTATTGATTCAAATATCGGATATTATCCCGGATGTGTAGATTTTATAGATCAAGAAATGGTATTCAGTCATGTAAATGAAGGGACTATGAATTTAGGAGCGAGTACTACATCTGCATTCACATTATTTGAAGAAATGGGCGAAGATGTAACTTATCTCGGTAGAGATTTCTTGAAATGCTGTGGGCATGATCAAAAATGGCAAGGAATGACAGAAGTATTTGAAAAATTAAAATCATACAATGAAAAGAAATTAAAAGAAAGTGGAATCGATACCTTGGTAAGTAGTTGCGCAGAATGTTTCAGAACTTTTGCTAAGGATTATGAATTAGATGATATAAAAATCATGCATACTACTGAATTTTTAATTGAAAACGGATTTAATATGAATCTGAAAACTGAAGAAGAAACTACAGTAACCTACCATGACCCTTGTAGATTAGGAAGACAAATAGGATTATATGAAGAGCCAAGAAATCTGATTAAAGACGTAGAGGGTGTTGAACTAGTAGAAATGGAACATCATGGAGAAGATGGACTTTGCTGCGGAGTTTCAAGCATGATGGCTTGTAATGAAAATAGTAGAACAATTCGTTTAGAACGGTTTGAAGAAGTTAAAGCCACTGGTGCTGATGTAATGTTAACTTCTTGTCCAAAATGTGTTAGCCACTTTGAATGTCTTAAATTTGAAGGCGACCCAACTCATAACTTTGAAATCTTAGATGTTGTTACATTTTTAGCAAATCAGGTGAATGAAAAGAAAAATAAAGAACACTTAGATGTAAAATCAAAAGAATCCACCACCATTAATGCTTAAATCAATAATGCTTAAAGTGATTAAAATGACAACTAGCGAAGAGTTGAAAACACGACTCAAGTTAGAACAAATTCGAATTGAAAAAGTGATGAATCAAGCCAAAGAAGAAAAATTAGGGAAAATAAAAGGTGGAGAAGAAATGGTTGCTTTTGTTAATGAAGATGCTTGTATTGGATGCGACCAATGTCCTACTGTCTGTGATGATGATGCAATTGAAATGTTCGACAAACCTCTAAAGAATCCACTAATTGAAGTATCATCAAATAGAAAGGCAAAAATCATCAGAGATGATTGCACGGGTTGTAGATTATGCGTACTAATATGTCCCACTGACGCAATTACAATGATTGAAAGGTGATTACATTGGCAAAGAAAACAGATGCTCAAAGATTTGGTGGTGAATTTGGCCCTGTAAGAAATAAGGAAACAAAAGGAGTTAGCCTATCTACATTCAAAAGTTTAGTTTGGACTTCAAATATTGGAGGGCTTTTACTAGTCGCAATTTCTCTAGAATTATTCACTAAGGCTAATTGGTTATGGGCTACAATATGTTTAATTTCTGGTATTGTAATTGCACTATTCCCATCGAATTATGAAATTGTAGGAATGGAAAGTTTTGACGGTGCAAGTGAACAAGAATAATAATCTAAATTCCATCCAATTCTTTACCCATAGCAATAAAGGATAATTTAGATGCTAACTCATACCAATCAAGTTTTCTCTTTTCTAATATTTCTTCATTTACTTCACTAGGCAACAAAAATTTTGAAGATGGTGTATTTAGATTTTCAAACTCATTTTTTTTACTGTTGGATCTGAAAAACCAAAACATTTCTTTACCACCAATCGAATAACCAACGGGTTCTAAAATAGATGAATTGCTACGAAGAGATGTTGGAATACCCTCTTGGATTAAGAAATTCTCTGCAGAAGTGCCTCCTTTACCATAAGTTAATCTTTTAATTTTTCTTTTGGATAAATTCTTAATTTCTTCACCCGACTTAATTGAAATAATACCCAAACCATAGGTTCCTTTATCATTTTTAATAAAAATTTGAGGTTCTGAATCAATACCATATTTTTCATATTTAGTTTTGATTTGTTCTATCATTTCATCAATTTCTATGGCTAACTTATTGGTACATTCTTCAAATTCTAAACATTTATTTTCACTTACAAACCACATTGGCATCAATAACCAAGGGTCGATATCTAATATCTCAGAAACCTCTTCAACTAATAATTCGAGCTGAGAATAATGTTCTGATTTTTTCCTGTTGTGCCAACCCATTTCAACAGAAGGCTGAACTAAGCCTGAAAGACCCGGAAGCACTCCCGCGGTTAAATCATTATTTAAAATAATTAAATCTGGTTTTTTCCCCTCAACCTCTAATTCATCATTACTATTTATTGATACTTTATCAATTCTTAAATCATCATTAATTCCTTCTAAAAGAGTATATCTATTCAATTCAAGAGACCCTGTTGTAACCTTGTAACCTGCATTTTCAATAATCTCTTTTATCCTTAAAAGATTCTCAACATAACCTAGATTCCGATTATGCGATTCTGGAAAGAGATGTAAATGTTTAATTTCACCAAACTTATCCAATAAAAATCTTTCAAGAGATTTTGATAAATCCGGGATGGAGTCTACTGACAAATTATTAAATCCTGCAGGAAAATAATTTGCATCTACTACCGAAACCTTCCAATTAGAAAAACGAATATCGACACTTCCATAAAATGGCATTTTCACTTCAGCATAATTTTTCAAAAACCACTTATTCAATTCATCATGGTTTTTTTGTAAATTTTCATAAAAAGAATCCAACATGAGAACACCTACACTAATCTGCTTAGAATCTGATCTACCGTTTTATTACTAATATTTGTTTGATAATTTTCCACAAATAAAACCTCAAATAAACCCAAACCTAATGCTAATTCAGGTTGATAGGATAACAATTTACTTTGATTTTGATATCTTTCCATTAAGATTTCAACATATGACTTATGTTCAGAAATAAAATTCTCAAATAATGAAGGGGTTGTTGCTTTTCCAGCTGGCAACTTTGGTCTATCTGTAATTGATTTAGGTAATCCTGTTAATCTTGCTGCATGCCTTAAAGCCAATTTTTCATCCCCATGAGATGCATTTTTTGAAAGTCTCCAATTAAAAGGAATCTGTTTTGACTCATTCCAATGCGATTTACCCAAAAAAGGAACCCTGACTTCCAATGCATGAGCCATAGAATGTCTATCTACAAGCCTTAATTGAAAATTTGTTAGTTGGCCTCTTTCCATTTCAAAATCCAAAGTTGATTGAAGTGATGAAAAATTTTCTTCTGGAACTAAGTGTTTAGAATTCCAATGAGCATGTAATCCCAAATCGTCCTGATTTATATTATAATCAATTAATTGCAATCTACTTTTTATTAAATTTGAATGTTTCTTCAAGTCCTTATAACGTGGATATCCTGCATGCAATTCGTCAGCCCCCTGACCACACAAACCCACTTTAACGTGTTTTGACATTTTCTCAAATAAGGGTTGGAAAAAAAGAACAGTCACATCTAAATCTTCACCGTGCCAAACTAATTTTGATAATGTCTTTTCAAATGATTTTTCTTCTATGATATGCTGATGATGCCTTAAATCAAATTTTTTAGCAACTAATTCTGCAGCAAGCCAATCAGAATTATCTTCTGAATCAGCAACTGTCCAACATTCTGGAATTGGTTTATTGGCTTCTCTTGCTGCATCTCGAGCTAAAGCCGCTACTAAACTAGAGTCTAAACCACCAGAAAGAACTATTCCTAATGGAACATCAGACATTAGACGATCAACCAAACTTGATTTGAAACTATTAAGCAAATCAGGAATTTTATTTTCAGGAGACCAATTTTGGTTTAATTCATTAGTGTTCTTAGAATATTTAGAAATTCCAGTTAAAACAGGCCGCCCTAATTTATCAAGGCTCCAAGTTTCTATAACTCCAGCACCAACTTGATTTACACCCTCAATTAGAGTTGTACGATCAAGTGGATATTCGTAAGCTAATCTTAAATTTAATGCATTATAATCAAATTTGGGAACATAACCAGGATGTGCCGTAAATGATTTTAATTCACTAGCCACTAACAATGAGTCTCCAACCATAGTCCTAAGCAATGGTTTTACTCCCATTGGGTCTCTACAGAGTATTAATTCATTACATTTTGAATCCCATATTGCAAATCCCCAAATTCCATCTAATTTACTAACCCATTCATTATGCCTAGTTGCTGGATTATTCTCTGAATTAAAACCTTTAGAAACAAGAATTCCTGAACTTGTTTTTACTTCATTAAGTAGTTCAAAACTTTTCTTAGAATATTTACTATAAAGTGCTAATATTGATTCACTATCACCCTTAGTTTTCCAATTATAACTTTTGTTTTCCTTCTTAATTTGAGTCTGATTATAAATCTCACCATTGTGAACTAAAACCGCCCCTTCATCTGAAATAATTGGTTGAATTGAACCTTCAACATCAACTATTGCTAATCTATTGTGTGCGACTCCGCATTTTTCATCATACCAAACATTTGAACCATCAGGCCCTCTATGAGCTTGTAATTCGTTAATTTTCTTTAAAACTCCACCATCCGGAGAGCCGAGCATAACACCAATACTGCACATAAAATCACTCACAAAGAGCGTTATCAAACTAGGAAGTTTCCTTTTGTAACAATAATGTAACACATTGCTGCAAAAGAAAATATAAACGCAAATAAGTATAACCCTTGAGTGGGCTCACGAGGATTCTCTTCTGCACTGTTGTCTGACATATTACTAACGTGAAGAATACGTTATGTAAATATAACTCAACAATACTAAGTTTTGAACCCTAGATTAGCACTAAAGACGCAATTAGTGGAAGAAGAATCATAGTTGCATTATCATCAATGTATTTCAAAGAAGGCCATTCTGCTATTATTGCTAATGGTGGCATTATTAAAGAAAACCACAGAGGTGTTTCAAGAAAAATTGAGCATGAAAACCAAATTAAAAAAGAAACTATCAATGCAATTAAGATAATTAATTTATTTGAATCTAAAATCTTACGAGTTTCCCCTAATAAAGGATCTACGATTGAAATTGTAAAAATTATTGGTAAACCAATATATGCTTCCTTATAACCTCCAAGAGGTGCAAATAAAAAACAGATACAAATCGAGACTCCACCCCATGCAAGTGCTGAAATTTGTTTTTTCTCATAATCCCTTTGACCAAAAATTGTAATTCCTAAAAATAACCTACCAAGTTCAGCAATCACAATAAAAATCAAAAGAAAGGTCACAATAAATTCTCTAGAAATTTCCCTTTCAAAAACTGTGGTTAAGTATTCCGAGATTTGATTACCATACCAATAATAAACAAAAGGAAATACTAACATTGAAACATGAATTAACCGTCTAAAAATATGACCATTTTTACCACCAATTGTATTTTCAAGATGAGCACGGCCTGCTGAATTAATCATATTACAGCTCCTCTTTCAAATAATTTATTGCTTCATCAAGATTGATTTGTTCTGATTCTAATTTTTCAAGAATCACACTAACATCTTTATGATTCCAAAGTAAATTTTCCCAAGCAAAAGATAATGAAATTCTACTTTTTATTTTGTGATTTTTACCACTTTTTGATAGTTTTTCCATTTCAATAAACAATTCTTCAAAACCTGAATTTTGTTTGGCAGATACCATTAAAATTGGTGGTGGATGATTACTCGATAATTGGAATGCTAAACTCAATTGTTCTGCTTTTTCATTTGCTCTTTCAAGATCTGATTTATTTACCAATAAAATATCTGCTAATTCCATTAATCCTGCTTTTTCTGCTTGAAGCATGTCTCCTGAATCAGGAGCTTCTACCAATAACAAATATTGAGATACCGCAGCAACCCTAACTTCAGCCTGGCCAGCCCCTACAGTTTCAATCAGTATCTTTTCAAAATTTAAAGCCGACAAAAGATTCAATATGTCTGCAATATTACTAGGAATAGCTCCAGATTGTCCTCTTGTAGCCAAAGATCTAAAGAAAATATTTTCAGAATGATCTGAATTATTTATTCTAATTCTATCTCCTAACAATGCACCTCCACTCAATGGAGAAGAAGGATCTACAGCTAAAACTGCTATTTTTTGATTTTTTTTCAACCAATTGTCAATAATGTGTTCACAAATACAACTTTTCCCAACTCCGGGTGAACCTGTTATCGCCCAAATTTCAGCTTTTTTCATATTAGGAAAATTTTCATTAATTATAGCACTATTAATTTCTCCACTTTCTATCAAACTAATTGTTTTCGATAATGCTCTACGATCGCCAGATTTTAATTTAATTAAATCCATCATAACACTTCGCTAATCCCAATGCCAATCAGAATCTTCACCACATCCTACTGGCAATGAATCTTCTCTTCTTTTTACTGCAGAGCCAATAAAATCTGACATCTGAGCACTAGATGTCCCAGGTCCAAAAATTGCTCTAACCCCTTTAGAAAATAGACTTGGCCTATCTTTTTCTGGGATAATACCCCCTGCAAATACAATCACATCATTACAATCTGAATTTACAAGCAATTCAACTATTTTTGGAATTAAAAAATTATGAGCACCGGATAATGAAGAAAGCCCAAGAAAATCTGCATCTTCATCAATTACAGTTCTAACTATTTCTTCAGGAGTTCTCCTAAGGCCTGTGTAAATAACTTCGTGACCTGCATCTCTTAATGCACGTGCTACAACCTTTGCACCCCTATCGTGTCCATCAAGCCCCGGCTTGGCAATTATTATGCGTAACCGCTCATCCATGAGATGCCATAGATGGTTTCTTTCAAATAGTTTATTTGAATCTCTTCTAATATTGTTAATTTATAACTATCATACAAAATCAATATGAGGCTTATGCTGTCTGTTAGGTCTGATAGAATGGCACCTAATGACGACAAACTTTCCGAATTGCGTGCTAGAAAGGCTAAAGCAGAGGCTGGTGGAGGTGCTGCAAGAATTGAAGCACAGCACAAAAGAGGGAAATTAACTGCAAGGGAAAGACTAGAATTGTTAGTTGATGAAGGCACATTTCATGAAATTGATTCACTAGTAGAACACCGATGTAGAGATTTCGACATGGATAAAAATGTAATTCCTGGTGATGGTGTTGTAACTGGGCATGGAAAAATTGGAGGAAAACCAATTTATTGCTTTGCTCAAGATTTTACCGTATATGGTGGTTCCCTAGGAGAAATGCATGGATTAAAGATTTGTAAGGTTCTAGACATGGCATTAAAAACAGGAGTTCCAGTGATTGGATTAAATGACAGCGGTGGTGCTAGAATCCAAGAAGGAGTTGCAAGCCTTGGAAGTTATGCAGAAATTTTCTTTAGAAATGTAAGAGCTAGTGGAGTAATCCCCCAAATTAGTCTAATAATGGGCCCTTGTGCAGGTGGTGCTGTTTACTCTCCAGCAATTACAGATTTTGTTGTAATGGTTGATAAATCAGCACATATGTTCATCACTGGCCCTGAAGTCATTAAAACAGTAACAAATGAAATTGTAAGTTTTGAAGATTTAGGAGGTGCCACCACCCATAATAGTAAATCTGGTGTTTCACATTTCATAGCAGAAAATGATGAGGATGCAATTGAAATTGCCAGAGAATTAATCTCTATTTTACCTGCCAATAATCTTCAAAAAGCCCCCTCTAAAAAGAACAATGATGATCCAAACCGCCTTTGCGAAGATTTAATGGATTTAGTTCCAGANGATCCAAGCCAACCATATGATGTGAAGAANGTNATTTCATCAATTGTAGATGANGGAGCATTTTTAGAAGTTCAATCAGAATGGGCAAAAAATATTGTAATTGGTTATTCACACTTAAATGGAAATTTANTCGGTGTTATTGCCAACCAACCATTACATTTAGCAGGNTGCTTAGANATTGATGCNTCTAANAAAGCAGCTAGATTTGTTAGATTTTGTGATGCATTTAATATTCCTTTACTCACACTAGAAGATGTTCCAGGTTTTTTACCAGGAGCATCACAAGAATGGGGCGGAATAATTAGACATGGCGCAAAATTGTTATTCGCTTTTTCAGAAGCCACCGTTCCAAAATTAACTGTAATTATGAGGAAAGCATACGGAGGAGCATATGATGTAATGTGCTCTAAACACATTAGAGGAGACTATAACATAGCATGGCCAAGTGCAGAATTAGCAGTAATGGGCGCAGATGGTGCAGTACAAATAATTCACAAAAAAAGAATCAATTCAGCTAGGAATTCTGAAGAAGAAAGGGCAAGATTAATTGATGAGTATAAAGAAACTTTTGCAAATCCATACAGAGCTGCTGCATTAGGATATATTGATGACGTAATTAATCCAAATGAAACTAGAAAGAAACTATGTTTAGCACTAAATATGCTCATGGATAAACAAGAAAATAGACCTGAAAGAAAACATGGAAATATTCCTCTGTGAGTTGTTAATATGACTGAAATGGAAAGAGAAAAAATTGCCGCAATAACTGCACTTTTATTACATATAAATAGAGGAAATGATAATTTTAATCAAGGAAGAAAAAATCAAAATGTTTGGGCTTTTGAACATAGAAGGAAAATAATGGGGCTAAGAGGTGTAAGAGAAATAAATAGTTCCCGTACCACATGGAGGTGAATTTATTTCAGAAGAATATGAAATTGAAGTTGATGGCGAATTGTTTAATGTAATAATTGATACGGAATCTGATTATTACAATGTAACAGTCAATGATAAATCATTCAAAATAAAACTACCTGAAGGACAAACTAGTAATGCACCAAGGAAAAGATCTCCAAGAGGAGGTAAAAAAAGTGGTGTAATTTCTTCATCAATTCCTGGCAAAGTGGTTACAATAGAAGTTGAAATAGGTTCTAAAGTTGAAGAAGGGCAAGTTTGTATGATTCTTGAAGCAATGAAAATGCAAAATGAAATTAATGCCCCTATCAATGGCACTGTAAGTGAAATAAATTGTTCACCAGGTTCTTCAGTAGAAGCAAATATACCCTTAATTGTAATAAAGCCTGATGAAGACGAAGAATAATACAAGGTTTCTTATCTTACCCCGTTCTCCTAGATATGTGTCCGGAGAACCATGTTGCGATGTTACTGGATGCGATAATAATGGTGAAGTAGTTAGTAGACTTTCTCCCGAAGGATATTTAGTGGCAACAGGAAAAAAAGCATATTCATTTAGAGAAGCATATAGACAATTTAGGTACTGCAAAAAATGCCATGATTATCTCATGAGTAGTGTATGGAATAGAATTAATTCATCTGACGATAAATCTGGAGACCATGTTGCTCCTACAGCAATCTAAATTCATACAATTGGAATTAATTATTAGAATTGTAATTAAGATGATAACGTTTGAAATCTCCACTAATATTTTGATGTAAGAATATTTACACTGGTTAATGAACTGGCCTGTAGATGAATTTAACTCAACAAGAAATAAAGTTACCTTCCTCTGTTTTATTTCTCTTTTAATTCCTAGTTTTATGCTTTATAATTTAATCATTAACATAAGACAAGGTAATCCTTCAACCCTAATTTTTGCAATTTGTCTAATTCACATTTATGTTTCAATTATGTATGCATTTCCAAAATTATTTACTCGATACACCAATATATTCATGCTCATCCTTGGGGAAGAAATAATGTCAGGAAAAGGATTTGAGAATAATAAACAAAGATTGTTTTTTATATTTTCACAAGGGATAGCTGCAGCAAGTATAGTTGAAATAAGCAGATGGATCATGGAATTCATAATTGAAAATGCGTCTTTTGTAATTAAAGACCTGGGAATTGAACCTGGAATTATTTATTCACTAATCTCTACTTCGCTAGTAAGTATTTTCCTTTTTATTGGAATAACTAGAATAAGAGAAAAAATTATTCTACGTGAACATTGGGGTTCAAAGAGATTGTTAGAAATCCCAGAATCTCTATGAATTTAATCAAATTACACCTTGATTTAACATTGCATCTGCTACTTTTAGGAATCCTGCAATATTTGCTCCCATCATATAATTTCCAGGGTATCCATATTCTTCAGCTGTTCTTGCACAGGTTTCATGAATGCTAACCATAATTGAATCTAACTTTTCATCTACTTCTTCTCTAGTCCAATTCATTCTCATTGAATTTTGTGACATTTCCAATCCAGATGTTGCTACACCACCTGCATTACTTGCTTTACCAGGTGCATACAAAATTCCCGCTTCAATAAAATGGTCTATCGCTTCTGGTGTTGAAGGCATATTACTTCCTTCAGATACAACATAAACATTATTTGCAAGTAAGTTTTCAGCATCTTTTCCATTTATTTCGTTTTGTGTTGCAGCAGGTAATGCAACATCTGCATCAACGGCCCATAATGGATTATAATCCAAACTATGATCTACTGGAGTGTAAATAGCACCTTCGAATTGATTTGCATATTCACTAATCCTACCTCTCCTCACATTCTTAAGTTCCTTTATCCATTCTAATTTCTCTAAAGTAAATCCATTTGGATCGTGAATAAATCCTCCTGAGTCTGACATTGTTACTATTTTTGCACCTAGTTGTAATGCTTTTTCTGCGGCAAATTGTGCTACATTACCTGATCCAGAAATCAAACAAACCTTTCCTTCTAAAGTTTCATCTCTTGTTTTTAACATTTCTCTAGCAAAATAAACTTGCCCATAACCTGTCGCTTCAGGACGGATTAAAGAACCTCCATAGGACATTCCTTTTCCTGTTAAAACACCAGTAAACTCATTTCTAATTTTACGATACATTCCGTAAAGATACCCTATTTCTCTACCGCCTACACCTATATCTCCTGCAGGGACATCAACATCTGCACCAACATGTCTACTCAATTCTAACATAAATGATTGGCAAAAACGCATTATTTCAGAATCTGACTTCCCTTTAGGGTCAAAGTCAGAACCTCCTTTACCCCCACCCATTGGGAGTGTAGTAAGGCTATTTTTGAATACTTGTTCAAAAGCTAAAAATTTCAAAATTGATAAATTTACACTTGGGTGAAACCTCAAACCGCCCTTATATGGACCAATAGCACTATTCATTTGGATTCTGAAACCTCTATTAACATGTACATTTCCATCATCGTCAGTCCAAGGAACTCTAAACTGAATGATTCTTTCAGCCTCTATAATTCTACTTAATATATTAGCTTCAACAAATTCAGGATGCCTCTCTAAAACAGGTTTTAAAGAATCCAATACTTCCCTTACTGCTTGATGAAATTCAGGTTGATCAGGGTCTCTAGCCATCATTTCTTCGTAAATTTTCTCAATCATATTTACATCTCGTTTTATCTCTCCACCATAAAACGACTTGTAATGTTTTTTACCATATTTTGAAATTTAAAGTCCCCTAGATAAAAAGCGATCTAGCCTATTCATTAAATTCTCATTTTCATCTAAGTTCAAAATCCTTGAACGAATAGATTGTTCTATCATTGAATGCTGATTAGGTTGTATTGCCATTAATTCTCTTAAGATATCAAGTAAGGCCCATTCGTCTTCTGTAATCACTTCATCATCTAATGCACCGATTAGTGCTGATTGATATGCACTTGCTTCACCAACCCCTGGTGTTTCAACCACATCAAAATCAAATGAATAATTATCATTCCCTTCCTTCAATGAATTTATGATCTCATTTTGTGTATTTTCATCAATATCTAATGATTTTGCAAGAATAGACAAGATTTGCGATTCATCTCCAGTAATTATTTCATCATCTAATGCAGTTTCTACAGTCATATAATACAGATATTTCGAACGTTCGGGATTAAACACCATATCCTTGCGTCTCATACTAAACTTATTATTCAGTCGATTAAATTTGTAAAAAAAATATGATTGTAGAAGAAATTAAACCTTACCAAAATAAGCCAAAAGATTTATTTGTATTACAAATACTCAAACAATTATGGAAATAATAATAAAAAATTCAAAAATAGAGGTTTTTTTTGTTTTTGTATTTCAAATGTAATACTATACGTAATACATCTATATATACTGCCTCTGACCTCAGAGTATTAGAGGACAGGGTTATGAGCGGCAATAGTAACGTAATTACACTGAGATTATCCGATGATGAATTAGCAGCAATAGACCAAAGAATTGGCCTAGACGGTGTTAAAAACAGAAGTGATCTACTCCGTAGAGCTTTAGGAACATACTTGTCAGATTCACCAGAATTGCCTGGTCAATCAAAAGTAAGCATAGTATTAGGTGCCGAAGTTAGAAAACAATTAAAATTACTTTATCAAATTACAGGAAATGAAGCGGATTCAATAATTAAAATTGCACTCCACGATTATCTAAACAAATCTGTTGAACAAATAGATAATCTTACGGCAAAATTGGAAGAGAGAGCACAGAATGCTGTCGATGAAGTCAGTAAACACCGTTCATACAAAAGTTGAATAGGAGGAAGCCAAATGGGAGATGGGATGCACAAAAGAGGGTTGGGGGAGAGAGATTCTCCCCCTTCTCCTCAAGGGCGGAACTTCTCATGGCTTCTAAATCGTTCAATCGTAGCTAGGAAAAATTCAGATTCAAACCCCCCGCCACCTCCAGCTCCCCCCAGCGGAGGTGGTGGCTCTAGGGGAGGACCTCCTGCAGCCAGTTGAACTGCTATTTAATACAGAATTTACCAAGAAACCTTTTGGTCAATCGACAACGACAACCGCTTGTGCCAGAGCAGAATAATATTGAGCAAACTTCATTTTTTGCACATGAAACCCTTAGAGAAGGGCAAAAAGAAATGCTTCAAGATTCAATAAATGCTCTAAAGAATAATGGCCATCATCTTGCAGCAGCACCTACAGGAATTGGAAAAACAGCAGCTGCATTAGCTGCAGGATTAGAAGCCCTATCTAATTCAACAAATAAAAAAATTTTTTTCCTTACAGGTAGACAATCACAACATAAAATTGTCGTTGAGACAATTAAAGACATAAATAGCACACTTGATTTTCAAAATATAAAATGTGTAGATTTAATTGGAAGACAGTCAATGTGTGTTGAATTAGATCTTTTTTCAGGAAAATGTAACTGTGAGCAAGGATTACCTGGAGGAATTAAACAAATTGCCTATGAAGACCTCAAAGAAATGATTCTTGATAACCCCTTACATGTTGACGAAGTAATCAAAAAGTCAAGGGAAAGATTTCTTTGCCCTTGGAAGGCATTAAGAAATTCAGCAAAAGATGCTGAGATAATTGTATGTGATTATAATCATTTATTCATAGACGTCATAAGAGAGAATTCTCTTCCTGGTTTAGGTGTTGCTTTAGAAGACATAATAATCATAGTTGACGAGGCTCACAACTTACCAAACAGAATAAGAAAAGGACTTGAACGTAGACTTACAAAAAGAATTTTGAGAGGCGGTCGTTATGAAATTGAAGAGTATATGGGAGACATCCAAACAAAACGTGAAGAGGAAAACTGGAAATGGTTAATGAAATCATTTAAAAAATTTGAAAAACACATAAGTGATTATTTTAATAAATGGAATATGAAAATAGACAATAATAAAAATGAAACTAGAATCTACTCTAATGAATTATTAAATGTGTTTTTAGAAAGTATGATTCCAAACGAATTTAATAATTCTGCTGAATCTGCACTTTCAAGATTTTCAGCAATGCTAAAAGAAGTTACTGTTGAACTAGATGAATCTGCGAATGACAAGGAGCTTGATTGCTGGAGAATTTCTGCATTAGTAGATATTCTCTTGAAATTTGGAAATAAAAAAGAATTAGTTCTAGTATTCAATAATGAACGAGATGGTAGACTATCATGTCACTTACTTGACCCCAGCATAATTTCTAAACCAATTTTCTCAGAATCTTCAGGATCAATACTAATGTCAGGAACATTGTATCCTCCAAAAATGTATTCAGACATTCTAGGACTAACAAATCTCAAAAATGTAACACACAACGAATATATTTCACCATTTGAAAACCACAACAAACCAATCTCAATTGCAACAAATGTTACAACAAGATATAAACAAAGAGGGCCTGAAAATACACGTAAAATATGTGAACACATCTATTCTGTTGCAAAAGAAGCACCTGGACATATAGCCATATTTGCCCCAAGTTACAAACTACTAGACGAATTCATAGACAGTGAAGGATGGCCTAATAGATTAGTAATAAAAGAAAAAAGTGAATGGGGGAAATCTGAAATTGATCAAATAATACCTGACTTAGAAAAATATCGTAAAAATAAACAAAAAATATTACTTGCTGGTGTTTTTGGTGGAAAACTTTCAGAAGGAATTGATTATAATAACAATATTCTTGATGCTGTAGTATGTATTGGCATTCCAGTTGCCCCACCAAGCGTATTTTCTGATGCTCTTAAAGAATTTTTAGAAACAAAATTTGGAAGAAATAAAGGTTGGTTATATGGTTCATTACAACCAGCAATTAATTCTGTTATTCAAGCAATGGGAAGACCAATTAGATCAAGTACTGACAGAGCATTCATTACTTTACTAGATAGTAGGCACCTAGATCAAAATTATAGAAAATGCCACCCTACAAATTTTAGCCCTTTAATTTGTAATGATAGTGAGACCACAAGAAGATATATTGCAAGGTTTTTTTCAAAAAAATAGAGAAGTTGAAATGAGGCCATCGAGAGGAGGAGGCATGGGGATTCAATGGGAGCCACTACTAGCCGAATCAGAAGATAGCAGTGGAAATGAGATATTAACGCCCAATCTGCATAGTCTATCTGCCACTCCAGAAGAACTGCACAGTGCATTTTTTGATCAAGCACAACACTTAACAGATGCAATTGTAAATCAAAACTTAGTTGTCGAGACTTCAGGAAAAATCCCTGAAAACACAAATAAAAATCAAAGAATGATTTCGATCCAATCAATTGCACATGAATTCAACGGATCCCTAAATGAAACCACATTACAAATACCATTCAAAGGTATTACAGAAGAAAACATCAACATCGAATATTCAAATATTGATTCAAATTGGGCAATCAAACTTTCAATAAGTTCTTCTGATTTAAATCAGAATGAGATTGTGCGTACTTTTTTACTGCCGAAAACTGCTAATGAGCCTACTGCAAATTGGTCATCCAATAACTTAAGAATTAAATTCTAAGCTTCCACTTCTGGAACTGGATCTTCTCTACCACCCTTTCCAACATTCATTCTCACTAATTCACTTTGAACTCCCTCTAAAGCAGATTGCGCTCTTAATGAATCTTGAGTATTCAATTCGTGCCTTGAATATCTTGCTTCTTCAAACACATTATCCAACTCTATCAAGGAATCCTCCCTTATTGGAAGTGCGCTCCTTAATGCCATTTCGAATTCTCTTACCGTTTCAAAATCTCTTCTCAAATATCCATGTTTTGTTAATACTCTACAAAGATCTTCATAACAATGGAAAATCGATTCCCTGATTTCATCTCCATGTGCCAATAATTCTGCCGTATAACTAAATATGCTTGCAATTTCATCTAATACGTCTTGTCTTCTCTTTCTGTACCAGAATATTCCAACCCCTGCTAATGCAACCAAAGTTAATAACGAAGCCCATACAAAAGTAGACGATTCCCCTTCAGTTTCAATTGACTGGTATACTAAAGCTTCTGGAACTTTAGCCTGTAATGTAACTAATGATTTATTAGAAATTCTAGCATCATCTGAAGATATTTCAATATTTACTGAACCAAAAGAAGTTGAATCAGAATAAGGTGGAGTATTTTCTAATGATATTTCAGCAACACCAAATTCATCTGTGATTAATGTCCTAGTAATTAGTTGCCCTGATTCATTGGATAATGTCAATATTACACTTATTCCTTCTAGTGGTTGTCCCGTGTCATCGGCAATCACAGAAATGTTACCATAAACATCATCTCTTTCACCCAAAATAATTGGTTCTAAAGTAGGAGTGAATGTTGCATCAACCTTCAACATCATGGAATAATTTGTAGATTTAGACAATAAATATTCATCATCAGATCCAGGGAACTCAACTACAAGTATAATATTTCCAGGAGTTAAAACCGTAGGTGCTTTTGCACTAATGTAAAACAATTGCGTTCCAATTACAGTCCAATTTAATTGGCTTGAAATTAAAGTTCCGTCTGAAGTCAAAAGTGAAATTGATAAATTTGAAAATTTCAAATTGTTTCCACCGATCTCAGAAATTTCCCCATAGATCTCTATTGGGAATTCATCAGAATCTCTAACACTAAATTCAGAAGATAAATCAGTAAATATCACGTCTACTTCTGACCAAGCATCTACTTCTGATTCTTGAGAACTACCAACATGTGTAATTGTTCCATCAAATTCAATTAAAATTGTATGCACTCCCCTTTCTAAAGACATCTCAACAGGCAATGAATAGGTCCAAGTTCCATCTGAACTGGTCAATATAGTATTATCTTGTAAAACACCATCCAAATAAACATGCAATGTTTCATTACCCAATCCAATCTTTGATAAATCATCTGCATCATATAAGACTCCTGAAATATTCCAAGCATCCCCTCTTACAACAGATGTTTCTTCTAAACTAAACTCTAAAGCACTTCTATGAGCAACGAATAATGGTGTTTCCGCATAACTTTCTCGGTAATAACCCTGAGCAGGTGCTCTAACACCGACTGTATGCTCCCCCCAATTTGTACCTATTGGAATTGTCCAAACAAAAGACCAGGTTCCTTCAACACTACTATTGATAATTCCTATTTCAACACCGTCAACAATTATTCTTAATTGATGTGCATCTAATGGACTATCAAGATTATCTGAGATTGTACCAGAGATTATTACATCATCTCCCAAAGTTTGAGGTGATAATTCATCAATAGTTACTGAAGTTGTACTAAATACATACCATTTTGACACTGTTTCTGAACTTAAATTGTAGTCGTCACCATCAAATCTTAAAGTAATATCTAATTCACCTAATGCTTGGTTTTCGGGAACTCTTAATGAAACTGTAAATAGCCCATATTCATTGGTTGTAACGAAATAATCTGCAGACCCATCGTTTACTCCAACAAATACTTGTATCGTACGTCCTGGTAAAACCCTATTTTGAATATCAACTAATGAACCATTAATGATTAAGTCTGAATCCCTATCAACTTGACTTCCTTGTGGTGTAATTACAACTACTTCAGTTGGAACATAAACCTCAAATTCTTGATCTGGAACTGGATGGGTTGAATTCCAATAAAATTCAGGATTTTCAGAATCTCCGCTAGCATAAGGCGCCACCCAAAGGAACCCTCCACTAAATTCAACCCTCATATTATGGGTTCCTGCACTCATCCATTCAGGTAATTCATATTCAATAGAATAAAAACCAGTGTTTCCATCACTTATTGCTGTAGCCATAGGCAAATCATCAACATATAATCTTACTAAACCGCCGGAAGGAAGGCCATCATCACCTAAAAGTGGATTTCCAACATCATCAAGCAAAGTACCATTTACCCAAATATAATCACCAACAACCATACTACCTTCTACAGAATCTAAACTCAAATCTGTATGAGCTAATACTACGAAATCAACAGAAGTATTTCCTCCAATAATTCCAACACTTCCAAAGGTAGCAACATTTCCAGCCCATGTAGCATGTAATGTAAAGATACCAGGATCTACATCTTGAGGTATATTGATTGTAACTTCACCTAAACCTGAAGCATTGGTGATTAAAGTACCAGTTTCTAATGTAGTCAATAATTCTACATCAACCATTGCATTAGGTATTGGTTGTCCTGCATTATCAAAGACTCTCACAACAACATCAATACTACCACCCCTATCTTGAGAATCGCTGTTTTTCAAATTTCCAGGTTCAAGGAAATCAAGTACAGAATATCCTTGAATATCTATCGTGTCAAATACAGAACTGTTGATGTAAAATGGCACTTGAGGATTATATGCTGCTCTAATCACATGGGTGCCTGCCGAAGTTGTTGGTTCAACGTAAACTGTAGCGTACCAAGTACCGTTAGGATTGATTTGACCATCTAAATATTGAATCGATTGGCCATCCATAGTAATCTGAATTTGTGCGATTAAAGGCACTCCATTTCTATTCATCAAGGTTGTACCATTGTCTGATTCTATTGTACCAGAAAGATTGAAACTACCTCCCGCAATCGGGTTTTCAACAATTGCGTCCATCACTAATACAGTTAACGAGCGAACAATAGTAGATGGAAGATTCTTAGACGTTGGATGAACATCATTTGAACCATTGTAGACTAATGAAATTACAATTGTACCTAATGGTTGATCATAAGGAATTGAATATGTAAAACCAACGCCACCCGATGCATTTGTAACCTGTCCAGGCAACCATGTTTCATCAAATAGCATAAGTACAGGTTTATTCTTCTGACGCACATCAATAGGAGTATCAAATGCACAAGCAGAACAAGTAGCAGAAGTCTCTACTAATTTCGCAAATACTTCTAACGTATCTCCCCGATTAATAA
The DNA here is from genome assembly GCA_002692465.1 of Methanobacteriota archaeon. Taxonomy (GTDB): domain Archaea; phylum Thermoplasmatota; class Poseidoniia; order Poseidoniales; family Poseidoniaceae; genus MGIIa-I. Next base: position 7,692 of record NZKH01000014.1, on the reverse strand, counting down.
TAATCGGAGCGGTGTGATTTAATTCTACAAAGGCACTAACTCCGGTTACATGAATTGGAGCTTGTGATGAACTCGGCAAATAATAGATATTTGACCCATCAATAACTTCAACGACAACAGTTCTATCACCACTCGCTACTCCATCAAGAGATGGATCCGTCTGAGATGAAATGTTAAACCAACCCGTTGCATTGGTTGTATATGTTGCAACTAAAGCTTCATCTTCATCACTTAAAAAGTAAACTTTTAGTGATATTGGACCGTTGAAAATTCTGGTATTATCCTCTCCATCCTCAACATAACCTGCAACATTAAATGATGCTCCTGCTGTTACTTCTGGTTGTATCCAATCAATAACAATCGCAGAAGGGACTTGTATAGTTACATCTACAAATGTCTGATTTCCTAACCACCTAGCACCACCTACATCTGTAATTAAATCTGTCACATCATCATCAATATAGATCCTCATAACATAAGTTCCTGGTGCTGTTCCTCCTGGAACTGTCCAAGTGAAATTAGCAGAACCACCCTCAACACTAATTCCCCCTCTACCATCATCAATAGTCCATTCTTGAGTAACTTCATCGGGTATTACCTGCTGACTTCCATTCCAATCAAAGATTGCATGAATTGTCCTATCTGAGACCCTAGTATTATTTCCAACATCTATTGCAAATACACCAAATTCTAAATCTCCACTTAATGGTGCATTCAATACATTGGTGCCTGAAACTAAATCACCCTCAGAATCTACAACCTCTAAAGTGAACTCTGACTCCAATCCCACGGAAAGGTTCAATGGTCTTGGCATCAAATAATATGCAGGTTCAATCATTCCTTCTGCTGTTAAAGAAATTTGATAAATGCCTGCAGCTAATCCTGGTGGCATTACAAAAGAAATGTTAAATTCGCCAGTATTTGTATCTAGGGAACCATTTCCAATGATATTATCTTTTATTTGGTTCTGCCCCCATATCTGAAGAACAAACTCAGTTCCATTACCAGTAATAGGCCCAGGAGGATTTTTTTGTTGATCTATCAATTGACCTGTAAGATAGCCTGTGGTTCCAATATGTACCCAATTTGAACTTAATGTAACATCTAATTCTGCATTACCTTGTATTCTAATAAATTCTTGGCCACTAGAGGGTTCATATAGTTCAGAACCAGCAAAAGATGTTTCGAACAAATAATCTCCTGGAAGCAATGAAGCTAACGTAGACCAACTAACTGAAATTGGATTTGTTAGCGGATCAACACTTGAATTAACTGAAGCACCATCAAAGAAATGTTCAAATGAACCAGTCAAATCTAAATCACTACTGATTCCTCGATGATCTTTTGCAGTTACTGCAACGTTAGCATCAGATCCCCTCATCTGTGGATTTGCAAAAATTTCAAAAATCAAGTAACTCCTTAGAAGATAATCATCAGGTAAATCTGCATCATCAGTAGTATCTAAAGTAGTTGGATAAAATCTGACTCTAAGATCTACATTACCTGCGGGGATATTTATATCTGAAGCATTAAGTTGATGAACAATAGAAAAGCTACCATTTACTGATTGATTAAATACTACTAAATAATCTAAACCAGATCCATTAGTTCTAATTCCTAATTCTAGTAATCCATCCATTGGCGAGGGTGTTGCACCTGCACTATTTGCTGTACCGTTCACATATACGACGTTTCCAACCAATAATCTAGAACTATTTGTAGGATCATTCCCCTCAACAGTAGCTTCAACATCTGGAGCTAATGAAACAGTGGTATTAACCAAAAGTGATGTTGAACGGAAATGTATTGGAGATCCTGGATACGCTTCATCAGGGTCTTCCCAACCTGAAAAAGAGACTGTAAATTGTAAAGGACCAAGTGGTTCAGAAGGATCTAGAGATAGTTGGAATGACCAAGCACCTCCTTTACCAACATCAGTTGTCAATGATTCTACACCTGTTACTTGTGAAACATAATCTAATTGTACGGTCAGATTAGCCATTTCTGAAACATCCAAAAAGGGTATGTTTTCATAAGATAAAGTTCCACTAAAGTCGGTAGTTGCTCCCTGACCTATTGTAGTAGATGATGTATGAACAAGAATACTATCATCTGTAACATTGATGTGACCTGGATATTCATGAATTCTCGGAGGAATATAAGTATCCGCTGAATTAACTACAACTATTTTTTGAAAACCAGGTAAAATTGCATCAGAAGGAATTCCTGTAATTATAAAATGCCCTGTTTCATTAGTAGTTACTGCAGTTCCAATTAACATTGATGAATCTGTAACTGGCGATGATTCAGGATCTGCAGGTGAAGGCGCAAGATAACCCCTTACAGTATTACCTTCGATACCAGTTCCATTACTAGAATAAACCAAATCACCTTCAACCGTTAAATTAGCAGAACCATCTCTATCCCATTCATTTGGAATAAAAGTCATATTTACTAATTCAATTTCTAATGGTTGAGGGCATGGATCGATTGGCATCCAACCCATATCTGCATTTGTAGAACTACTTCTAAGATGTATTTCAGCCCACACAGCACCATCAGAACTAGATACCTCATAACCATCTAAAGTTTGAACTCCATTTAGATAACCTGAAACCTTACGTGCAGGAATACCAGCAAGTCTTGCCATTGTAACAAATACAGTAACAAAATCTGAACAAGTTCCTTCACGTGAATTTTCAAGTATATGCCAAACAATATCCTCACTAGGATCTACACCTGAACCATTGAAATTAATTTGGTAAAATAACGTGCCATTTCCTTGTCTCAAATGTTCCGCCAATGCATTGGCCATTCCATAACCACTTGTTTCGCCAGAATCAGCAATTACATCTTGAGTTATTGTGTTTACAACAGATTCATTAGAAACACCGTCTGAGAAATATGAAGGCAAACTTAATTCTAAGGGGCTTGGGACAAAGGGTTCAGAATCGTCTAGTTCTGCCTCTTCATACCACAAATGTTTAGCTTGAGTTGTCAATCCAAACAAAGGTGAACCATCAGAAGTTACTTTTGAAGTCCAGTCTGAACGTTCAAGCTTTGCAGTAGGATCATTCCAAATATCTAATGCCTCCCAATTATGAGGCATTGGAACAGGAAAGCCCCCTGAATTAGGTGTATTATATGCCATATCCCAAGTCACTGTTCCATTAGAATATGTATTTTCTGCAATCCATGTTGTGTTTAGATAATTAGGGCTCATCAATTGAACGGGATGTGATGCTGCATCAACACCATAACCTCCACCCGTATAATTATCGTAAGTATTGACTCTCCAATACAAAAGGTCATCTCTATCAAAGGGATTACTTGTAGTATTTGCCCAAAAGATTACATCTTCATTTGTAACATCATCAGTAGGGTCAAATGGATCATAATTAGAACCATTACACAAAGTCCCCCAAAATTGTGGCGGGCATTCTGCATAATCGGACATTCCACCCCCATCTGTATCTGGGTTTCTCCAATCTGTACCTGTTAAGTTTTCAATTGAATCTGGAATTCCATCTCCATCAGTATCTTGTGGATTAATATCATCAGAAGGAACATTTTCTGGATTTGTACCATCAAAATATTCTTGATAATCACTTACACCTCCATTATCAGTATCAAACAACAAGGGATCTGTAATATAATTATCATTACCTCCGCTCAAGACTCCAATATAAACTAAATTACATCCCGTAGTTGTTTCAAAATAATCATTTACTCCATCTCCATCTGCATCTAATGAATTTTCACAAGCAACCATTGGATCTGTAGCACCCATTACTTCATCGTAATCGTTTTGACCATCTCCATCAGAATCTACATTAGTATAATTTGAAAAGAACCCAAAAAATGCAGTTCTTTCTTGCCAATCAGCAAGCCCATCTCCGTCCGTATCGTAATAATCATCATCACAATATTGACGTGTAGTAAATAATGTTCCATCTGCTTCTGCTTCCATCCTACACCAAGAACCATCTTTAGCTAGTACAATATCTCCTGCAGAAGGAGCAACGTCTACATTTGTCAACTGATTTCCAACTCTTGTAGCATAAGAAAACTCTGTCAAAAGCCCCGACGTACCTTGATACCAACCTTTTCCACCTTCTGGATTAAATGCACTCGAATCACTAAGAGTTAAAGTAGCGGAACTCCATAAAACAATATTTGCTTGGGAATCTACTAATGAATCGCACGGATTTGTTCCATGAAGTGGATTTACTTCATCACCATCTAAAACTCCTCCATAATCTGTATCTGCATTATCCCATTCAGTACATGTCAAATTTTCTTCCCAGTTATCAATTCCGTCTTCATCGAAATCTCCAGTATCTTCCCTTCTTGTAGGATCACTTTCATTACCATCTATTTGGCCATTGAAATTTACATCCTCTTCTCCATCATCCCATGCATCTCCATCAGTATTATTATTACGTGGGTCTGTAGCTTGTGCTGGGTTTCCATATCCACTGTTTATTTCTATCCCATCATTTATTCCATCTCCATCAGTATCTGCTTCTGTTGGATCAGTTAACCAAATATTAACCTCGTCACCATCACTAATTGAGTCACCATCTGAATCAGGGTTATTCGGATTAGTTTGGGTATTTCCATCAACTTCTGCAACAAGAGTTGCACAACCAGCAGGTCCATCTCCAGTAACGGGATTACAAGGGGTTTCCGTACCTGTCATCTCATCAGAAGGCGAATAATGTGATGGTGCAGGCCTAAAACAATCTGCTCCATTACATTGAGTATTCCAACTAGGGTTGATGAATTCGTAAATATTTGCCATTCCATCCCCATCAGGATCTCCTAATGCACCATTATTTCCGGTAGGGTCTGTTGGGTCTAAACTATTCGCAACTTCCCAACCATCGCTTAATCCATCGCCATCTGAATCCCAACCATAAGGATCTTCATCAATTAATCCATCACCATCATCATCATTACTTCCACAAACTGCATCTCCGTCATTATCTGAATCTTGAGAATCTATTTGACCATCATGATCATTGTCAAATCCATCTGTACAAATATCCCCTACAGGGTCTTCATCACAAAGGATTATTCCACCAACACCATCTGCTCCAGAATCACCACATCCAGGTTGATTATATTGAAGAGCATCCTCTTCATTCCAATTATTTACTGGAACTGTGCCATTCCACCATACACCGTTATCTAAGATATCTGGAGTATTTGCATCATCCCAATTTGGAGGCAAAGCATAAGAGTATTCTTGAAGATTCGTCAATTGGTCTCCATCCGGATCTCCAGTTTGTCCATCATCTCCTACTGCAGCACTTAACGGATTCAATCCATATTTCCACTCCCAACCATCTGGAAGTGAATCACCATCTGAATCCCAATTTTGAATTTGTGTATTTAATAAATATTCAATTGAAGTGATTAAACCGTCCCCATCCTGATCACTTGACGCCATTGCTTGCCAAGATGCAAATTGAATTGAAGCAAATGTAACTGCTAAAAGCATTAAAATCATGAAAAATGAAGTCCTTTGCTTGTTTATTAGCAAATTTAAATCATTTTTTATTGCGCGTTCTGACTGGATTTGTGTGTGTGAAATCATCTCACCTCAACACTACCCGGGCAAAGAAGGACTTAAGGGGAATGGTGCGTTGTTCATACAAATCACCCCCTTAAGGGGGTGAGGGATTAGTCCTCTTCAACTAATTCCACTTCTTCATATACTACTGGTTCAGGAAGTTCTTCTTCATCATTAGTCTCATTTTCTATAATATCTAATTCTCCACCGTCTTCAGGATCAATTAAATCTTCTGAAACATATTCTATTTCTGTAACAGCACCTCTGCGTGAAAACCAAAATACAAACATCAACACTAAAGATCCAAGAACTCCAATAGTTACAGGATCAGGTTCACTAAACAATTCTGATTGAATTCTACAAGAAATACTTTCTACATTTGTTTGAATTCTCACAGTATGAGTTGTTGTATATTCATCTCCATAGGCTTCATTCATATCCAAAGGTTTAGCTGTAATTTCAAAATCATAAACTTCATTATGCCTCATACAAGTAGGTGAATCTATTCTAATTGTGAAATTCTTTTCACTAAATGGCCCCACCGTCAATAATTCACCACCATCTTCGGATTCTAAATTTACTTTCCAATTATCTCCAATTGAAGATTCTAATTTTAGTAATACCAAAGTTTCTACGTTCGCAACATTATAAACTCTCATTTCAATTTCTTCAAAAGAATTTATTCCTATCAATTCATTAGCAGAAATTTGAGTGATTTCAATTTGAGGTTCATCTTCTCCAATAAATATTGTTAAAGGCATATCAAAATATTTTGGATCAACACCAGAGTCGGCTTCAACTTCTTCAATGATTCTCAAATATATCGTATGATTTCCAGAAAGCATACCCATACTTGGAGTAACTAATAATTTTATTTCAGCAGAGTCCCCGGAAGATAATTTAACATTAGATATTAAAGAACTATTAGCATCATAAATTTCAAAATCCCATGCAGCATAATAATCTTTTTGAGAAACTAATTTGCCATCAGGTGTTAAAATATCTTTATCCAATAAACTCGGATTTTTAAGTTGGAATGTGGTTAATTGTGTGTCTGATTCTGTAACAGAACTTGTTACTTTTAATCTAAATGTTTCATCATTAAATTCAGGGTTTTTACAAGTAGATATTTCCGAATTAACATAACCCAAAGGTGCAGCATCACAATCATAAATTACAGTAGAATGAACCCCGAAAGTACGTTGTACAGTAAATGAAATCGTAGCCCTCAAGGTTAAATCACTAGCACTGGTCACCTCCAGAGTTATTTTTCCAATATCTGGAGCATTTCGATCAATCGGAGGATATACTTCAATTAATATTGTCTCTACTGTATTAGAATTTACATCCCCTGTAGGAAAAGATCCTTGCTCTTTCACAATTGCTTCTCCAGTTGTATTATCAACAAATGCAGCATCCCATTGGTCTGGAATATCTAAAAACTTCATCCTAAAACTATCCACATCAAATCCTGTATTTCTCACATCAAGATAAAATTCCCCAACCCCCTCAAAATTTACAAAGTTAGAAAAGTCTTCATCAAAATCACCAGATAAATCAGCAGAGTCTGCAATCTGAATTTGATGTTCTACATCTTCAAAAATAGAAAGTCTGGGGTCAGAATATACATCTATTTCTTCAACAGATAGTAAAAGTTGTGAAACATCTGTAACTTGTGAATTATTTACTTTGGGCACTGCTATAACATTAATATTTGAAGGTGTAGATGACATGTCTTCATCTGGTGCTTTAATCAACAATGTTGGTTTAACTTCAGTCCCTCCATAATCAAGTTGATAACCACCAACGGGTTGATCAAATTCTACTTGCCAATCAGAAGACAAAGGTGGTTGAAGTGATAATTCAACAGACATCTCATTACTAGAATAACCAATGTGTGTTAAAGAAAACTCTAACCTACTTGTTTGTCCTGGTGCCACAAGTAATGTCTCTCCCTGATCATTTCCTAATTCAAAATCAATTCCATAAGTATGGGAAATTATTGGTTCATGAGTAAATATCACAGGTTGGTCATGCTGAAGGTCTTTTACTCTTAATTCAAGTGGATATGTCCCGGCTTTTAGCCCTCCCTTCTCATAATCATAAACTACATT
>NZKH01000013.1 GCA_002692465.1 Methanobacteriota archaeon | reverse complement strand
GGGTTGCCAGAGGCAGGACCAGTTACCAACAGCTCAAATTTCATTTATTCTAGATTTTTCCACGGCCCTAGTTTTCAATCTCATGCAGGGATAATTGCAGGGATTTCAATTGAAGATAATTTAGGTGCCGATGGAAAAATTTTACAAAGACATCAATTGCCTAAAAAAGAACAATTTAAATTAGAGTTAGAAAATGTTGAATTAAAATTAGAATCTTATCCTATGTTGATAGAATCATCATTTCAAAACGCAGGAATGGTGACTATGGAACAAACAAATATGCAAGCTCTTCCTGTAGGAATCTCATCATCTACACTTTTACGTCAGCCAGAAAATAATGCTAATCTGTTAATAAGGACAATCTGTCGTGAAATTTCAGAAGGAGTTAGTTTACATGACGCAATAATTGTTGAAGATACACCAAGTAAACCAATTGTTATGATTCTTGAAGGTATTCAACTCAAAGCATTAGCGCCCTTGGAAGATTCAATGCGTTTTGATTTGGAGCGTTAATTTATGTGGTTTCCTTGTGATGAAATAAAAGAACTTAATTTAGATTTACCAAAGGAACTTGGAATTAAAATAAATTATTTGAAAATAAGAAAAACTGAATTTGGAGAAGAAATAAAAGATATTAGTAATTTAGATTTTATTGATTTAGAAGAAATTAGGAATTTTAAGACTGCAAAACGTTCTGAAGAACATGCCACGGGTAGGTATTTATTATTCCAAATGTTTAGAAAAAATTTCCCTTCAATAGATCCAAAATTAATTAGAGTTTCAAGAGATGAGAATAGAGCGCCTTATTTTGAATGGAAAGACAACACAAATGAAACTGAATTATTACCTAATTTTAGTATTTCCACGACTAGAGGCATGGCAATTGTTGCTATTTCTAACGCTGATTTAAGGATTGGAATAGATGTTGAAATATCTAACCAAAATAGATCTAAAAATTTATTAGAATTTTTATCAAATGGGCTAGAATTGGAACAAATTAAATTATTATATGAATCAGATGGAAATAACACATTAAATAAAATTTGGACAATAAAAGAATCCATTTTGAAGGCTTTAAGGGTGGGTATGAGTATTTCACCAACTCAAATAAAAATAATGAATAAAAATAATAAATTTGAACAAAACATTAATTATGACGGTAGTCTAATTAATTTTAAAAATTATTTAATAAAATTTAAAGAAGAATATTTCTTATCCATTGCTTATGGAAATTTAAAGAGTGCAGGACCCGGGAATCGAACCCGGACCGCTGGCTTGGAAGGCCAGAATCATACCGCTAGACCAGTCCTGCAGTAGTCTTGCGTTCTCTATTGTTGATATATTAGATTCGGTTGAATTAAATCAAATCATCAAGTAAATCATCATTGATATTTTGATTAACATTGTGATTTGTAAACTTCCTCATATTATCTGATCTATGATGGCTTGGTTTGAGTTGTGCAGCAGTTCTTGATCTGTTAATCATTGTATTTGGCAAAGGTGGTTTAGTTCTTTCTTTGATTCTATTTCGAATGAATTCTTCCTTAACTTTTCTTTGGACTCTCCTTGAATTCCATATTTTTCCAGACTGTAATAATATGAAAATTCCAGCAACAATTGCTAAACTCATTGGAGTAATGTGGGGTGCTACAGGGCCTAACATCTCAAGATATGATTCTATGGCGCTTAATTCATCTTCAACAACCTTAGGTATTTCATCTTCATTTTCAAATCCATAAAATATTATTTCTTCATCATCTATTAAGACATTTGATCCTATTGCTAGAACATTAAAAGTTGAATTCCATTCTCCAGCCCCACCTACTTTAATTTTGAAATCAAAGGTCTTTGTAGATTCAATTGCACCTGATGCTTGTAATTCTAAGAGCCAAGAAGTTTGAATAGTATCTAATCCTGGCCCGATTTCTAAATAAATAAAGACTTTTATTGCTTCATTCATTGTATTGGATATTGTACAAGTACCATTTATTTCACCACTAGGGTCAACTACTGTTTGTGATGTTTCTAGATTACATGTAATTGTAGTGGTTGGGATATTTCTTGAATTATCTTGAGGCCAATGGTCTATCCAAGATGCATCTATTGAATTGTTATCTCCATATCCATCACCATCAGAGTCAATCCATTGAGAATTTATTTGTGGTAATGCATCAACTTCATCAGAATATCCATCACCATCAGAATCTATACATCCTAATTCAGGCCCTAAATGTGAAGAACCAAATACCGAAGGACATGCATCAGGAGAAGTTCCTGCAGGGTTATCTCCATATCCATCACCATCAGAATCAATCCATTGGCTAGGATCTTCAGGCAATGGGTCAATTGAATCCGCGCTTCCATCTCTATCAGTATCTAAACACCCGAAAGGTGTAGATGATGAATTCCCGTAAGAGTCTATACAACCATCTGCCTGTGTTCCTAATGGATTATCCCCATAACCATCACCATCAGAATCTATCCATTGTGTTGGATTTTCAGGAAGAGAATCATTTGAATTTGCATATCCATCTCCGTCATTATCAACACAACCTAACAGGATGATTGAAGAATTTCCCGCAGTACTTGGGCAGTCATCTGGAGATAATGCAGGATATGGATTGTCTCCATAACCATCTCCATCTGTATCGTTCCATTGAGTATTATCATTTGGGAATGCATCTGCACCGTCAGCAATTGAATAAAAGAAATCAGGATCACTATAACCGTCATTATCGCTGTCGGGGCATCCTAAACGATCTTCGCTAGATTTACCATAACTATCTTGACATGCATCTTCATTTAAGTCATCATATCCGTCTCCGTCATTATCAATATGCCTTAAGACGTCATTAGGAAAATCATCATATTCATTTGAATATCCATCATTATCATTATCTGGACAGCCATACCGGTCAATCCAGGATGTTCCAGGTGAATATTGACATGAATCATGTTGTGGACCTTCTGGGTTATCACCATAACCATCTCCATCAGCATCTTCCCATTGACCAGCTAAATTCTCTAAATCATCATCACTATTTGCATAACCATCTCCATCTGAATCGGGACAACCCCAATTGAAATTTTTAGTTGAATTTCCTGCTTCATTAGGGCAATTGTCTGGACTGACTCCATTTGAATTATCTCCATAACCATCACCATCGGAATCTATCCATTGAGTGCTTTCAAATGGGAAATCATCATCAGAATCTCCATATCCATCACCATCAGAATCTAAACACCCGTAATTGCCATTTTGATTAGAGTTTCCAGCATAGTTTGGGCAATCATCTGCAAAATTCCCTGCTGGGTTGTCTCCATAACCATCACCATCAAAATCTTCCCATTGAGTGCCGTCATTAGGGAATGCATCGCCGTTTGTACCGCTGGAATTATCTCCATAACCATCACCATCTGAATCAGCCCATTGGCTAGAATCATTAGGCATGAAATCAGGATTAGTACCTGCAGGATTATCTCCATATCCATCACCATCAGAATCTTCCCATTGGGTGCCATCGTTGGGTAATGGATCTGAATTATCATCCCAACCATCACCATCAGAATCTAAACATCCTAGAATATTATTTTCAGTTGATGTGCCAGAAACTAAAGGACAACTGTCGGGGTTATTTCCTCCCGGTTCATCACCGTAACCATCTCCGTCAGAATCTCTCCATTGGGTGACATCATTAGGAAATGCATCTGCACTTCCTATCGGATGTGCTTGTGACGCTCCATCAGGGTCACTATATCCGTCTCCATCACTATCTGTACAACCTTTTCGATCTTGAGTACTGGTTCCATGACTGCCAGGGCAACTATCTCCATTATTGGAGGGTGGAGGGTTATCTCCATATCCATCACCATCAGAATCAATCCATTGTTCGGGGTCTCCGATAAACTCGTCAGCACCATGGGCTATTGTCCATGATCCATCGGGGTCACTATAACCATCGCCATCAAAATCAGGGCAACCGTCTCTGTCTTCTGTTGAAGAGCCAGATATAGCAACACATGCATCTGCTCCATTCCCTGTAGTCCAACTTCCATCAGGATTACTAAATCCATCACCATCTAAATCAGGACATCCATTTCTATCAATTGTTGATGAACCCTGTGTCATTAGACAATCATCAGGAGTTGTCCCAGCAGGGTTATCTCCAAAACCATCAATGTCTGAGTCTTCCCATTGTGTTGAATCAGAAATAAATGCATCAGCACCATTTGCAACAGTCCAACTTCCATCAGGGTCACTATATCCGTCCCCATCAGAATCTAAACATCCTTGCCTATCACTTGTGGAATTCCCCCATACGCCGAGGCAATCATCAATAGTTGTATCATCAAAACCATCAAAATCAAGATCGTTTGTTGAGTTTATTAATCCACTATCTACATTTACTGAAATTGCAAATGGTTGTGGTCCTTGAGGAACATTAGTTCCAGTGATATGAACTTCCCAAGTACCACTTTGTGGTGCGTTAATTGTAATGCCCTTTGTCGTATCTAAATTATTTGATAATTGTTGAACTGTTCCATCAGGTCTGTGTAATTCAATATCTAAATCATTTACTAGGTGAGGGCCTACTCCTGGAGAACTTGCAGGATCAATATAGGAAAGTACAACTTTTAGTGTTGGCATTGCTGCTGGTACATTGAATGAAAACTCTCTAAATTGTCCTGTATTTACAGTTTCACCATCTACAAAAGAACTGTTTATGGACCCTCCTAAATCGATTCTTCCCCACCCCTCGTGATAATTGGGAATCGTTTCTCCAGCTCCATTGTTTGGATCTCCATATTGTCCAGCCATATCATCAGCTCCAGCGATAAATAATGATGTAATTAGGGCTGAACTCGGATTTGAAACTCCTAAATTAGTGTCTAGATGTTCCAAAAGCAATGCGGCAGAACCTGCAGTTAGTGGTGTTGCCATACTAGTTCCTCCCATGTATACATGATCAGAATCGTAAGCTAACCAACCTCCTGATGTTGAAGCTCTACTTCTTGTAGAAAGAATCCAAGTCCCTGGAGCAGTAACTTCTGGCTTTTGCCGATCATCATCAGTAGGTCCTCTGCTTGAAAATGCCGCCATACCCTCTGGATCTCCTCCAGTTAAATCAGAAGCAATTGGTTCGCCGTAATCAGCACCCCATGAACTAGGAAGAAAGTTTCCAGAATTTGTGGGCAAAGTATCTCTATCGTTTTCAGAGGCACCAACTGTAATTACATTTTTTGCCGTCGCAGGAGCCCCCATCGAATCTTCATCAACTTCACCATCTCCGTCATCATCTACTCCTTCGTTCGCTGCAGCAAATAGTATAACCATATCTTGATATGTATAAGATGCTTGATCAGCCTGTTGAGAAGTTGCAGTATATTGTCCAGCAACATTAGAACCCCATGAGTTTGTATGAACTCTTGAACCATTTTCATATGCTTGAGCGAACATAGTATTCAAATCATCTGGAATTCCAAATAATCCATACCAATCAGTTTCTCCAGATGCTACAGTGAAATCTGCCCATTGTTCAGTCGCTTGAAAGTGTAAAGTTGCGCCTGGTGCAGCACCTACAATAGAACCTCCCGAAGCAGAACCATCTCCTAGAACAGAACCTGCAACATGAGTTCCGTGACCATTACCGCACAGAAAACAATCGGAAACATCAGCGGCTCCATCATCTAGTGATGCTGCTGGCTCAATCCAACCAACATCTTTCCACCATTGAGGTATGGGCAATGATTCAATTGCGTTTATTCTACCTTGAAAATCAGGGTGCATTGTTCCATCATCGACTCCAGAATCCAAACCTGAATCAGCAACTGTCACTTGAACTCCAGAACCAGTTAAACCCGTCCAAGAAGGATTTAATGCTGTCATTTCTGCTGTTTGAGACACATAATCCACTTCAATGATGTCTCTTCCAATTGTATTTTGAGTATAAAATTTAAATTTTGGTTCAATCCATTCAACACCAGGGTTATTAGCTAATCTAGAAATCCCTATTTCATCTACCAATAAAGTTGCCCATCTATTGCTGTGGGAGAGTAATGTAAGTGAATCATCAAGTTGTAATTCAGGTAATGTATTTCCTGAAAGGACTATTGTGACAACGCCCTTTCCAAAAATGGTGTATCCTTCCTCGAATTCACCAACAAGTAATTCATCGATCATTGGATGAACTTTATCTGTAGGATCTAAACTCATAATTCCTTGAACTTCTAATTGCTCTAATTCTTGAGTGGTTTTCATTGGGATGAAACAATGGAATGCTCCATGAGGTATGTATGAGTGACATTCAATACCTGCATCATTAAGAGAATACAACCATCCTGAAGGAACGGGCATTGAATGTTGTAGGATATACCATCCACTGACTATATCACCAAATTCTAATGACCATTGAGTAGGACTAATTGGTTGTGCATTTCTAAACCGCAACTCTATTTTTTCAGAATTACTATTTTCATCAATTGTCCAACCTGAAGAAAGATCTAAATTAGGAAAAACATTCATTTCTTCTAAAGATTCTAGGTCTGCATTAGTTTTGATTATTTGATCAACGTTTGAAAATCCATTTGCAGTAACTGCCCAACTGGGGGAAATAAAAATCAAAGTTAAAGCTATTATTAGTGCTTTTTTGTTTTTAAAATTAATTCTATGACCAGATTTCATACTACTGCCTCATGTTGCTCCATTACCTGCCGCCAAATCAAACCTTTGGAGGTGATAAATTCCATTTTAATGAATAAGGATTGTAAACTTGATGCTTGAGCGGTTGCTGTGAAAGATGCTGAAATTCCTTCTAGTGAGGATGAAATAATTGATTCTAAACAAATCATTGGTAAAAAAATTTGGAGAATTGTACCATATGTTAAGAGTTATTGGAGACGAGCAACTTTAGGAATTGGTACAAATGCATTTGCTAGGGCTTTTGATTTAATTCCCTTTGTTGCAATGGGTTTTGCAGTTGATTATTATCAAAGTGGAAATTTAACAGGTCCAAAGTTTCTTGTTGATTTAATTTCTGAAAATCCAGAACTTGGTTATGGTGCGTTGATATTCTCTTGTTTCACTATGCTGGCTATATTTCAAGGAACTAGTGATTATTGTTGGCAATCTCTCGGATATAAAGTTCAGCACGATCTAAGGATGGACGCTACAAGAAATTTAGTAAAAATGGAAGTATCTTATTATGATTTAAGACAAACAGGAGCATTAATGTCTATTTTATCGTCTGATGTTAATCAATTAGAAGACGTAATTTCTGATTCATCTACATCAATTATTAGATTAATTATTACAACACTAACTGCATTTGTGATATTGTTTTTGATGTCTTGGAAATTAGTAATCGTATTATTTGGACCCTTATTATTGATATTTCCACTAGTCTGGTGGTTTTCTACAAGAGTGCAAAGAAAATATCGTAAACAAAGAGAATCAACAGGTGACATTAACTCAATACTTGAGAATTTGATTAGTGGGATTTCTGTAGTTCAGGCTTATAATGCTCAAAAATACGAAGTTAACCGTGTAAATTTTGAATCTGAAACATACAGAGATCAGGCAATCGGGGCTTCTGCAGTAAGGAATAGATTCATTCCAGGGTTATATGCTGTTGCAGGAATTGCATTCGGGATATTAGTTACTATTGGGGGCTACCTCGTTGCGGGAAATGAAATAACTGTTGGAAATTTTGTCACCTTCTTGCTTATTAGTACTCGGATGACGTTCCCCCTGTTTATTTTTGGTGTACTTTTAAATCAATTACAAAGAGGAGAGGCGGCCGCAAGAAGAGTCTTTGCAATTACAGATTTAGAAGCATCAATTTTTGATAANCCAGATTCTAAAGAATTGGATGAGGGNATAAATTCAATTGAATTTTCAAATGTATTTTTTACTTATCCAGAAACAGAAACACCTGTTTTAAATGGGATTTCATTTAAATTAAATTATGGTGATTTTCTTGGGATAATGGGCCATACAGGAGCTGGTAAATCAACAATTCTAAAATTAATTTTAAGGTTTTATGAGCCAGACAAAGGTGAAATATTAATCAACGGTCAGCCAATTCAATCATTTACTTTAGAATCTATAAGAAACCAACTTGGATTCGTTAGCCAAGATCCATTTTTGTTTTATGGGACTATAGAGGATAATGTTTTGTATGCTAGAGAAAGTAGTCAAGAAGAGATTAAACAAGCATTGGATTTGGCGGGGGCAACTGAATTTGTGGAAAATCAGGAAGACGGTTTGAAAACTAAAGTTGGAGGCCGAGGTGTAAAATTAAGTGGTGGACAAAAAGCAAGGATTTCATTGGCAAGAGCACTTTTAAAAAGCCCTTCTTTATTAATTTTAGATGAAGCATCATCAGCATTAGATGCGGAAACAGAAAAGAAAATACAGCAAAATTTACTAGACTCTGGGAGTGGAAGAACAACCATTGCAGTTGCGCATAGGTTGTCTACAATTAGAAATGCAAACGAGATTTTGTCGATGGTTGACGGCATTGTTGTAGAAAGAGGTACGCATGAGCAATTACTAGACTCAAAGGGAGTTTATCAGAGCCAATGGCAAATTCAAACTGGACAATTAGAAGATTAGTGATTTTGGGATTTAAACTTCCTATTTCCAAGAATTAGTATTATTATTCCAAGAATGAAAATTGGCGCACCAATTATGGCAGCAGTATATGCAATTTGCATACCAAATAATTCACTTTCAATATCCAATACGCTTAGGATGAATAAAATCAATACTTCTAATATTAAACCAAATACAATAAATCCCCTAAGACTGTCCCAAATTTGCTCTTCATCACTTGCATTTCTTGAAGCTTCAGAAGCAGCATTTTTCAAAACAGATGATACTTTCTCTCTCATCTAATTGGTTAAGAACACAAATACATTGATGATAATTGCGTTTAATTTCTCTTTTTATCGTCTAATTGTATACCTAAACCAGCACTTGCGCCTTTTCCAAAATAAATTTGAAATAATCCTTTAATCACTCCTAATCCATAAAAATAATGTGCACAAAAAATCATTATTGGTGAGAAAAAAATTGTAAATGGATTAATTCTATGGGGGGAATTTCCTAAAATAGAACCAAGCCAGCAAATCAAGACATATACTATTGCAGCGTAAATAGGAATTTGAAAATATATGCTAGGGTTGATACTTGATACTATTAAGCTACTAATTATTGATAATATGGCCGAAAAAACCAAGATTGGAAACATTGCAATTGCAAGATGACTCCATGAGCGTAGTTCTGGCCATCTTGAATTAGCTAATGTTCTTACATAACCATAATTTTTCATTTGTTTGAATAAAGCAGGAGGCGTTCTTCTTCTATGCGGCATTATAGATTCAGGATCAAACCATAGTTTGTGCCCTTTAGAGCGTATTTTATGATCTAAGACAACATCTTCAGCACCTATGCAACCTGATTCAAAACCATCTACTTCATCAAGAACGTTTTTTCTATAAGCAGAATTACATCCAGGATTATGCTCAATTTCAATCAATTCACCCTTTGAAACTTTACCATACCTTGTCCCTGCTGTAACATATTTTGCACCAAATGCAACATCTACTACTTTTGCAAGGAATGGATCTTCTTTAGGAGCCCAATTTTGGCCACCAACTCCTGCAACTTCTTTTCTTTCAAACCATCTAACTAATTTTTCAACCCAGTCTTTTGGAGGAATTACATCATCGTCTGTGAATAATAATATATCACAATTTATCTCTTTGATTCCAATATTACATGCATCTGCTCGATTACGACTTCCCTTATCATCAATCCATGTTGCTCCATTAATCTCTGTTATTTCTTTACCAGGGTCGTTTGTAGGGCCTACTACAGCAATTTCCAATTGTCCTTTCCACGTTTGTGATTTCAAGGATTTTAGTACAATTTCTAATTCTTTGTGATTATTCAAGGTCGGAATTAATACAGCTACTTGTGGATTATTCATTTAACTCGACCTAACACTGCTACCGCATATTCGTATTCAAATCTGCTGTGTAAATATTAATTATGCATTATGAATAGGAACGTATCTAATATGCATCTTGCCTTGGTGCTAGAAGGAAAAGAACCTTTATTGCATCTTCGTGGAAGCCGAAATTCATTTTCAAAGGTTCATTTTCTCCAAATGCAAGTGTAATTAAATTTACACTGTCTAGTTTCTTTACAAGTTCTAACATGTAGGTTAAACTATATTGGCTGTTTACTTTATTTTCACAATTTAATTCTTCTAATTCACTATTGCTGTATGTTATGTCAACAGCATCTGTTGGACCAGGTACTGTAATTCCCAATTCATCTGGGCTCATTGACATATGAACAATTTCACCAACATATTTAGCGGCTCTAAATGCCCTCGAAAGTTCGATTCCGGAAATCTTTGCTACGGAACTTAAATTGATGTCAGGAACTCTTTGAGGAACTCTTACATTATCTTCATTTATTGGGCTAAGTGTTCTTTCAATTTTCCCAACACTTACTTTAATTCTATTGGCAACGTCATCAAAAATAATTTCTACTAATTCTCCTGAAGATGCTAATGTAAGGACTTCTCGCATTTTTGCTAATTCCATGACTACTTTGCATTCATCTAAATCCCATGTGTCAAATAAAGCAGCATCTGCTTCCATTTTGATCATTGCTACATTTGCAGCATCAACTGCACAGACTTCTAATCTGTCTGTGTAAAAATCAAATCTTGCCTCTTCTACTTGAGTCATCAGTGTCTCAACAATAATCTTTAGTACGCTACTTTCTGCAACTACGTGTAACATTGGTTCACCTTAATACGCATCGTCTAATTGGCGGCTATTGAACGTTACTTAATCAATTTCAATTAGAAAAATTAGTATTCTCTCCAACCATGTTTACATTTTTTACATGTTAGAAGTCTAGTTTCAGGCTCATCACTTGCTCTTGTTTGCCTTAATTCACTAAAAACATCCTGGCAATCGCATTTGGGACAAATGTATGAGCCACTCGTCAGAACACCATGTGATTGTTCAGCATCGTCTATAACTTCAAACTTTCTTGTTTGAGCTTTTGAACTTGATTGAACATTTCCCAAATCAATTTCTTCACCAGTAACAGGATCTTTCATTTTATTGTCTAATGGCCCGTGATATCCGCATTTGTAATTTGGACATTTTATCCAACCCTTAGAATCAGGAAACGATAAAGCACCACATTCAGGACAGAACATCTTATTTCCTCGCTAATGGTCTATTCGTTTAATTTGAGTGTTTAAAGGTATGGTTGTTTAGTAAGTACAAATATGTCATTTTTTGGTAATATTTTATTGTTTGAACCATTGGTATTTTTGTTTAGTTTGTTGTCGGAGGCACATGAAGTTGTGGCAAGATTGGCAGGCTGCAGCAATTGTTGACGATAATTTTGAATTGTTAGAAGTTGAAATTTACAAAGGTTCTTTGAATAAAGAAGTTGTTGCAAAGCGCCTAAGATTATTATCGTCTGGGGTATTACTCCAAGAAGCAAAACATTTACTTCAAAGATATCCAGAAGCGGAACTTGTTCAACCAGAAGATAATATTCATGAACATGTTAATCTTCCTTTTCCAGATGAAGAAAGAATGAAAATTTTAGATGAAGCGGCTTTATTATTATCAAAACAAAATGTAGATGATTCCGCATCAGATCCAGATAGACGTTTAGAACACCTTATACGGGCGGCAGATGAGATTAGAAGTAGTTGGGTTTTGTTAGAGGCTCGTTTAACAGAATGGATTGTATTATTGCTTCCAAGAGCTAGAATGGAGTCAGATAGAAATAAACTTGCAAAATTAGTTATTAATTCTGAAAAACTTTCAGATCTAGCAACATATTTTGATGTTGACTTGCCTCCAGTAACTCCTAAAGAAAATGAGTGGCGAGTAATTAAAAATTGGTCTGAAACAGTTGCAAGTTTAGAATCACAAGTTGGTATTATTGAATCTACAGTTAGGGAATTAGCCTTGGAACATTTACCTTCACTTTCAGCAATTGCGGGACCCATGATTGCAGCAAAACTTTGTGTTGCAGCACATGGAAGGATGAGGTTGGCAAGATTACCTGCAGGAACTGTACAAATTCTTGGTGCAGAAAAAGCATTTTTTTCACATTTAAAACAGGGAACAAAGACACCAAAACACGGATTAATTTATTCGCACGTGTTAATTTCGAGATCTCCAAAACCTGTGAGGGGTAGAATCTCAAGAATGTTAGCAGCAAGGATGAGTCTTGCTGCAAGAATTGATGCTTTCAATGGCAATCCGTGGGGTGAAGAAGAATTACGCCTTATTGAAGAAAGAGTAGAAAAAATTAGACAGCAATATTTCGATTCTAAAAAGAGATGATTTGATGGCTAGAAATTTTTTACAGATTTCACCCGCTGTTAAATTAGAAGGGAGAGCAATTTGGACCTTAAGTGCAGACGGAACTAATCGGGTCTATGGTGAATCCATCCGTAAAAAAAAGGGAGATGTCTGGAGGAAATGGGATCCATTCCGTTCAAAATTAGGTGCTGGTATTCTGAGAACAAAAAAGAACCCTGAACTATTATTTCCACCAATTGGTTCAACATTAGTGTATCTTGGTGCAGCGCATGGAACT
>NZKH01000012.1 GCA_002692465.1 Methanobacteriota archaeon | reverse complement strand
TTATTGTTAGCATTATTACTATTGGTTGCGACATTGTTGTTACATGGATTAGCCATTTTGAGAAAATCTGGTAATTTGGCAGCAATGGGAATTGTAGCCTCAAATTTATGGATTGGAGTTCACGCTTTATCTGATAATTGGGTTGTCTTTGGTTTAGAATTGATTAGATTTGAAGGTGCTTTACTACTATTCATGTTGTTCACAATTGTGAATATTATTAATGCAATTATTGCAACGCGATTTTACAGAGAAGAAAATTGGTTTTCACAAGCATTTAATGTCGTTGGAATCGGAAAACCAGGACTCTGGGGGGTATCGGTTGGAATTGGAATGATTGGAGCATTGATGACGATTGCTGCACACAGAAGTGAAACTGGATATGCACTTGCTCAAATTAGTATGTTACTTACTGCATTTGGAGGGTCTTATCTAATTGTTAGAGGTGTTGAGTCTTCTAAATTACAAGCAACAATGTATATGCCTGGAGTTTTGCTAATAGTTAGTTTATTTATTTTAGAATCTTTAGTTCCTGAAGGAATAGTTTCTGGATTAGCTAACTATTCATTATTTGCATTGGGTGCAATTTCTATTGCAACAATTACTCTACTAAATCATCAAACCGCAGTTAGTGACACTGTTTTATGGGTTGGATGTCTAGTAATTGTAACTCTCTTTACAATTCTAATTCCTGCAGATCAAAATGATGACGGGGGATTGAAACTATTATCTGCAATTATCTTAGCTTTTAGTGGTTTAGCAATATTAGCTATCTGGAGAAAATCTCCAAGTCTTGCTGGAATTTCAGTACTGGGCCCTTGGATTTGGTGTTTACTTTTTGCGACTGCAGCGGATACAAGAATTATCAAAGCAGAATTAATTCCAATCGTGCTAGATTCATGGTATTTGATTTTCTTCTGTTTAATTGCAATTTTAATTCAATATCCCGTAAATACAATGTTAGGAGAAAGTGGAATTAATCTTGGTTCAAGGTTCAAAGGATTGACTGAGTTTTCAGCAATTAGTAGAGATTCTGGAGCATTGAAATTATGGAATCTAAGTTTACTATCATCTTTGCTTGGTTGGACTGCAATAACCTATACTGGCGGTATGCCTGCTGAAGGATTATTTTTAGGAATCGTTGGAGTATTTGGAGTTCATATCATTGCTGAAATTCAATCAAAACACCAAAATACGCCCTTATTTTTACTATATGCCTGTGTTTTGATGTGTTTAGTATGTCAATTTAGATTTGGTTTTGATGCGTTTTGGACTGGAATGATTACTATGTTTGGTATCATTTTAGCTTATTTTACAAAAAAGGATATTGAAAAAATATTGATGGTTTTGATGGGTGGTTCTGCTGCTTCATTAACACTAACAATATTATTCTCTGGAAAAACAAATCTTGATTATACAATTTGGTGGCCTGATGATGTTGTTTCAGTATGGATTCAATTGTTATGTATCTGTTTGATTCTTGGATTATATCTTCCAAGAGCCGGTAAATATGAGAAGATTTTACAACCTGCTGTTGCAAATGGATTGATGTTACTTGCTTGTATTGTCTTATCTTCGAATTCTGATTCTTGGCAATTACTAATTTCATTCCTAATGTTGTTTATTTCTTCTATAATGCTAGTAATGCAAACTGAAATCCGTTCCGGGTTAAAGGATATTGCAAAACGTGAATCGTTGATGGAAAATTTACGGAGAAAACAATTAGTAAAGAAGCATCTTGAAGAAGGAGGGACTTTAGAAGAATTAAACCAAATGGTGAATAAAGAAGATTCTAAAGAAATAATTCAAGCTTCAGAAAGGGGTGTTATTGATGTTGTTGATCCTGAATTAATTGAATTACTTGAAAAGCGCAAGAAAAAGAAATTAAATACAAATTTAAGTGACAGTGAATTGCTTTTACAAGATGTTCATTATAGGCCCGTAGTAATGTTATTTTTCATTGGGATTATTTTTGCAATTACTGGTTATTTTAGTTTCTCTCCTTCGTTAAGCGATTCTGGAAGTGTTGCAAATGCAATGTTATTAATTGCTGCAATTTTTTCAGTGATTTTAATTGCAGCTTCTAGATGGAGAACTAAAGAATTAGATTTGAGTATGTCTGATATTATTGGAATTGAATTACCTATAGCAGTTTCAATGGGCGGTATCACGCTTGTATACTTACTAGGAAGAGTTTCTTCAGGTGCGATTTTAGAAGATCAAATGTCATTATTGATTTTGGTAATTGTATTATTGCTATTTGCCATTTTTGCAGTTTGGGGTAAAGAAGACCTCGGAAGAAGAATCCCTTCATCGATAGAATGGATTGGTTATTGTTTGGCTGGTTCAAGTATGATTGGATTGTTTATTTTTGCCGCTACACCCCCTCCATTTGTTATTGACCCATTGAAATTTAATTCATTAACATACAATTTACCTCTCTTCTTTTTAGAATTCTCTTTGATTGCTATCATTCTAATTTGGGATAGAGTAGATGCTATGAGAATAAAGAAAGATTTGCCCGACCATAGGGGAGATTCTGGAAGAATCTTGTGGATAATTCTCATTGCAGCCATATCTAATGGTATTGCAACATTATTGGTATGTTTATTGATGATTCAAAAATGTCTAAAATGGAATTTGCCAAATGTAATATCTATTACAAACGTTATGATCTTAGTAAGCCTGTATGTTCTTATTTCATGGATAAATAATGAATTATTATTGTACGTTTCAATTATTGGAGCCATTGGTGCAATTAGTTCTTGTGGGGGTTTAATATTAATCTCTACAATCAAAAAAGAATGGGGGGAATGGGTTTCTTGTTGGGCTTTAGATGCTCATGCACTGACATTTATTTCAATGATGATTTTACTGCGTGAGCTTGAAAATTTTAATTTGATATTCTTGATTTTAGCAATTATTGCCTTATCACTTTCAGTTTGGAGTACGGGAATTATGTTAGATCTACGAACTTACCGAGTATGGGGTGCTGTAAATTTATTCATTGCATGGGGTGCTGCAATCTTATCTGTAAGAATCATATTAGATTCTACTAGCTTACTATTATTACTTGGATCAACAGCAATCTTGTTAGGCATAATTACTTGGTTAGCACAAACAAATAAACATGTTTTATCAGATGATAGTTCTCTACATGTTTCTTGAAAGATGGTCACATAAAATCTCAACTAACTCTGAGGGTTCACTAGAAATTAATTCTTTACACCCTGGTGATAATCTTAGAGATACAGAAATTTTTGCTTCTGTTCCAGAATTACGAATACCCAAACTAAATGGTAAATTATCTACTTCTCCTTGAAGTAATAATAATGACTTAGACCCGTTAATATTTACATTGGATAATTTTGATGAATTAGAATTATTGACAAACCATTCTTCAGCTAATTGGTGTATTTGGCTACTTAATTCGTTTTTACCATCCCATAATTTTCTATCTACACCTTTCACTGATTTGCGTAATTTCCAACCCGGCGTAAATTTATTGTTTGCGCCCTCTGAATTTAATACACACCTAGCTAAGATTGTGAATACTAATGTCATTGCACCATCACCAACTAATCCCCATTCATTTTGAGAAGAAGATATTGGCAATACGATATGTCCTGAATCTTCACAACCAATTAACCCAGGAAAATCATTGCTTTGGATTAAAGACGGTTTAGAATTCTTACACAATGCCAAGGATAGCCATCTATCACCAACTGCTGTTTCTAAATCTTCAATGTTATCTGAAAGCCGTTTTAATGAAGATGTTAAACTAAGATCTGATTCTATTGAGGCCGCAAGGGTCCAATTTTTTTGTGGATTTCTTAACACACCGGCCTGAAGAATATCATCTGCAATTCTATCTCCATCGACAACTCCAATTCCCGAACCATCTTCTAATATTTCAAACAATAAACATCTATCTGAATCACCGTCTAAAGCAGCTGCAATAATTTGGCCTGAATTTGATTTGTCAATATTTTGTAAATTTTGTTTAATAGATTGTAACAACACATGTTCACTTTCTAAATTATCCCAAGACCATTTGTCTGTTGGAGAAAAATTACCCGCCCCACAATTTAAATTAATTTGTAAACAATTTGATGATTGCTCAATACTATTCAATCCGTTTGAAGATAACCAAGAAGATAACCAACTAACATTGGATCCTTTGGAACTATCCAAAAGTAATCCGTTTGAGGGAATTACTCCCAGCTCAGCAGCATTTTCTAACTTAATATTCCACATTTCCTGAATTGTTTCTAAACGTTTTTTCAGGCCATTTTGATATTTTTCACCACCGTTAAATTCCATCATCGGTTTACTTAATTTATCTAAAAAAACATCATCTAATTCTCTATCTTCTATAATCAAAGTCTCTACAATATTCGAGATTTCAATCTCTCTTTCGGGATATGTCTTAAATCCTAATTCATCAAAAACTTTCAATCCAGAATCATGTGCTGGATTATGACTTGCTGTAACCATTAATCCTCCATCATAACCTGATTCTAATATACAATAATGCAAACCTGGAGTTGCAATTTCACCTGCCCAATGCACATCACAACCTTGAATTGCCAACCCTTGTGTTAATGCCTTTGTCAATTGAATATTATTAGGACGATTGTCCCATCCAATGACTATCTTTGGATTCAAATTATTTTGACGATTAATTAATTCAATCGCTACAGCTTCTCCGATCAATCTCATTAATATTGGAGTTAGTTTTCTTCCCTCAAGGTAATATGATAATGCATCCTCATTTGAAACATTTACAACTTCTACCTTTCCTCTAATTCCATCAGTACCAAATAATTGCATAAGTTCGCACCTAATTTTTAATTGTACTACCTTCTTCAAAAAATCCTGAAATTGTTGTGTTTGGCCAAACCATACAATCTGATGAAATTATTGAGCCAGGATTGCTTACTGAATTACACCCAATTTGAGTCCTTTCGCCGATTAGTGCCCCGAATTTTCTTAATTCTGCACTAATTACATTGCTCTTTATTTTCACCTTTATTTCTCGACCGTCATGTCTCAAATTGCTTAAAATTACACCAGCTCCTAAATTTGCATGGCTTCCTACAATTGAATCGCCCACATAATTAAAATGAGGTGCCTTAGCATTAGGGAGCAAAATTGAATGTTTAATCTCACTAGCATGACCTAGGACTGCTTGATAACAAATCCAACTATTTGGTCTAACAAAAGCGCCATGTCTTATTTCTGCTTCTGGAGCAATGTAACAAGGTCCTTCAAATCTTGTATATGGTCCTACAATTGCACCTTCTGCAATATGCACTTTACCTTTTGATTCATCAATACTTATGTCTGAACTAATTGTGTCTGGAATATTACTTCCTATTGATGATAATAATGCTTCTAATTGGTTTTTAAGGCATTTTTTATAATTTGAATCTAAAAATTTCCAAGCAGGATTATTTTCTAAATTTAAATCGGGGAAGTGGCCTCCATCTTTAACATCCCAGTGCTCTTTTAGATTACTTGCACTAGGCCAAAGTTTGTTGGCAGTAATGCTTACTGGTGTATCCGCCATACTAAAGCGGAAACAACATCAAGTCAAAGCCTTGACGACTATTCTGAAAGAATATAAAGGCGCTTTCCTGTTGATGCATCTAAAGCATATGAAATATCTTTACAATATCTGGGGATGAAAAAACCAACTTTTCTTGCAGTTAATCCGTGGTTTCTCAACTTAATTTCATTACACAAATGATCTACAATTGCAGCTGCACTACAATTGGGGTTTGCTTCTACATATTGTCGTATTTCTTCTTTCAAGCGATTCATTCTAGCTTCACGCTGACTACCTATTGCCATATTATGTCAGAGTTTAATCAAGTATATGATGCGAGTTTGGGTTATCCCGGGGAGCCCCATTAAATTAAAAATTTTAAAATTCTAGTACTCAAAAATCAATTATGTTCTTAACAAATGGGAAAATGGGCGCAATAATGGCATCTATTCCTATGGCTGAACTTCAAGCATTATCAAAAATGGATGATTATGACAAGATGTTAGCAATGGACCGTGTTTCAAGACAATATGGAGTAAGTGTGGCAAATATTGAAAAACAACTTTCTGCCCTTTCTTCAGGTGGTGTTGTGCAGGAAATGCCCGCTAATGATGACTTATTTGTTCCTTCAAAAACTTCTACTGAGCCAAGCGCACAACTTCCAGGAGCACCAACTTATTTAGATAATGCAAATAAATTCAGAATGAAATATGATCCTAGCGAAGAATCAGTATCTAGGCAATCTCAAGTAAATCAAGCAATTTTGTGCCCGCACTGTAGCGCTCCTTTGGGAATCCCTGCCACTAGGCCAATCAAGATTAATTGTCCAAACTGTATGCAAGAATCTACATTTTACAACTAATCATTTTACTAAACAACTGAAATAGAATGGCTTCTTGGAAATCTCATGTATCGCCGTGCTACCGTTCCTGCAAGAATAAACATCATTGGCGAACACACTGATTATGAGGGAGGGTTATCACTTCCATTTGCTATTGATTCATATCTAGTCCTTGAAGCCAAAAAAAGCGATGGTGATTTTTATGGTGACTCAATTGTTGTTAATCTATGGAAAGCGGCTGGCGGTTGGCCTGCCACTATTACTGTATCAAGTGACATACCTATCGGTAAAGGCATGTCTTCGTCAGCGGCATTATGTGTGGCTGTAGTCTTATGTGCTAAGGAATTAAATGACCCTTTAGAAATTTGTAAAGAAGCGCAAAGAATTGAGCATGAAGTCCTAAAAACTCCCTGTGGGCTACTTGACCAAATGGCTATGATGTATGCAAAAAAAGGGAAAGCTACACTGATTAATTTCTCAAATAATACCGTTGACTATCAAGACATTCCTGAAAATTGGTATTTTAAATTAGTTGATTCTGGAATCCATAGGAATCTTGCTTCAACAAATTATCACCAAAAAAGTGACCACCTTAGAGCCCATGTAATTGAAGAAAATTCTAGAGTGAGAATGGCATTATCTGCACCGGCTAAAAAATTAGGGAAGTTGTTAAATCAGTCTCATGAATCTCTAAAATCACTTGGTGTAAGTTTACCAGAAATAGATTCTCAAGTTAAATTATTACAATCAACAAATGGAGTTTTTGGTGCTCGTATGATGGGAGGGGGGTTTGGTGGAATGATTCTAGTTCTTGTAGAAAGTCCTGAAATCTTGCCGGAAATTCCTTTAGTTTCTTCATCAAACTCGGCCATTCTCGAAGAACTTCTCTAACTTTGAAAGTCGATCGGGGGTTCCCATATCCCAAAATTTTGTATTATCAATATAAGCTACAATTTCTCCAGAGAGTTTAGGATATATTGTTTCTTCCCAACTCCATTTTCCTTCTTTCCCATAAGTGTCGATTAAAGATTTTTTAATTACGCTTGTACCCGCTTCATACCCATTAAAATTAGATTCTTGTTCCTTTTTATTGTAAGCAACTACTTTACCATCTTGATGGTGTAAATTCATGGAATCATGGGATTCAGTCACTGTCATTGTAAGTAATGATTGGTTTTGGCGGTGATGAGAAACTATTGGTGAATATTTTATTGGATGATAATCATCTCCCCAAAGCAAAATAAATTCCTCTTCCAACATTTCCTTGGCATTCCATAATGCTCCACCCGTTCCAAGGGGTTCTGCTTCTTGATGGAAAGTCAATGCAATTCCTCTGTGTTTAAAATCATCAAACATATTGCCAAGATGCCCTGTTAAAATAAGCGCCTTTCTACAACCTTGACTTTGGGCCCAATCAAGAATATGGCTCAGCATTGGTTTACCATTAACCTCAATCAATGATTTAGGCGTCTCTTCGGTTATTTTTCCAAGGCGAGTACCTAATCCTCCTGCTAAGATTACTACTTGTGGAATCGTGTTTTCTCCTATTACTTTAGAATATAATTTCCCGCTTTTCTTGAGAGTTCGTTCTTGACTCTCAAAGTCCACATGATAAAGTCCAAATCTTTGTTTGTAACCTTCGGCCCATTCAAAATTATCCATTAAGCTCCAATGATAAAATCCTCTAATATCGAATCCGTCTTTAATTGCTTTAGATGTAATCCATAAATGCCTACGGATATGTTCTGGCCGCATATCATCATCATCATCGGCAACTCCGTTTTCAGTTACAATAATTGGTAAATTAAGGCCTTTTACCATTTCAAAAGAACGTCGCAAACCTTCAGCATACATTGGATAACGGAAATCCGTTCGTTCTTCCCAAGGCCTGATTAATGGATCTATCTCCACTGTTGTAGGCATAAATGGAGTTGCCAAAAGATGGGTGTAATAATTTACTCCGATAAAATCACTACTGCCTTTTAATCCAGGTATTTTAGTTGAAAATAATGATGAAGGCGCTCTAAATTTTCCTGTTTTTAATCCTCTCAACCAACACTTGTTAAACATCTCATCAAGTATCTTAGATTGAATCCAATGAAGTAAATTCCACCTACGGTAAGGGTCAAAAATATTGATGTTTTTAACTAATCCAATATTTGCTTGATCCCCTCCTTTCATTTTTTTCAATGCTCTATAACATTGTGCATGTGCAATCATCATATTTCGAGAAACCGCTCTAGTTTTTTTGAAAGAGCGAGCACCTGGAGGAAATTCACCAAGCACATATCCCATTGCAGTAAACACTGTTGGTTCATTTATTGTACACCACCATTTTACACGTTGTCCTAATTTAGTAAACACTTTTTCACAAAAAGTAATCCAATAAGCAATATTTGATTCTACCTCAAAGCCACCTTTTTCTTGAAACCAAATCGGATGAGAAAAATGATGTAATGTAATCATTGGTTCGATATTTCTTGAAATTAAATCTTCTACCATCAGAGAATATTGTTCTAATGACTCCTCATTCCATTCGTCTTCTTTTGGTTGAATTCTACTCCACTCTATTGAAAATCTATAATGTCCAACTCCTAAATTTTCAATTAAATCAAAATCTGATTTCCATCGATTCCAATGATCACAAGCCATCCCACTCAATTCTAATTTTTTACTTGATTCAAATTCAGACCAATTATTTTTATTGTTGCCTTCGATTTGGTGAGATGCTGTTGCAACCCCCCACATAAATTCAGAAGGAAATTCTAACTTTTCTAAATTAATAGTTTCCCAACTCATATGTTTTTCTGGGAATCTCCAACTTAAAACCATAATAATCACGCAATAAATGGAAAGAAATGTTAACGCATAAATCCACCACTGCATGTACATTGCTATGCGGCTTTTGTGATAATACCTGCTACTTTTGCTAGATTTTCTATATAGAATAAAATGAGAAAAACGATTAATTGATTCCAATCAGAATTAAATGTGTGGAAACGATATGGTGCTGAATTCTTCGGCACATTCCTAATGGTTTTTT
The DNA here is from genome assembly GCA_002692465.1 of Methanobacteriota archaeon. Lineage (GTDB taxonomy): Archaea > Thermoplasmatota > Poseidoniia > Poseidoniales > Poseidoniaceae > MGIIa-I. The sequence goes on along the minus strand of NZKH01000012.1, from coordinate 8,610 downwards.
GTGGAACTGGAAGTATTGCTTTAGGTTGGAATTCATTGAGTGTAAGTATTGCTTTTGGGGCTTCTGTTTTTCTAGCGATTTTGATTTTTCAACCAATCTCTGGCGCTCATATTAATCCTGCAGTTTCTATCGCATTTGCAGTAAATGGAGATCTTGAAAAAAGAGCATTGCCAGGATATATTTCTGCTCAAATTTTTGGAGGTTTAATTGCTGCATTAATTACAACTAGTGGGGCTACAGTTCCTAATGAAGAATTTCACATTTCTTTCCTTATTGAAATAATTATAACTTTACTACTAATGTATTCTATTCATGTTCTTGTTAGGAAAAATGCAAATCTCCCTACATTAGCATTGGGGGTAGGATTAACTGTGGGCATATTGGCATACTTTTTTGGTAGTTTTACGGGAGCTAGTATGAATCCTGCTAGAAGTATTGGGCCAAATATAGTAACTGAGAGTGGTAATTTAATTCTGTATATCTTTGCACCAATAATTGGTGCAGTGCTATCTAACTTTATTCCAAAAAACAAAAATTAATAAAAATTAATTCAATATTTTTTCTTCAATTTGTATCTCTTTGATTCTAACTTCTACCCAATCTATTCTTTTTTCCAAAACCGCATCTCTAACTCTTCTTTGGTTTTTGTTTAATCTTGATTTGCCATCTTTAACTTCAATGAATTTTATTTCAACCATGCCCTCTCCATCAAGTCCTTTAAAACCAACAAAATCAATTGGGTTACCTAAAAAATTTAATTCCTTTACACTATTTACTACAGTCATTGACCAAGGTGCAATTGTTTCAGAAATTTGTCCTTTAATGGTGCTTCTTTGTCTTGATATTGAATCTTTTCTTGCTTCTAATTCTGCGGTTTTTATTGATTCTTTATGATTATACTGCATGTCAATAATTAATTGGTTAACCTTACTAAGTTCTACATTTTTTTGAAATAATTTCCAAATTAAAATGAATATTACAATAATTAATAATAAAAAAATACTGTATTCAAATATTTCTGCCATCATTTATTTTAATTGGCAGTGGTTAAAAAAATATTGTATAAGGAGGAATATTATATTCCCCAATATGTATTTCCTTGGGAAGTACGATCTTTGAGGCTGCGTACAATAGTTGATGTCATCCAAAAGACAATCACCCAAAGGAATGGGAAATAAAATTCNGGGAATATCTCTTGTGCTGCAAACTCAAAGTTAGCATCTGTAAATGCTTGGGTGAANATAGTTAATGCTGCATCCGTCCAAGAATATACTACCATTGCAAATGCTGAGAGAACTATCATTCGGCCTGAAAATGATCCTCTTTGTAATCTTAATAACAACAGACCGCCCACCAATAATAAAAATGTAATCATTATCCAAGTTAATGACGAATGGAATACATCAAGAACTAAGGGCACAGTTACCGAACCTTGATTACTATCAACGTACTCATTCCATCCGGAAACTATTGCTAAAATCCCAGTAAAAACACCACCAAGCCAAAATATACTCGAAAACATCGCAGCGTCGACATTTTCCCTCATATCACTCATTACCCGAGCAACGGTATCGTCTACTCCCAATCCTTTAGCAAGGATATATCCGCCTAAAAGAAACGGCATAGCACCAATAAGTACTCCTCCACCAGGTATCATAATTCCTAATCCAAGGATTATCAAGAATATAGATAAGGGGACCAACATTTTTGCTCTCCATTTTGGATCATCAAGAGCTTTTGCAATTATGTAATAAGTACCTTCAATACCTTTCGATTGTTTAACTATTATTTTTTGCACGTGTTCAACCATTACTTGACTTTGAATAATTGGTAATACCGATTCATCTTCAGCACCATCGGTAACTAAAATCGCTCTATCTGGTTGAAACTCTTTGATTACTTCTTCAAGTTGACTTGTAATTATTCTATCACTACGTAACCCAACTTTTTCATCTCCAGTAATAATTGCAACTTCTACTTGTTCTGAATCTTCGGTACTGTCAATTAACATATCATGTTTATTTAGAGCACCTAATATTGCATTGGTATCACTTTCTTCTGGATCTGCAATTCCAAGTTTGAGTGCTGCTGTTAAAACACTTTTTCTACCAATCACAGGTCCTCTAATACCGGCTTTAGAACCAAGGTCATTATCCCTGTCGATTGTCAAAACTAATGTCCTTTTCACCATAGCGTTTCAAACCTCCGTAATTGCTCTAATTAAAAGATATCACTCCTTCATGTTAGAAATTTGTGCTAATTTTCCTTTTTATTATCCATTTTTTTACCTTTCCAACCTTGCTTAACTGCAACATATTGGACAGGATTTTTTAACCACTCTTTATCACAAAGAGAATCGTCTCCAAATTCAACTGCACAATTAGAACCTAATTTCATTTTTTCACAACTAGTTGGGGTATAATCCATTTCATAAATTTGACCTATTTGATATGAAGTTACTGATTCGCTAAAATCTGGTGCATTATGGAAAAAGGCTATTGCATCTTTTTGGGGCAAAGCCAACTTAGAAGCCATAGAAGCAAGGAAAAATCTACCGGTGTGGTTAACATTTACTCCTCTAGCTAATTCTGTAATTGCTTTATGCATGCAAGGCGGCCAATCTTCTTGATCTACCATGCTTAATTCTAATTCTCTCTTCTTAAAATCACCAAGTGTTTCAGTTACCATTTTTACATAAGTTTCTAAACCAGGAATTTGTTCTTCGCCTAATTTTTCAATTTGTTCTCGAACATCTCTTTGGATTTCCACTTTTATTTTCTCTCTTAATAACCGAGATAATTGGGCATCGCTACAATAATTTTCTTCGTCAGTAAGAGTAATCCACCCCTGTTCTATTTCATGATTTGCTAACCGCCATCTAGACCCAGAAATATTCGGACAAAGCTCAATAAAATCGACTAATCCAATCTTCCAGACTCCTCTTTTTAATCCAAAAATACGTATTCCCTTCCCATCCCAAATTTTAGAGCGGTAAAGTTCGTTTTTTTCGTGGGAGATTTTATCTAGATAAGTTCGTGCAATTATTTCTAATTTCTCTCCTTCTACTGAAAGTCTTTTTTCTGCGAGTTCTGCCTCTGCTTGAGCCCATCTTGATACTAAAATTTCATCTGCCGCTGAACAAATAATTAATTTTGCAAATAAGTAAGAATACGCCTCCATTAATTGTCCACTTCTAGTATATATGTCGAAAGGTGAATCCATATCTACCCCTTTTGAATGTGTAATCATTTCAATTAACCTTAACCTCCCCCGTTTTCGGGCAGGTTCCATAAAAGGATCTTCAATTAACATTTTTAACGTGATATTTTCTTCAATACTTAGAACATTTAACCATTCTTTGGCCTGAGGCAAAAAAGGATACCTTGCGAGAAGATCGTTTTCTTCAATCTTAGGTGGCTCTAATGGTGTGGGCACAGCATTAGTTAAATGATTATGGTTATTGAACTATAACCCCTGAGGTTACAATAGTGCAACCAACAAACATCACTCCTATTTGTATAGAATACCAGCAAAAAATCCGTGATTTTTTTAAATGGAACATCGAAGATGATGAAATTGTACTAGAATGGTTAATAGAAAATATTTCTAAAGTTAATCCTATATGGAATTTAAAAAATCGTGAAAGATACTTTACTGAATTATCTTCAAAAATTAAATCAAAGAATAATTTTGTAGTAATTGGGGCAAATGTTACTGAAAATGAAATTTTAGAATTATCAGAAGATGATGCTTTAATTGTAGCAGATGGAGCGATTGGTTCAATAATTAAATTGAATGATCAATTAATTAAAAATGTAATTTGTTTAGTTTCTGATGGTGATGGAATGCCACATATTTCAAATAAAAAAATTGAAAATATTACCATATTATTACATGCTCATGGGCATGCAAGAAAGAATTTAAATTATATTTTAGATATTTGGAAAGATTGGGAAAAACCCCCAAAAATCATAATTACACATCAAACATTTAATTTAACAAAAGAGAGTGTTAATTTTGGAGGGTTTAGTGATGGTGATAGAGCCGTTTGTATGTTACATGCATATGGAATAAATAAAAATCAAATTTCACTAAAAGGATTTAATTTAGAAAAAATAGGGCAGTGGTCTGGTTTAACTGATGAAAAAGGGAAGAAAGAAAAATTAAAATGGATGGGGAAAATTCTGGAGGAGTTAGGATATGATCTCTGAATCAAATGAAAAGATTGAGGTTAAAGGCGATACTAAAGAAAATAAAAAATTTAGATTATTTTTTATGTTAGTTTTATGGCTTTCAATCAATTTAATTTGGCTAACATTGCATCAACAGCCATCATTAAATCAAGTTTACAATCCCGAAACTAAATTTAACCATAATCATACTGTTGAAGTTCCCAATATTCTCTCTGCCAATAAAAATGTCCCATTTACAATATATTGTGATTTTGATTTTTCTGATGAAGCAGAAATTTCAACTTCAGATACAAACAATTCCGTGTCTTTAACATTGTTTAAAGAAAAAGAAGTCCTCTATCAATGGAACGGAACCTTAGGAAATGATTGCCCTGCTTGGTCTACAGAATTAGCTCCGGGAAACTATCGACTTCAAACATCAATTGATGTAAATCCTCGTATGATAGATGGTACTTTAGAATATGAACTGACTGTCTTTCTCAATTTCGCGATTGAAGGATTTTTTATTGCAAACATTATAGGTGTTTTACTTACATTAAGTGAAGCCGTCCCACAAAAAAATAAGCAAAAGAAAAAAGACAAGGCCAAAGGGAAATGGAAACCAAAAGTATGGGATATGAGTGAAGCCACCAAAGAAGTAGAAGTAGGATTAATTTCAAATCAAAATGATGAAGAAACCATAATTTCAGATGAAATTGCTGAAAAAAGGAAAAGTTATGAAGATGAAATTAAGAAGGAATCTCAAGAATTGTTGCAAGACTTTGAGGTACCGGAAAAGGAACAGCCCCCCGAATTAGAAGGAGGAGATGAAGCCTCTCTAAAAGGCAAATTAAAGGCAGACAAGCGAATTCAACGCGTCTCTGACATTTATGACCTTATGGAAGAAAAATGAATTCTATTCTTTATCTTCACCTAGCAAAATGCTTTGCTCAGCAACTCTTCCTAGTGCTTCAGATCTTCTAGCCTTTCCAACCAAGTATACTACACCAAGAAGGCTTGTCGTTAATATGAATACACCAAGAGGTAATGCCCAAACTGAAAGTATTTCTCCGGCAACATCAATCATTGGATTATTTGAACTTAAATCTCCAACCAATTCTATATTGTCTGATTCATCCGCTTCAATAATCTCATTATTAGGATCTAAAATAATAACAACATCATGAGTACCTGCTTCAATTGGGTATTGTAATGTGATTTCTACGTATAAAGGAACTCCGTCGTCTCCAGGTTCTCTAATTGCTCCAATTACTTGTCTGAATACAATATTTTCTTCATCACAACCGTTTTCTTCGATATCAGTAACTGATTGGTCTTGACACATAATCACTTCAACATTATCTGCTTGAGCGTTTCCATCATTGGTAATTTTAATTGATACAGGGATTGTATCACCAACCGTACCCTTAGTAGATGAAGGCGAATTAACTTCAACAAGATTTAGATTNGGTGCTCTCAATCTTAACAAGAGCACTTGCTCATTTGTNTCTGCTGCNGCNTCTGCCCATGTTGGAGTTTCATCATAATCTCCTCCTTCTAGAGATGAGCCTGCAGGGGTTGTCACCTTAAGTCCCACATTACGATCTGTTAACTGCGCTGCTGGCCCTACATCTATACTCGCAACTAATGTAATAACTTCGTACGCTTCCATTGAAGGTATCATCCAAACACCGCCATTGTTGACAAAATAACATCGACCTTTTTCCGTAGCTTCTGCTACAACGTCTACCTCAATACAATCTTTTTGTGTAGGCACTTCTGTTCCAAAATTTTCTAATTCTGACCACCTGATTGCCCAAGATTCTAGAGTCCCCCATCCAGGTTCTTCATTCCAATCCTCTCCACTAATTGTATATACATTCAAAAAGGCATCATCTACAACATTTCCATTATTTGTTACATTTACAATATATTGTACAGTTCTTCCGGGTGTTGCAATTTTTATTGCGTTTTCAACTGTTTCGTCTATCGTTATTTGCATATCATGGAATTCTCTAACATTAATATTTACAGTAATTAAATCTCTTAAATGCGTCTTTTCATCATCTAATTCGCCTTGATATGCTTCTTCACTAAATAATCCTACTTCCATTACATACTGTCCTGCTTCTACCTGATTCGGCACATCAACGACAATTTCTAAATCTTGTAAATCTCCTCTTTGTAATCCGTTTTCTGTAGGATACAATGAATTAGAGTCCCTTGGGATGTATATGTCCCATAATTGATTTACACCTGTAGAATTCTTCATAGATAATAATCTAACATCATAACGATCTGGCGTATTGCCCTCATTTAAGACGGACATAGGTAACAATAATGTTTCTCCAGGGTCTACTTCAAAACTTGTCACATTAACAGTAGATTCTAAATCATAAATTGAGTTGATTCTGGTAGACAATATCACTGAATCAGATACTCTTGGGAATCCTTCTAAGTGTGCTTTGATAGTAATTGACGGTCCTAAACCAGCTGATGCAAAATCAAAATTAGACGGTGCACAAATTTCGACAACAATGTGTTCTGGTCGATCCACTGTCCATGGTCTCGGAGTTGATAATTCCACATCATTTCCTAGTGGGGCATTGAATTCTTCAAAGTCCACACTAACTTGCCAATTATTTTCTGCCCATTCAACTGGATCTGCTCCTTCAGGCATTTCTTCTGGTGCATCAGGAAGAGTAAATACTAATTTTCCATCTTGATAATTTTTAGAAACTTCAATTTTATATCTAGCACATTCTCCTGGATCTATTGATTTACTAGTTTCTTCTGGGTTTAAATCTATATTTCCAGTAGTTCTTAATTCCACAAATATTTTCAGAACTAATGTATCCCAATTACCACGATTCGGACTCAACCTAAGTGGATCTTCTCCCGTAGACCACCCATGCAAATTTATTGCCTCATCGGTCGGATTTTGGGAGGCTGGAATACTAATACTCAAAGATTCTGTAACTGATTGTTGTGGATCTAATGAAACGTTAAGAGGGAAAGTTACCCCCCAACCGAACGGAAGATTCCAAGCGGCACCGCCCTCAATAGTTTGAGGATCATAAAAGGCAAATGTATCAAACACGTTACCTGTATTCGTAATAGTAATGGAGAATTTGGCTGTTTTCCCTTGCTCAACCTCTACTAAAGAATGGCTTGCATCAAGGTCTATTCCATACTCTATATCCATCAAAGTAATCGTCAACCTCGATGAACGTATAGCCGGGTCTTTTACCGACGTCGCTACTACTGAAATATTAGCAAACTGATCCTGTAATCCTGCTGCTTGGTAAATATTTGGAGCTCTAACTCTCATGAAAACATCTACAGTTTCACCGCCTGCAAGATATATATTCGTATCTTCAAAAATAGCAGTATTATTGCTAGAGAAATACAATGTTGCTGACCAATCGAGAGGAACTCCTTCAAGAGTTAATGTATACGAATCTGCAACGATATCCGATGGACCGGGTGTTGAATTATTTACAGTTAAATTGTACATTGTTTGTTCTCCTGGCTCTATTTCATGGAAATAGGTTTCACCTGGTTGGAATGTTACATCGACAATTCCAGTAAGGACATGAGAATAACATAATGTGTAAATATAGCTATTACTTTCTTCATTACAAGTATTGGTATCTGTCCAAACTAAATGTGCACCATTACCTAAATCATTAGCAAAACCTGGAGGTGTCCCTTGATCGGGAGTTCTACCCGAATTTGGCCCTAATTTGTCTGAATTCCAAGATGTTAATTCTGCAATTTCCCAAGGATCTAAAATCAATTCTCCTGCTCCAGTATCGTCCGTTGCATTTAACCTTGTATACTGTATCTCTTCGCCTGCTGAAAGATTATCATTATCTAACCAAGCAAGATGAACATTGTCAAGTTTGTCAACAATTATTGCGGGGTGAGTGCTTGAAGGCGCCCAAGGTCTAGCTTGGGATGCTTGCCCTAAATCTGAAACTCTTGTATCATCGATTTTCTTAATTTGGTAAGTGGAAAGTCCTTCTGGAACTCCGTCCCAATCTCCTGCACCACGCATTCTTAATTTAGAGTAATACACTTCATAATTATCGTCTTTCTTAAATCCATAATCTCTAGTATCCATCCAAGTTACATGTGCATTTTGTTCGCTATCAAAAGAAATTGAAGGATGTAAAGAAAATGCATCATCAATCGTAATTCTTGTATCGTTTACAACAACTAAATGCCCTTCTTCACCTTTTCCTAAATCCTCGGTATAACGCCCGCCAGATGCTTTAGTTGCTGAATCGCCTACTTGCCAATTTGGATCCTGATTATTGTTAAGTTTCCCCCATGGGTCTAAAACAGTGGTATATATCTCTCTACTATTATTTGTAGCAACAAATACCAATGCGTCAATAAGTAGTTGCATTTGATTTCCAGAATTAGAAGCAGG
>NZKH01000011.1 GCA_002692465.1 Methanobacteriota archaeon | reverse complement strand
TTTATCTTTAATGCAGAAAAATCTTGATAGTTTGAAAATAGGACTTGGATGTACAGCTTGATTGATTGGATATAGTTTTTTAGTAAATTAATATTCATAATAATCAACAGAAGGGGTATTTTTGATGCTAAATAACGAAATTGCTTGTCAGAGTCAAGTAATTGAAGTTAGCAATTTATCTGTTATGCGTTCAGGAACACAAGTAATTCATGATATAAATTTATCAATATCATGTGGTGAATTCATTGGAGTTGTTGGACCTAATGGTGGAGGTAAAAGCACATTATTACTTACAATTCTTGGAATTTTGAAACCAAAAACCGGGACAATAACAATTTATGATCATGAACCGATGTCAAAAGCGATTATTGGTAAGGTTGGGTGGGTGCCACAAACTGCATTAAATCTCCCTAGTAATATTCAAATTACTGTTAAGGAATTAATACAGTTAGGGACCTTAAAGAGAGAATCATTTTTCCAAATTAGAAAAAAAAATCGTATGCAGGTTAAAAAAATATTGCAACTAGTAGGTCTTGAAGATGTTGCTAATACTCCACTATCGCGTTTATCTGGGGGGCAGCGACAACGTGCAGCAATTGGTAAAGCATTAGCATCAGAAGCAGAGATAATAATAATGGATGAACCAATGGTTGGTGTTGATAGAGATTCTCGCAATTCACTATTGAAGCTACTTGATAATTTATGTCATGATGAGAATAAAACAATTCTGATGGTTTCACATGATTTGCCAACAATTAAGCAGACAGTACACCGTATGATTTACCTAGAAGAGACAATACGTTACGATGGTTCTACTGCTGATTTCCCAGATTTATCACTTCTTGCACAATTAAGAGGCATTCAAGCTACACATGATGAACCAATTCAAATTAATACCGATGTTAAGAAATCTAATTTAAACCCTGTAATTATAGTTCCAGCTAAGAAAGGTGATCAAAAATGAAATTAATGAACATATTATTTGCAATATTTGCAATAGCAATTTCAATGGTATCACTCTATTTATTAACATTATTACCCGTTGGAACAGTTATAATGGATTTAACAAGCCCTATTTTAGAATTTATTGCACCTATTGTGCCTGGAGAGGTATTTCCTTATTTTTTTAATTGGGAAATATTTCAACGAGCTTTAGTTGTATCAGTATTAGCAAGTATTATAGCAGGTTCTTTGGGTACATTTCTATTGATTCGAAATTTATCTTTGATTGGAGATGGATTAGCCCACGTATCATTTGGAGCGGTTGCAATAGCAACCGTAATTGGTTTCGTAGCACCAATTTGGTATGCAGTATTTTTTTGTATTATAGCATCAATTACAATTGAATATCTGCGCTCTAATAACATACTTACAGGGGATGCATCAATAGCAATTTTCTTGACAGGGATGCTTGGTCTTGGTTTAGTAATTTTAAGAGTTTGGGGCGGTGCTGCTTACACTGATATTGAAAGTATTTTATTTGGGGATTTATTATTAATCGATGAGTATAGTTTGAATTTCATCTCAATTATAGGTATAATTTCTCTAGTATCTATTTTACTTCTTCATCATAGTTTGTTAGCAATTTCTATTGACCCAATTGCAGCAAGAGTTCAAGGATTACCAGTAAGTCAAATTGGTATTTTCTTTAGTATACTTACAGCGACGGTTGTAGTAAGTATGGTACAGATTGTTGGTGTTTTATTGGTTACTGCTATTTTGATAACTCCTTCAGCAACGGCTCAATTAATAGGCAAAAGCTTCCGCTCTTGTATTCTTTATTCTCAATTATTCGGCATTCTAATTATAATTCTAGGACTTTATTTTTCTGCGGAATTAAATACAGGTAGCGGGTCAATGATTGCCTTGGTTGCAGCCATAGTATTCTTCTTAGTTGCAATTTCTAAAATAGTTTTGAAAGCAGTAATTCAACCTAGTGAAAATCTTAATTGAATAATGAAGCCCCTAATATTGGCAAAAGTACACTAGCATCCCCTTCTACACAAATATTTGGTGCTTCAGGACGCATTTTCCCCCAAGATATTGCTTCACGCAATCTAGCTCCAGAAAGAGAACCGTCATATTCGGGAGCAGTAGTAATGTATACAGCGTTGTCAAGTCCACCCCTGTATTGATTCCACCAAATTACGTGATGTTTAGAAATTCCACCTCCAACCATTAATGCATTACTTGATTCAGCAACCCAAGTAAGATCCGACATTCTTTGTTCATCTGCTAAAATATCTATCCAGAATTCGGGATATTTTTGTCTAAACATAAATAACTGTGCACCAATACTTCCATCAGTAATGCCTGGAATTACAATTGGAATTTGGTGTTTTGCAGCCCAGAATAGAATTGATTTTTCGTCACATACTCTGTTTCCAAGTTCCCAACATAATTCTACAGTTCCAAAACCCTTCCATAGTTCAGTTCCACTTAAACCCGTTTGTTCTATTCTTTCAGTTCTAATTTCTTCTAAAGCAGGCAAAACAACTCTTTCAATTATTTCGCCATATGATGAATTTGGAACAATTACATTTCCAAGTCTGTTTAATCCATATTCTCCTAATTCAATATCATCTAATTCAAATTCTCCATGCAAGTAATTTTTGTGTGTTCTAGCAATATCATGGTCTAGTGTTCCACAAGTAGTTGAAATCACATTGAATTTTTTTTGTTTAATAGCTTCTACAAAAAACCCTCTAGTTCCAGTTGCACAGAGACATGCAGGAAAAGAGATCCAATTCAGGCATTTTTCAGGCTCAAAATTAGATTCTTCCAATTTTTCAAATTGTAATTCCAACAATTCTTTGGCGCGAGCAAGTTTTGTAGCAGTAAATCCGCCAGCACTAGACATGGCCTCGATCAAATCATTAACAGATTTAGTATTCCCAAAAACATAATCTTTAACCGGTTCATCGAAACTATCTGGGTCAATGGCCATGAATAGCCGACGTGAATCTTGTTGATAGACTTCTTGACTGTTTAATTATTCTATTCTTGCTCAGAATGTAATTTTAATCTTGGCCCAAGGAGTGTTGGCAATAATGTTAATGATGAGATTAATGCCATTGAAATTGCTATTGCAAATGAAATGCCCATTAATTTTAATGGTTCTAATGAAGAAAGAAGCAATACAGAGAAACCACCAGCAGTAGTTAATGCTGCAGCACCCATAGCTCTTCCTGTTGTACATACAGTTTTACTAGTCCATTCAGCAATAGTGCCATTTGGGTTTAGTTCTGCTTCTTCTTCCATTCGAGTTCCAAAGTGAACAGAATAATCAACACCTAAACCTAGTGTTAATGCCCCTATTGTGACTACTTGAGCATTCAATAAGAATCCAAAGAGCCCAAGCATTCCATACACCCAACAAACAACGATAAATAATGGTAAAGCCATCACAACTCCTCTTATTGGGTCTTTATTATCGAAGAAATTAATTGTAATTAACATGATTAAAATTATTACAGAAACTATTGCAGTTGAAACCACGGAATTTGTGGAAATTTCTTCTGTTACCATTCCAATAATCAAATCATCACCTGTAAATGCATATGTAAAATTCTCGTTAGGCAACTCACTTAATTTATTGTTTAAATTTTCTTCAAGTTCTACTGAAGCCTCCCAATCTAATATTGCCGCTTGAAATCTAATTACCATTTGTTTTTGATTATTGCTTAGATATGGTGAAGCTAATTCAAAGCCTTCCTCATTTTCTAAAATCCAAGTGCTTAATTCTGTGAACGCTTCATTCTCTTTTGATTCGATTCGTGTTAATAATTCTGAAAATGTAGCATTTTCAGCATTAATAGAATACTTCGTTAATTCAGTCCAAAGGCTTGTGATGTCGTCACTAATTTTATCATCATTAGATAAAAGATTCATTGCATCATAATATGCCTCTAAACCGTCAGGAGATAAGACCGTGGAATTTTCTTTTGAATCAATGATGAAATAAATAGGACTTGGGCTTGAAGCAAATTGGTCGTTTAATGTTACGAATGCCCCAACAACTCCCTCTTCATCTTCGACCAATTGATCTCGAGTATCAAAACCGGGCTTCAGTAATGTCATTCCCCAAAGCATAGGAATTGTCATTAATATTACAATAATCCAAACAACTTTTGCTTTTTTATCTACCACGTTTCCAATAAATTTTGAAAAACTTGTTTCTTCAATTGATTGTATGTTGGAAATTGGAAAAGGCTTTCTAGTAATTACAGTTTTAGATTTAGGTGGTATTAAGGACAATAATGCCGGTAACACAGTAATTGATGAGAGATACACAAATAATAGTCCAATAGCAATTGTAGTTCCAAAATCACGTAAGAACTTTTGATTACTAATGTTAAATGACATAAATCCTACTACATCAGTAGTAATTGCGACAATTAATGCTGCAGAGGTAAGTAATGAACCATTTAAAATTGCTTTTTTCCTACTCGATTTTTCTAGGACTGAAAGTGGTTGAGCATGTTCGTCAATACCCACTTTTCTTGCTTCGTGAACAGCTTCTTCTCTATATCTTGCTACAACATGTAATCCATAATCTACACCAATTGCAAGTACAAGAACAGGGATAGAAAACATAGCAGGATTAAATGTTACTTTGAATAAAAAGGAAGCAACACCAAAAGTAATTGGAATTGTTAGTGCTGTACATGTTATCACCATCATAGTTTCTCTAATTGAACGAAATCTAGTCCATAAAATAATTCCAAGTAATAATATTGCCAAACTTGTAAGCATTGGACTCTCTTTGCTTGATGCACTTGCAGATGCTTCTGTAAAACGATTAAACCCGAAAATAATTACTTTTGAATCTTCATCTAATGAAAGTTCAGTACTAAGGTTATTTTCTAAAGATTTTGAAATTTCGATAATTTCTTCAGTATCTAAATCTGATGTTGAAATAGCTAGATTAATTACTCCAATTGTTGCAGAAGAAGATCTTTGAGAAAACTCAATTTCAGAGCCCTTTTCATCATAAGTTGGAATAGACCCTAATACTGACCCTGCGTAATCGATTTCTTGAATGACATTTAGTATATTCAATTTAATCCTCGCATCTAAAGATACGCTATAAATCCATTTTTGTTCAATTTCCGGACCTACTGAATTATTATTTACTAACAAATTTATTGACGATAAATAATCATCAAAATCTGAAAGTAATTGTGTTGAATTCACCCCATTCATTAACGAATCAACCCATTCAGTGTTGTTTACATCCCATGAATTTAATGATTCAGAGGTAATTTCTGGAGGGAGTGGTATTGATTCCACTTTTTCAATAGATAGATTCAAAGCATTATTAATTTCAGAATTACTTCCATTTTCTAATGTATTAATAAAAGCATCAAAAGTAGTTTTGGTTTCATTAACCCATAATGCTGTCTCTTCGGGATACACAACTGTGGAGTAAATCATTGCTAAACTTGCAGGTCCTGCTACTGATTGACCGCCAAATATTGGTTCTTGATAATTTAAAGAAGAGTTGTCACTAATCATGATTGCTTCAACTTTAGCTAATTTTTCCCAATTTGATGGGTTATCTAAACCATTAGATTCTAGTGGTGTTAAAGCCCTTAATAAGTCAAGTTCTTGCTCATTGTATTCATTATCAATTTCAGTTAGTAATCTTGTGACTTCATTATCTGGATAAAAAGAGGAACGAGATACATCAGCACTGATGTAATTTACCATTAAGAAAATTCCACCAAAGAATATCAATATGAAAATAAGTATTGCAGTGATTGGTTTTTTTACTGATGCTTCAGTAAATTTGTCAAATGGATTATACATATTGTAGATTCGGACACGCAATCATTTTTAGAGCCTATCATGAAAAGTTGCTAATTTATTATGGTTGAATTGTTCGAAGCATCATGGCAACCACGGAATTGTTTGTAGATGGGATGACTTGTAATGGTTGTTCTTCAAAACTTACTGATAATTTTTTGAAAGAAAGTGGAATAAGTAAGGCCGAAGTATCACATGTTTCACGAATAGCAAAGATTGAACATTCAGAAGAAATTACAACTTCTAATTTAGAAGAAATAGTTACTTTATCTGGATTTTCAATTGGAACTAGTAGTTTTGATTGGTTTGATAAATCTGTATGGAAACAAAGCGCTCATAATACAAAGTGGTGTTTAATTGGTTGTAGTATTGGAGATCTTGGAACCATCGCCTATTTCCAATTTGTTTGGACAGATTCGGGATGGCCAATGATGGCAATAATGATGCTTGCTATTATGAATGGTTTATTGACTTCTATTACACTTGAAACATTGATTTTAATGAAACAACTCCCCTTCCAAGACGCGTTGCGAACCGCACTGGGGATGTCATTTATTTCGATGGTAGCAATGGAAACTGCGATGAATGCCACTGATGTTGTTTTGACGGGGGGTGCAATGTTGACGCCGGAAGTCATCATTCCAATGTTGATTGCAGGATTCTTGACTCCATGGCCATACAACTACTGGCGTTTGAAAAAATATGGGATATCCTGTCATTAGTCGATTATTTATTACAAGACTTTCTACATGTAATATGGCGAGAGATTACGTTGATGAGGACATATCTTTGGCTCAAACACTCCACTCAGATTATTATACCGATACGGAATTATTTGAAAGAATAAAAGAATCATTTCTTAATCATTGGCATTTTGCAGTCCATAGTTCAGAATTTGATAGTGTGAATATTATTCCATTGGAACGAATGGGTGATCTCATAAATGATGAAGTAATATTAACTAAAGATGAAAATTATGCTTGTATTTCAAACGTATGTACTCATAGGGCAATGTTATTAGTTGAAGAAAAATGTAAAAAATCACGAATTCAATGCCCATATCATGGTCGATCTTTTGATTTACAAGGCCAATTTAAAAATATGCCTAAGTTTGAAAATGTGAAAAATTTCCCGACACAAAAAGATAATTTGAAAAAATTTAAATTAATGAATTGGAAAAATTTACTTTTTGTAAATAAGGGCGAACAAAATTTTGATGAGTTCATTGAATTTTTAGACAATAGAATTGGATGGATGGATATTGAAAAATTCAAATATGATTCTAGTAAAGATCGGACATACTCAGTTAAAGCAAATTGGGCATTATACGTTGATAATTATTTGGAAGGGTTTCATATTCCATTTGTTCATGGAGATTTAAATAATATTATTGAAAATGACACTTATGAAACAGAATTATTTTCAAATGGGGTGTTACAAATAGGGTTTGCTAAACCAGGTGAGTTATGTTTTAATTTGCCTAAAGAATCCATAGATTATGGNAAAAATATTGCNGCATATTATTTTTGGTTATATCCAAATATGATGTTTAATTTTTATCCATGGGGGTTATCAGTNAATATTGTAGTTCCTTTGAATTCAGACAAATCAAAAATAATTTATCGTGGTTATATTGGTAATAAAGATTTAATTCTTGAGGGTGCAGGTGGTGATTTAGATAAAGTTGAGGAAGAAGACCAACAAATTGTAGAAGGGGTTCAACGGGGTGTAGCTTCCAAATCTTATGAACGAGGTAGGTATTCACCAGAAAAAGAAACAGGAGTACATCACTTCCATCGATTACTCTTGGAAAATTTGGATTAATTATTCCTCTTTTTTAATGAAAAGAGACCAATCATCATAAGTTAACCCCTCTAATGCAACTCCAGTAAAAATTCCAATAAGTATAGGATTGCTCCATTCCATCCAAATTAGAAAAATTAGAATAATAGTGGCCCAAATCCAATGGTGTATATGGAAAATAGAGAATTTAATTTGTGGTGTTTTTCCAGTTAAGAACTTGGCAGAGGCATAACCTATAATTAACCCAATAGCAAAAATTGCAAGTTCTTGCTCAATACCGAAAAGTGATGTGTGGTCCATTTTTTAGCCCCCTTAACTAACCCTTTTTATTTTCTATTATCATTATTTTGGAAAGAAATAAAATTATATTATTCAATTATTTCTTCAAGGCATTCCATCAACGAGATTCTTATTGGGGTGGAAGTAATCCATCCTTTCCCATTTTGCAATTTTAATAAATTATGCAACTCAAAAAGATTTGGGCTATTTGAATTATTATTGATGTTGGTATTGGGTATATCTTTAACCTCCAAATCTACAATGTCAATTTTATTTGTTTTTGAATTATCAACTCTTCTCCATAACATTTTCAACTCAGAAAAGATATCATTTGCAATCCACGGTCTCCTTCCACAAACTTCTGTAATTAATGTAGGTATTTTTGGAAGTTCAATAAGTGTTTCAATAAGTGAAATAACATCGTGTTTAGAGGTCCAATATCGTATTGGATATTTTTCTAGAAATATTGGGGAACCAGAATCAAGGCATTTTATCCATTCAAAAATATCACTTGGGCCCCATTTGCCTTCAGGATCAATACATAATAAATCTCTGACATGCAATTCTATGCATTTTTCTAGATTAAATGGAGTGATCTGTTCATTCCATGGCCTAATTATAATTGATGGTTTGGAGATTTCCTTTTCGAATTTTTCTCCAGTTTCAAAATAAATAGTAAAAGATGAATTAGAATCATTACTAATTTTATGAATCATTCTGTCAGAAATCCTATTTTGAATTAATTCTTTTAGAAAATTAGGTTCTCCCTCCAAAGAAATTGTTTTCTGATTCATTTTAATCTCTCAAAAGCTTTAATCGTTTTAGTGATGTGTCCTTTCATATTTATTTGACTTGAATGTACGTTACGAATAATCCCCTCTTTATCAATTATTAAAGTCACTCTTGGTCTAATGAAATTGAATATTTTTTTAAGTTTTAATTTTTTAATAAAAACTGCACCTTTGTCGCTTAGTAAGGAGTATGGCAATCTATTTTTTTCTTTGAATTTTTTATGTGATTCAATTGTGTCTGTTGAAATTCCAAAAAGTAATATGTTATTTTCCCAAAAATAATCATATTTGTTTCTAAAATGACATGATTCTAAAGTACAACCAGGTGAATTATCCTTGGGATAAATAAAAAGAACAGTCCAATGCCCAATTAATTCATTATTTGATATAGATAACCCCTCGTCATTGGGCATGGAAAATTCTGGCAGATTAGTTCCAATTAAGAAATTATAATATTTACTCATTTTATCTCCATTTCCCTAAACAATCTCTTAATGCACTTTCAAGATTTTCATGAGTAAATTTAAATCCTGATTTTAACAATCTTTCTGGTAGAACTTTTTGACCTTCAAATAAGAGTGGTCCTGCTAATTCTCCAAATAATATTCTCATTGGGAATTTTGGAATTGGTGCAAAGGCGGGTCTTCGAAGTACCTTCCCCAATGTTTTTGAGAACTCTTTTTGTCTTACAGGGTTCATAGAGGTTAAATTGTATGCTCCATTACAGTCCTTGTTCATAATAAGATGATTTATTGCAAATATTTGGTCATCTAATGAAATCCATGACATCCATTGCTTCCCTCCTCCTATGGGGCCCCCTGCACCTAATTTCCAAGGTAACAACATCTTATTTAGGGCACCACCAGTTGCTGATAAAACAATTCCTGTTCTGATATTAATTACTCTAACTCCTACTTTTTTTGCTGCTTCGGCATATTTTTCCCAAGCTAACACTGTTTCTGTGAGAAAACCTTCACCCGGATTACTATTTTCAGTTAATTCTTCATCTCCTCGATTTCCATAATAACCTATTGCACTTGCAATTAGAAAAACTTCGGGTTTATTTTTTAATTTAGAGATTGTTTCAGATAATAATGTGGTCGTTCTTTCTCTTGACTTTTGAATTAAATTTTTACGTTTTTTAGTCCAGCGCTTATCTCCTATCCCCGCCCCACCTAGATGTATAATTACATCAAAACCTTCAATTTTATCAGAATCTAATTCATTTTTTTCAGGATCCCATTTGATTTCTTTTGAATCTAAATTTGCTTCGCGTCTAACTAGCCTCCAAACATCATGTCCTCCAGTATCTAAAAATGCTACTAATTGAGTTCCAATCATTCCGGAAGAACCAGCAATCAATATTTTCTTTCGTTTTTCAGATCTGAATATTTTATGGTTTTCTAAATCTCTTTTCAATCTAAGTTCTCTAGAAATGAACATATTTTTAATTCTTTTTTTAACACTTCTACCCGCAAAAAAATAACCAAATGCCCCAAATGGAACCTGATATTCGACAGTATCTTTGACCAAGGTCCCATTATCTTGAGGGATGAAGTCATGAACATGCTCCCATCTCCAAAATGGTCCTTTGAGCATAATATCTTTGAATTGATTCGGCGGATCATAAATTGTGTGTTTAGCAACCCAACTCATTTTAAAAGGCCCAAATGGAATTTTAAAGATTCTAATAGAACCTTCATTTATCGATTTATCAGCTTTAATTTCTTTTAGAACTTCCCATGGCGGCATTAATCTTCTGAATGATCCTTCATGTTCAAACCAAGAAAATGTATTTTCTACATTTTCATCAACGTGGGTTTGATGCTCAAATTTATACATTATGTGGTGCTAGAATCTTTAACATATAATATGCTGTATGTTTTCGTGTTAAAATTAATTTTTTTAGATTTATTTAAAATGAATCAGTGCTTTACGAACAACATTAATAATTAATTCTATTTCAGCAGATGTTATTGCAAAATGAGGTGTAAAACGTAGTGCATTTTTACCACCATGAATGACTCCGAGGCCATTTAAACGACACCATTCTTCAACACAACCGAATCCAACAACAGGTAAATTTTCTGGATGTAGTTCAGCACAAATAAGAAGGCCAGTACCTTCTACAGACATTATTGATTCTGGGAATTCAGACATCAATTTTTTGAGCTCATTTAACAATTCTTTTCCACGTTGGCGAATGTTCTGACGAAGCTCGGGAGTAATTCGATCTAGTACGGCTACTGCAGTTTCAAGTGCACGAGGATTAGTAGTCATTGTATTTCCATAAATTCCAGTGACATATAATTCCGCAGCTGTTTTTGTCATGCCTACTACAGAAAGTGGGAATTGGCCTGCATTAATTGCTTTAGACCATGCTTCCATGTCAGGTGCTTCAGCATCTTGAAATCCTTCGTAATCTACGATGCTTAGGCATCCTTGCCCCCTTAGTCCGGCTTGAACAGAATCAATAATTAACATAGAACCATGTTCTTTCGTTAGACGCCTAGCCTCATCATAAAAGTCGCGTTCTATACACACTCCTGGTGCCCCTTCTCCTTGGACTGGCTCGATTGCAAGTAATTCAATAAAAACACCATCATCCTTTGCTTGAATAAATGCCTCGTTTAATGCATTTATGTCATTGGCTGGAATTAATTTAAGATTCTCTCTGTTCTGAAATGTGTTCAAATTTTTATCGTAACCATCTTTACAAGAATGTGATATTTGTGCAGGTCTATCAGTTCTACCATGAAATGCCCTTTCTATTGCAATCATCCTAGTTTGTTTACCTTCGTATCTTCCACCTGGGCCTGTCATCCTTAATGCATTTACATCAGAAATTCTCATTCCTACAGTCATAGATTCAGATCCTGAATTCATGCAAATAAATTTATCAAACGGGCATTCTTTTCTGGTATGTCCAATTTCCTGTTTTAGTCGCTCTGCTAATCTTTTTTGACTGAATGATGGAGTCATTACATTGGCCATTACCCAATTTTGCTGCATCGATTGAATTACATTTTCAGGGCCATGCCCCATTCCAAGCATCCCATAACCTCCATTGTCGTGTAAGACTGCACCATGAGATGTTACAATCCATGGGCCTTTTGCTGCAATGGCGACATAGGGATTTACGGTAGGGGCAGAATAGAAATTAACGTAGTCCTCTTGTAATAATTTTATTAGTTGGGATTCTTCCATTTTGATTATTTCTTCTCCAAATTCTTGAGTTATTTTTTTATGGATTTCATAAGCCTCATCAATTGCATATTTTAATTCTTCAAATGATTCGAGATATGTTTCAATTATTTCATCGGGAAGCCCATTTGTTTTGGCATTTCCAGAAGCTTCTCTTATGTGTTTTAATTTCGAAATATTGGAATGCATACTACGCCCTCAGTAAACCTACCGACTAAAAAGATGCACATCAATAATTCCCTCCATGGGCTTTGATATTTTTTGGCACGCCCCATAACTCAAAAAAACCAATTGAATAATTAAATTTTCAATTGAAAAATTAAAATAACTAGCCCCCATATATTTCTGTATTATTTATTATTACTTCAATTGAAAAATTATTTATTATTGCATAAAAAAGCGCTTCCAAAATTAATTTTTATTTGCTATTATTATCGGCCAAAAAATTAGATTTTTCAATTGGAATCATTTAGTTTAACAAAGTATTCTAATTGTATAATTAAATATTGATTATTACGTATAGTATATATACTGTATTGATTAAAGACCGCGCTAAGGAGAAAAAGGAAAGGGATGCAGATGGCGAGAAATGAATATACAATACAAGAATTATTGAGAAGAGATGTGTATGTTGGCGATACCAAAGTAGGAGTTATTGTTGGAGAGAGAAATCACCCAAATACTGATAGAGTAAGATCTATGAGAATTGTAGTTGAATCTGACATAGCTGATGAGTTTATGAGGAAGCCAGCAGAAATGGCACCATTGTCTAAAGAATTAGTACATAGCATAATGGATGATGGCTCTGTAAAATTATCTAAATCTATGAGAGAATTGCAAAGACGTTGGAGAAACACAGTTCGTATTGATGAAAATTTATACGCTCCAGATGAAATGGAAGATAGGGCAGTTCAAGATAATCAAGGAAATGAAGTTGGAGTAATCGTAGGTTTGTTAAAGAAGAAACGAACATATAGAGGAGTAATTGTTGAAACAAGACCAAGCATTAGGAGGGAATTTGGTTTACCAGAAAGAATTAACATTCCAATTAATGCGTTTGCTAAAACTAGAGAAAGTTTAGATGAAGTGGTTTTGTCAAGAACGATAACTAAATTATTAACATTACCAAGTTACATTCAGATTAATGATCCTAACTTTGTTGATGAAGATGAATAATTTAATTAATTAAATCATTTAATTCATTTAAAGATAAAGAATCAATAGATTCATTTTCAGTTATCCAGGCGTATGTTTCGTTAATAGAAATTGTTTTCTGAACTGAAGTCATTGCTTGATTTAGGATTTCTTTTGAAAAAGGTCTTAATGTTTGGATTTCAAGATGTCTAATCTTGTGTTTAGACCCTTTTATCAAATTATTAACAAATAAGGAATATTTCCCATGGGATATGATTAATATTTTTGCTTTATCTCTAGGACCTTTATTACTACCATAATTTATTCTTTTGAAACTTAATGCCGGATGGTTTGGATAAATTTTATCTGGTTTCCATGATTGTTCACGAATGATATATTTTGGAGGAAACGGGATATGCTCTGGATGAAAATTTAATTTTTCATTTAGACATTCTGCTGAAATAATAAGATAAATTGGTAAGGCAAATCTTTGTGCTATAGTATGAGAAATAGCCAATAGTCTTGCACAATCTTCACCAGAAGAAGCTTCTAGAATAATTTT
Organism: Methanobacteriota archaeon; assembly: GCA_002692465.1. GTDB lineage: Archaea > Thermoplasmatota > Poseidoniia > Poseidoniales > Poseidoniaceae > MGIIa-I. Next base: position 12,239 of record NZKH01000011.1, on the reverse strand, counting down.
TGCAGAATGTTTGAATGAAATAGGTTCATTAATTATTACAACCTTTGGGGCTTTTTCTTCAGAAGAAAAATTTTTGTTGCCAAAAACAAGCTTAACCCTTTGAGCAGGATTATTTATTTCAGTATCTGTGGGTATTTTGTCAAGGTCAGGTATTATATTTCCCCAGTAAGATTTTATTTCTTCATTAAAAAACTCTATTGATGAAAAAATGAATCTAGATAAAGCATAGGAAAATGCATCTTTGCCATTTGCCATTAATCAATGAGTAATAGCAGCCCTTCTTAGAGATTATTCTACCGTCATCGTTATCAAATGTTTATGTTAGGACAAACTGCCTTGGGCGGGTAGCTTAGCTTGGCTGGAGCACCCGGCTGATAACCGGGAGGCCGCAGGTTCAAATCCTGCCTCGCCCATTCTAATTTGTCCAAGAATTATGTTAATTGTGAAAATTAATTAGTAAATAACTCCAAGTGTAGGATACTTCTCGGAGTGTTTGAGGGAATCAATTTGTTAGTTGTTTCTGGAAGTAGTTGTAAGCATATTGCAGAAGACATGGCTCAAATTTTAGGTTGCGAACACCATTCGTTGGAAGCTAGGCGTTTTCCAGATAGTGAAGGTTATTTTCGAGTACCTGAGAAAAGTATAGGAAAAATTCGTTCTACGTCAGTAATTTTAGTTTCAAATACATTTCCAGATAGTTGTATTATCGAGACTTTATTATTATTAGAAGCAATAAATGATGTTAGGCAAGGTAAACTTGAAGATATTAGAGGTAAAGGTATTGATTGTGAACCCGCAGGTCCAGGAATTTTTTTGGCAATACCTTATTTTGGTTATTCAAGACAGGATAAAAGGTTTAATCAGGGTGAGGCTGTTTCTGCAAGGGCAATTGGAATGTTATTATCTTCAAAATGTGATGGTATAGCAGTTTTAGATTTACATGCCCCCGAGGTTTTAGAGAATTTACCTGTGCCTGTGTCCTTTACATCATCTATGTCTGAAATAGCGACTTATTTACAATCAGAAATTAAACCGGATTTTATCCTTTCACCAGATAAGGGTGCAATAGAAAGAGCAAGTTTTGTTGCAGAAACTATAGGATGCAAATTTTCATATTTAGAAAAAACAAGAATTGATGCCCATACTATTGTTCACAAAGCTAAAGATTTGGATGTTAACGATTCAGTTGTTACTATCGTCGATGATATGATTTCAACCGGTGGAACAATTTGTAGGGCAAGTGAAGCTTTGAGGGATCAAGGAGCAAAAGCGGTATTTGCTGCTTGTTCTCACGGTTTATTTACTGGTGGTGCGATTTCAAAATTAGATAAATTTGTTGATGGAATAATAGCTTCTGATTCATTAAAAAATCCACGTTCTGTAGTTTCTTCAGCATCTGCTTTATGCCGTGGAATTGATGAATTAATGGAAAATTGAAGAAAGCCTTTCCTGCGTTGGGTTTATACCCATCATGTCGTGGCGCAAGTGCCAAGAGGTTGTGAATCCAGTGACTGTGCATGTGAAATTTGAAACACCAGAAGATTTAGAAGACGCAATATTTGATTTGGTATCAGTTTGCAAAGAAGCCGTTTGTAGAGGTAGTAATGAAGTTACTAAAGCTGCAGAAAGAGGCGTTGCTAAACTAATAGTAATGGCAGAAGATGTAAATCCTCCAGAATTATTAGCTCATATACCAATGATCTGTGAAGAAAAACAAATACCGTTTGGGTATGTTAGGCATCAAGAATATTTGGGCAAAGAATCAGGTTTGCCCGAAGGTGTCAAAACTGCATCCATTGCTTTGTTAGAAATACCAAAAGCGGCCCAAGAAAAATATGATAACGTAATTAGTAAAATCAAAGATGCAAATAATTGAGGTGTAATTCGTGAGTGAAGAATTGGGTTGGCCAGCAGAAGTTGTGGAAATTGTTGCTAGAACAGGTATGACGGGTGAAGCAACTCAAGTTAAAGTTAGAGTTAATGATGCACCTAATCCTAGAGATGTTGGTAGAATTATTACAAGGAATGTAGTTGGAGCAATTAGAATTGGTGATATTTTAATGTTAAGAGATACAGGACGTGAAGCAAGAAAATTAGGAGGTCGTTAAGATTCCTGAACGTAGAATCTGTAATTTCTCAGGAGAAGAGATTGAACCAGGGACTGGTTTAATGTTTGTCAAAAGAGATGGAACAGTACTTTGGTTTAAAAGTTCTAAGGCTAGAAAAAATATGGTTAATTTGAATAGAAACCCTAGAAGGGTTAAATGGACAAGACATTATGTTAAAGGCGGAATTAAATAGATTTTTTAATTTGAAGTGAGATCATGGAGACAACTTTTGTAATGATTAAGCCTGATGGTGTTCAAAGGGGCTTAGTTGGAAATATTATATCACGTTTTGAAAGAAAAGGATTAAGATTAGTAGGTCTTAGAAGTTTCACCCCGTCAGAAGAATTGGCTTCAAAACATTATGAAGTACATAAAGAACGACCATTTTACCCAGGGTTGATAAAATTCGTAACATCATCTCCTGTAGTTGCAATGGCTTGGTCAGGTAAGGATGCAATTTCTGTTGCAAGAAATATTATCGGTCCAACAAATGGTAGAGAAGCACCACCAGGAACAATACGTGGTGATTTAGGAATGGATATAGGATATAATTTAATTCACGGGAGTGATGGTCAAGATACAGCAGCATTTGAATTAGGATTGTGGTTTCCAGATGGAATTAATGAGTGGACCCCTCATCGTGAGCGATGGGTTTACGAAAGCAGATGATAGCCCCTTAGTTTGGGGGCAACAGTCTTGACTAGCGACAATCATGTAAAACAAAGACAACCAATAGTTGCAGTTTTGGGACATGTCGATCATGGTAAAACTAGTATTTTAGACCATATTCGCTCATTAGGAATAGATTCACAGTCTTCTGTAATGGCTAGAGAAGCTGGCGGAATCACTCAGCATATTGGTGCAACGGAGATACCTTCTGACCTTCTTAATGATGTATGTGGTGATTTACTTGGTGGTAAAAAGTTCGATTCACCTGGTTTATTATTTATTGATACACCAGGTCATCATTCATTTACAGCATTAAGAAGTAGGGGAGGTGCTTTGGCAGATATTGCCATTTTGGTTATTGATATTATGGAGGGGTGCCAACCACAGACATTGGAATCGATTCGTATTTTAAAGCAACAAAAAACACCTTTTGTTTTAGCTTTAAATAAAGTAGATAGGATTCATGGATGGGAATGCAAGTTTAATAGAAGTACGGCAAAATCATTAAAAAATCAATCAAAAGAAAGTTTAGGGTTATTTGAACAAAGGTTTTGGGAACTTGTTGGAAACCTTTCAGAGCATGGGTTTAATGTGGATTTATATTCAAAAATCAGTGATTTTACAGATACTATTGCTGCGGTACCTTGCTCTGCTAAGGAAGGAGAAGGAATTCAAGATTTATTGGCTATAACGGTAGGGTTAGCAGAAAGGTTTCTCGTTGATAGATTGAAAGATGTTGTTGGTGATGCAGAAGGCACGATTATTGAATTAAAAGATGAACAAGGTTTGGGTAAAACATTGGATTTAATTTTGTATAAAGGCCAATTGTCAAAAGGAGATGAAATATTATTGGTATCTCAAGAAGGGCCATTTTGGTCTCACATTAAAGGGATGTTTTCTCCTAGGGGCATGAGTGAAATGCGTGACGCAGGAGATCGATGGGATTCTGTTGAAACCGTAAGTGCAGCCGGAGGAATAAAGATTAATGGTCCCAAGTTTGAACAGGTTTTAGTTGGAACAACTTTGCGAGTCTTTCCTAAAAATGAAGCATTAAAACTTCAAAAAGTACAAAAGTTAACATCAGATATTGCTCGAGCCAATGCAGATGGAAAAATGGAAAGAGTTTCAGAAATTAAAAAACAAAGAACCATGATTTTACAAGAGATTAGCCCAGAAGCATTTTCTAGATTTAAATCTGCAAAAAATGAATCAAAAATTTCAGTCCAATTGGAAGAAGAAGGAGTGGTAATAAAATCCGATACTTTAGGTGGATTAGAGGCACTAGCATTCGAATTAGAAAAAATTAGTATTCCTATACGTTCGGCAACTATTGGAGAAGTAAAGAAAAAAGATATTCGAGCTGCAGAAGTGTCTTCCAATCCTCTACACTGTGCAATTTTATCATTTAATACAAATGTGAGTAGGGAGGCTAGTGAGGCATTAGAAAAAAATAATGAAGTCAAGTTAATCTCGGGCCAAGTAATTTATCATATAATTGAAAAATTTGAAGAATGGTTGCAACTTAGAAAAAGAGAATTAGCAGAATCAAAAAGAGAAAATTTAGTCCATCCAGGGAAAATTAAGTTATTAAAAGATCATGTTTTTAGGAGAAATAACCCCGCAGTAGTGGGAATTAAAGTATTAGGTGGCAGGATTCAAGTAGGTCAAAATTTATTAAAATTAGATGGTAAAAGAGTAGGTCAAATACGTTCTATTAGGACAGGAGAAGAAACTTTGAAAATTGCAGAAAATGGTGAAGAGGTGGCTTTAGCGATTAAGGGAGTAACCATTGGTAGACAAGTAGATGAAGAAGACATACTTTTAGTCGATATTCCCAGCGCTCATGCTTCAAAATTACAACAAATGGATTTAAGCGCTTCAGAAAATGAAATTCTGCAGGAATTAATTGAAATTCATAGAATTAAGGACCATTTTTGGGGAAGGTAATACTTTTTCTCAAATTTTTTGATTGAAGTATTGATACCGAAGGTTGAAGTATAAACATCTTAGCAGGGTGTTTAGGTTAGTATCATGAGTGCAGGTTTTAGTGCATCCGCGGCAGGTGGTGATGCCCGGTCTAGAGAATTAATTAACACTGTGAGCAATATCTCAAATCAGTTAATGAGTGAAGTTGGAAAAGTTATCATAGGTAAACAAGAAAATTTACGCAGAGTTACTGTCGGAATTTTATCTAATGGTAATATGCTATTGGAAGATTTTCCTGGTTTAGGAAAAACTATGCTTTCAAATACATTTGCAAAAGCATTAGGTTGTAAGTTTAAACGTGTACAATTTACTCCAGATTTATTACCTTCAGATATTATGGGTACTTACATGTATGATCAAAAGTCTGGTGAATTTAAATTAAGGGCAGGCCCTTTATTCACAAATATTCTATTAGCAGACGAAATTAACAGAGCACCTCCAAAAACACAAGCTGCATTGCTAGAAGCGATGGAAGAAAAACAAGTTACCATCGAAGGAATTACTCATAAATTACCAGCACCATTTGTTGTTTTAGCAACTCAAAATCCAATTGAACAGGAAGGAACATATCCACTACCAGAGGCTCAAATGGATCGATTTTTGATGAAAATGAGTATGGGTTACCCAGAACGTGCAGAAGAAAAAGCAATTTTGGCACGCAGAAAAATTAGAGGTAAAGATGACCATGATGTTGAACAGGTTACTTCTCCAAAGAAAGTTGTTGCAATGCAAAAAGCACTTGAAACAGTACATGTAGATCCTGCGATTCTTTCTTACATTGTAGAATTAGTTCAAAGAACTCGTGAAGACCATCGTGTAGTTACAGGAGCCTCTCCACGTGCTAGTCAATCACTTTTCAAGACAGGTCGTGCTGCAGCAGCAATTGCAGGAAGAGATTATGTTACTCCTGATGACATTAAAGGAATTACTTTACAGGTAGCAGCACATAGGATTGTTCTAAAACCTGAAGCAAAAATACGTGGAATTACTGGTATGCATATTCTTCGTAAAATTTTATCAGAAGTGCCAGTTCCTGTCATCCAAGCATAATTTTTATGCCATTGAGGAGGAATCTAAAATGGACCCATACAAGATGGTCATTGCGGTTACAAATCAAAAAGGAGGGTGTGCTAAAACAACTACTTCAGTAAATTTAGCAACAGTTCTTGCAGAAGGAAATCGAAAATATGGAATTCCTGCATCAAAAGTACTTTTAATTGATTTAGATCCTCAAGGAAATGTATCAACAAGTTTTGGTATCGATAAAAGTAAACTGAAAAAAACAGTTAGTGACGTTTTGATGAATGATCTTGGAGATGAATTACCATTAATGGATGATTATATTATTTCACCAGAAGAATTAACCCAAGCAATGCGAACTGCTTGGGCGATTTCAAATTCAAGTGAAAAAATACCTGAGAAACTAAAAGTAGATAATTTGTATTTGTTACCTTCAAATATACATTTATCTGGTGCAGATATAGAATTATCAACAAAAATTGGTCGAGAAACTAGGCTTAAAGAAGGAATTGCGCATATTATTAATGATTTTGATTACATAATAATAGATACACCACCAAGTTTGGGTCTTTTGACAATTAATGCATTAGCTGCATCAAATTGGGTTTTAACCCCAGTTCAAGCAGAATATTATGCTTTAGAAGGTATGAGTTTATTGATGAATACAATAAAGTTAGTACAAAGAAGAATTAATCCGAATTTAAAATTATTTGGCATTGCTATGACAATGGTTTTGCCAAAAAGTACTCTTTCACGTATGGTTTGTGATGAAGTTGCCCGTTTTTTCCCAGATCAAGTGTTTAATACGGCCATTCAAAGGTTAGTAAAAATTGCTGAAGCACCTTCGGAAGGGAGTCCTACTGTTTTGTTACATCGACCAGGAAATGATTCTAAAGGACGGGGCAGCCATCAATATTGGACTTTAGGTAAAGAAGTACATCTTCGAGTTCAAGATTTAATGAAAAAACATGGAGTTACAAGAACAAGCCAATTTTTATTGAATAGAGAATAAAAAAGAACGAGAGGTTCAATTTACTATTCAAATCTACATTTTAATGAGATTCTAAGGCATCAAATTAAGTATGGTTAATTGTCGAAATCAAATGTTAATCATGACTGCGGAAGGAATGACCTCGGTAAGTGTAAGCCTTGAAACAAGAAGACAATTGAATCAAATGCGTTCAATGATGGAATTTAAAAATATAGATTCTCTTTTAGGACATTTATTAATGGAGAAAAGATTGAGTCGATTAAGTGCAGAATCTAAACAATTACAAGAGCATTTAGAAAAATTAGAAAATGTTGATGTAAATGACCTTATTGAAAAATTAGAATTATCACCATTTTGAGTTGAATAATATGGCTTACCACCCAAAAACATTTACAATTAATGCCTCCCAGATAATAAGAGGATTATTTGATAGCCAAAGTTTAGAATCTTCTTTATTGGAAAAAGCTGCTTGTGGGAAAATTAGACTTGTTGCTAATCCAAGTGAATGGAATAAAATTCTTTGGTTATTGGTTAATTCGTTTAAAAATTCAGAAGGAAAATCATTAATTATGGGATCTAAATTAGGTGAGATTAAAAAATCTTTACCTATTGAATTTAGATAGATATTATTTATTTTTTTCTAACCATTCTGCTCCATACCATTTCCATTGGTCCATAGTCCACCCTTCTGGTAAACCTGATTCTGGAATTGGAGGAATCTCTGTTGGTTGCTCCGGAGGAGTTTCTATAGGTTGTTCAGCAACATCATCAATTTCTTCAGTATTCTCATTTTCTAATGGGTCCGTTTTAACTTCATCTTCATCAAAGGCAGCATCCATTGCTTCCGAATTCACATTTAATTCATCAACAGGATCATCACTCCATGCGGAGTCTTCGGAAAATGTAGAATCATATTCAAAACCTTCACCAGATTCAGTAGCCATTACTTCTTTATTTCCAATAGAGTCTTTTTCAATCTTTATTCTTTTATTTGCACTTAATGCTTTGAAAATTTGTCCCACAATTAAAATTGCTGCTATTATCACTACAAATGCTATTGATCCATATAAACCGGCTTGTTTTATTGATGCTTGAAGCTGCTCTTGTTTTAATTCTTCTTCGGATTTAATATTATCTTCGGGTATTACACAATCATCAGACAAGTTATTTTGATCTTGTAAAGCACATTTTCCTTCCAAGGTTGAATATGTATCATCATTATCGTTATAGTCAGAATTTCCACCTACTCCGTCATTGTCTGCGTCTAACCATTCATCTGGGTCATTATCGAATTGGTCAGTACTGTCTGCAAAACCATCACCATCTATATCTTTACATCCAAAGTAACTTGGAGTAAGCCAAAGTCCAGTTTCTTCATTATACTCTAGTGTTTTATTGCTAGTACCAAAATCTAATGGGCAATCATCTCCACCATTACCATCAGGATTATCTCCAAACCCATCACCGTCAATATCTCTCCATTGAGTTTCATCATTAGGGAATAAGTCAGCATTAGTATTGTCTTCACCATCGATTGGATTACTATAACCGTCCCCATCTCCATCAACGCAACCATAACGATCTATGCTTGAAGTCCCATATTGTTCAGGGCAGTCGTCTGGTTGCTGTCCCTCTGGGTTATCTCCATACCCATCACCATCAGAATCTTCCCATTGGCTATCTTCATCAGGAAACGAATCACTGTTGTCTCCATACCCATCACCATCAGAATCTTCCCATTCATTTTTATCATTAGGGAAGTCATCTCCATTATCTCCTACTCCATCACCATCTGTATCAATGCATTCAAATTCATCATCAGGGAAATAATCTGGATAATTTCCTTCTAAGTTGTCGCCACATCCATCACCATCAATATCAGACCATTGAGAGGGATCACCTGGAAACGCATCTTTTGTATCCGTTACACCATCATTATCAGAATCAAAATCTAATAAATGCACATTTTTACCACTTGTTACCAATAAACCACCATAAATAGTGTCTACAATTGCATTTACGCCTAATGGATAATTTAATTGGTTCTGGTCTTCTACCATTGTTTCAGCATTAATAAAAAATAATTTATCTTGAGTCCCTAAAATTAATGTGTTATCCATTGAATATAATGAAGAAGAGATTTGCTCAAAACCAATGTTGCTCGGATTAGTTCCTTGACCTGTTACACTAGTAGTAGTCCATTGTTGACCAGGTAATGCATTTTTATTGTAATCGTATGATATGATTTTTCTTCCATCATATTCAGAAAAATATATTTTACTTTGATCCTCATTTGTCATAATAATATCAAAAGTTCCAGAATATCCTGGTTCTAAAGTATCAGTTAAAATCATTGAATCTGCCTGATTAATTTCGTGAACAAAAATTTCATCATCTCCTCCTGTAATAATTGTTCCATCATCAAGAACTATTACAGACCCGATTTCGTTTTCATGTTCATTTGTTTGTTTTGCAGTAGGTAATTCCAAGTTAATATCGTATTGTACAGCCCTTTTACTTGCTTCTACAGCAATCCAAATATGAGGTAAATCTGTAATTCCATCACTATCTAAATCTGCACCATCTGTTGGATCCCAAGCTACATCTACTACTGGTGTACCTTGGTAAATAAATCGACCTTTTTCTCTCGCTGGGCCTACATCTACCACTTGTGCACCTGTTTCATTTCCAAAAACTACTAAATTAAATTCTGAAAAATATGCAGCACTAGATATATTTCCATTCGAATCAACTTCTAATTGCCATGCTTCTTCAAAGCCTGTTGAACTAAGGCTGAATAAATTCATAAATCCATTTTCACTTATTATGAGATAATTGTGATCAGGAGTTTTCCACATTTTTATTGGCTTTGAATCTAATTCAATTAGTATTTCTCCAGCATCAGTACAAGGCAATTCTGAACAATTATTTGCATCGGAACCAGAGAAGTCAGATGCATTCAAAGCCGTTGCTAACGGTAAACATGTTGCGGTTAAAAATAAGAGAAAAATGCAATATCCTACTTTACGCATGTCAGAGCCAATGGGTTCTCATCTATGAATCAGACGGAATAGCGTTTATCAAAAATTATCTATTCTTCTTCTAATTTTTGTTGAGCAATCTCTTCTTTAGCGATGTCTGTAATTGATTTCATGGATATTTTTTCTAAATCATTATTCGTTTCAGGCATTAAAACTTTATTTGTAGGTGTTAGAGTAGTACCTGATGGTTTTAGAACTGGTGCTTTAGATGGCATTAATCTTGTAGATTCTGGTTTTAAAACAGTAGTTTCAACTGGTTTTAATGTTGCAGATGATGGTTTTAGTGTAGGTGTTTCTAATTTCTTTAAACTACCTATATTTGCCTTTTTAATCACTTCATCTATTACTTGCTCTCTTTCTTCAAGTTCCGAAGATAACATTTCAATGATTTGATCTGCGTCATCTAATGTTTCTTCTAGTACCTTTGAGATTTCAAGTTCATCTTCTTCAGTAATTGAACTTTCATCTAATTCTTCGGTAATTAATTTAGGAATTTTAAACTCTGATTTCTCAACTTCAGAACCTTCAGTAATTTCTTCAGAACCTTCAGTAATTTCTTCTGATTCTAATTTTGGTTTAATTATTGTATGAACAGGTTTAGGAAGTATTGTTGTAGTCACTGTTTTATCCTCAATAATAGGTGACCTAACGGGCTTTAGAGTAGGTTTTTGAGAACCTATAGGTGCTCCACCTAAAATTGGAGTTGTTTTTGGAACATTTCCAGCTAATGTTTGACCACCCAAACTTTGACCTAATTTACCACCTAATAAACCACCTTGTTGCTGAAGTGGATCGACTTTTTCACCTGCAATTGCTCCTAGCCAAGCTTGACGTTTTGAGAGTAATGCATCGTCTGCTTTTAGTTGGTCCATCACATCTTGAGCTTCTTCTAACTTCTCTTCTTCTACGCCAATTTCAGCCTCAAAGTCTGTTCTAATTTGATCCCGCATTTTTTCTTCAGCCATTTCTCTGAATTTATCCATCTGTTCATTAAGCATTTTTAGCCTGTCGCGAATTTCTTCTCTCTTAATTCCCAATTGCGATTCAATTTCTTTGCGAATTTCACCTTCTCTTCTTCTAACTTCAATAAGTGCTTTATTACGCATAATTTCTTCAAGTTTGAGTAATTGTTTCTCAAGATGTGTTGCAACTTCTTCCATTTTTCTTCCACGGAATTCTTCTAATCTTGCTTCCATTTCAACTTCTAATTCAAGTCCAGTTTCTTCACGTAATAATTCTAGATCGGTTTCCCTAGTAATTCTTTCATTACGCATTTGTGCATCAATTTCAGATAATATTGATTTTTTAGAAGCATCTTCTCTTGCATTGTATTCAAGTTCTAATTTCTTAATCCAATCTTTGCGTTTGCTTTCATAATTATCAGATAATGTTTCTCTCAAGTAACTTTCTTGTTCATATCTAAATTTAGACAATTCATTTTGCATTTCTGCTTCTTTGGATAATTTATATGATTGGAATTCATCATCAATTTTTCTATCCATTTCAGATTTAATGTTTGAACGTAGTTGTGAGTCTATGTCGTCAACATTTTGTTGGAACAATAAATCATAACGCTCTTGTAATCTTGATTTTCTTTCCGCTAATTTTTCTGAATATGATTCACTTAATTCTCTTTCAATTAAAGTTCTTAACTCTTCTTTTCTTCTAGCAAGAGCCATTTCTACATCTTCACGCATTTCTTGTTCTAATAAGCTAGTTTGTTCTCTCATTTCCCTTTCTATTTCTGACTGAATTTGCATTGCTATTTCTTCTTCTAATTGCCTTCCTCTTCTTGCATATTCGGCCCTTAATTGTGCTTCTCTTTCATCCATACGTTGTTTTGCTTGCTGCTCAAGTCTAATTTTTATTGAAGACCTTAGTTGTGCTTCTCTTTCTGCCAACCTGTCTTGATGAAGTCCTTCCAATCTGACTTCTTCAGTTTCAATTTCAATATTGAATTGTTCTTCTAAGTCAGTTCTAATTTGATCATTTATTGCATTTGATTGTTCAAAAAATGCTTGGTTAAACTCAATTTCTAATCTTTCTCTATGAAAATCTAATCTTTTTTGATATTCATTTTTCAACTCTTTTTCTAATCTAGAAGTTGTGTGATTTCTAAACTCCTCGAGCTTCCTTTCTTTTTCAGTTCTAATTTGGTCAAATAATTGTCCTTGTTCCCTAACTAAGCGTTGTTCAAATTGATCACGCAAAATTTGTTCATTATTTTTCATGGTTTCTTGTTGCAATCTTGTTAGATCAGATTCCATTTCTCTTCTCCATTCAGATTCAAGTTGCTCTAGAGTTAGTTGATGTTGTAAATCAAGTTCCATCGAGACATTTTTCTTAATATTTTGTAATCTTTCATTTTGTTCTAATAATCTTAATCTTTTTTCACGATTAATGTTTAGTTTGATCTTTTGTTCT
>NZKH01000010.1 GCA_002692465.1 Methanobacteriota archaeon | reverse complement strand
GCTTTTTTATTTGGAATCGGAACTTTTCATGGAGATTTACATCCTGGCAATTGCATTATTGATCCTAAAGGAAATTTTGTATTTATTGACAATGGTGCCATTTGTTATGCTCCAAAACATGTAAACCTCACATTATTCAAATTTTTTGAACATTTATCTAAACAAGAAATGGACGAAGCTTTTGATGCTCTTCTAGGTATGTCTAATTTTGAGGTTAAAGGGAAAAGATTGGAAAAATACCGTAAAGAAATGTCAAAAATATATTCTGGTTTTGAAACAAAACCAGTGGGGGAACAAAGCCTAACAAGAATTATGATGAAGACTGTTAAAACTGCTGTAAATATTGCAAAGGCAGAATTTGGTGAAGAGGCATTTCCAATAATTAGAGCATTAATGTATCTTGATGGTCTAGTGATTAGAACACATCCAGAAGTAGTGTTAATTAAATCAATGAAACCTTATCTTCTAGAATTTAAAAATAGTTTAGAATTATAATAGATACACAAATTTATCAATTAAAAAAAAACACGTGAGGCTCATGGAAGTATCAAATAATTCGGATGTATTGATTGTCGGGGCTGGCCCTGGTGGTCTTGCTGCTTCTCTTTTATTGGCGCATTCGGGTTTGAAAGTTACCGTTTTAGAAAAATCTGATGCTGTTGGTGGAAGAACTAGGTTAATCCATAAAGATGGTTTTACTTTTGATAGAGGGCCCACTTTTTTCCATTTCCCAGAAGTATGTGAAGAAATTTTTCAGGCAATAGGTTTAGATGCACATAAAGAATTAGAATTAATGCCTTTAGATCCTAGTTACAGATTAGTTTTCGGTGAAGGTGGAGCAATAGATGCTACTTCTAATTTAGATTTAATGACAGAAAGAATTAGAGATTTATGTGGGGATGAAAATGCTGCTGGTTTTGAAAAATATATTCTAGAAAATAGAGAAAAATTAAATCGGTCAAGAAATTGTTTAAACACACCATGGACTGGTGTAACTAATTTAATCAGTAGACGAGCATTTAGAGTTTCAAAGATCCTAAAGCCTTGGAGATCAGTAGCTAGTGATTTAGCTAGAATTTTCCCGGATAAAAGAATGCAATTAGCCATGTCATTCCAAACAAAATATTTAGGAATGAGTCCCTTTCATGCACCTAGTTTATTCACAATCTTAGCATATTTAGAATATGAACACGGTATTTTTCACGCCAAAGGAGGACTTGGTACAATAACTGAAAATATGAGTAGGATTGCCAAAGATTTAGGTGTTAATATCGTATTAAATTCTACCGTTGATGAAGTTTTATTTGATGGAAAAACAGCAATTGGTGTTCGTGTAAATGATCAAAAATACATGGCAAAAAATGTTGTTATTAATGCTGATTTTGCAACTGCAATGACAAATCTAATTCCTGAAAATAAAAGGAAAAAATGGACAAATAAAAGTATCAATAAAAAATTATATTCTTGTTCTACGTTTATGTTATACTTAGGAGTTGACAAACTATATGATCAACCGCATCATCAAATTTATGCATCAAAAGATTATGAGCAGAACCTAAAAGATGTTACTGAGCATAGAATAACTTGGAACGATCCTTCGATATATGTGCAAAATGCATGCATTACCGACCCATCATTAGCCCCCAATGGAAATTCTACATTGTATGTATTAGTACCTGTTCCAAATACTCTAAAATCTTTGAAATGGGAATCTCAAAAACAAGAATTTAGAGATTTAATAATAAAACAAATGGAACATCTTGGATTTGATGATTTAGAATCTCACATTGTTTCTGAAACAATTGTAACTCCGGAAGATTGGACAAATAGTGACATATACCGTGGTGCTGTATTTAATTTGGCTCATAGCTTAGATCAAATGCTTTGGAAAAGACCTCAAAATAAATTTGAAAAATTTAACAATTTATACTTAGTTGGTGGAGGTACACATCCTGGAAGTGGTTTACCAACTATTCTTGAAAGTGGAAGAATCACAAGCAAGTTAATTTGTGCAAATATGGGTTTAAATCCTGATTGGAATGGAGTAAGCAATTGGTTTGAAAATGTCAAAAAGCCAAAGATAGCAAGAGGTGTTTAATTGGAATTTATTGAAATTTTATTTTGGATTTCAAGTATTAGTATAATGCCACTATGGATGATGATGATTGTAATTCCAAATCACGAAATTACAAAAAAAATAGTTGGAAACCCTCTTTGCCTTTTACCAATGCTAATTTGTTATTCAATTGCAGTTATACCTAGTTTGCCTGATTTATTAGTCACTTTTTCAACCCAGATGCCAACTCCAGAAATTGTAAATGATTTGTTTAGTGATGAAAAAACTAGACTTCTTGGTTGGTTACATTTTCTAGCCCTAGACACACTAGGTGGTAGGTGGATGTGGTCTCGTTTCCAATCTCAATCAAAACCATTAATTCAATCAGCACCAACTCTTCTTCTTTGCATGATGGTCGCCCCATTAGGGATTTTAATTGGTTTAATTATGACTTTTGAGAAAGAAAATCAAGCCCATTCAGATTGATTTAATCTAACTCCAAAAGATGCTAAAGCAAAACTAATTTTGCTTGCAAAGCCTAACCTTAATTTATTTGAAATAATATCTCCTTCTCTTCTTTTTGCTTCTTTTAAAATTGCATCATAAACTTCACACATGAGCCTTGGAGAAAATTGAGAATCTAAATTTAGCATTGGAATTAATTTCATAGCACTAATTCTAAATTCTTGAATTTCTTGTATAAAATCAGAAATAAATTTTTTCCAATTTTTTGAATTGTTTTTAGGAGCATCCATTAAATTCTCAATATTGATTCCATTAGATTTTAATTCATTCAAGGGGATATATGACCTGCCTCTTTTGTAATCTTCTTCAATATCTCTTAGAATATTTACCATTTGCAAAAAGATTCCCATATCCTCTGCATATTTTCGTGCTTTATGATCATTATATCCATAAATTTCAATTAAACATAAACCAACAGAAGATGCTACTTTGCGACAATATGAATACATCTCCTCATAAGTTTGACAGCCAACATGGAATAGATCTTCTTCCATCCCCAAAATTAACTCTCTCAAATTATCTATATCTATTGGAAATTTATTTATTGTATCTGCTAATGCAATAAAAATAGGATCTTTCAAAGTATTAGGGGCGGATTCTAAAACATCTAATTTTTCTCTAAACCATAAAAGTGCCTCTATTCTTGTTATCAGTTCTTTTTCACTATATTCTTTTGAATGACCATACATATTTTTTAATTCTTTAAATTTTAATTCTGATTTTAATTTAAANTCTTTATTTTTTTGAATTATNGGTAGCCAATCGCCGTCAACAATATCATCAACTCTCCTACAAAATGCATAAAGAGCATTTACAGAGTTTCTTTTTTCCTTTGGTAATGATTTAAATGAACGTGCAAAAGAAGTTGATGATCTTCTTACAATATATTCACAGTAATTATAAGACTCTTGAATTGAAGGACGTTTATCTTGTTCGGAAAGAAAAACTGAACGTCCCATATGCAACCTGAATCTGTCACAGTTTATGAACGATAGTATACAATAAAAAAACAAATTTCTACCGAAAGAAATTTTCTCTATATAACTCTAATTCTTCAATACTGCCTTTAATGTCATCTAATGCACGATGACCACTGTTTTTCCGATACTTTTTACCTTTAGGATACCACCTTCTAGTAAGTTCTTTTATCGAAGTGACATCAATAGAACGATAGTGTAAAAATTTCTCAAGTTCTTGCATGTGAAAAAATAAAAATAATCTGTCTGTTCCAATAGTGTTTCCACACAATAATGCCGTATTTGGTTCACAATATTCTGCTAAAAAATCGCAAGTCATTTGTTCTGCAGTTTTAATATCAATCGATGATTTCCTAACCTTTTCAATTAATCCGTTTTCTGTATGATGAGATACATTCCATTCATCCATTTTATCTAATTCTTCTTCCGGTTGATTTATTACAATATTAGGTCCTTCTGCAATTATTGATAATTCTGAATCTGTAATAATTGTAGCAATTTCAATAATCTTATTTTCATGAGGATCTAAACCAGTCATCTCTAAATCTATCCAAACTAGCAAATCATCTCTCAACGACATTAACACTGCTGAGTGAAGATGGTTTGATTAGTTGTCGGTATTAATCCAATAGTTCAGCATCTTCCTCAAATGAATCTTCTTCATTAAATGATGTAGATATCATTCCTTGTTGAATTCCAGCTAAAATCAACACAACTGCAATCAATAAACCAAAAATTGTACCTGAAACCATTAATACTGCATTGGAATCAAAGAATCCCCGTTCTTCAGTAATTACAACTGGTTCACTATCTTGAATAGTTATGTGAACAATTGTATTAGCTGATGCATTATCACCTAAAATTGCTCTAACCATTAATGTTTGATTACCAATTATTGTATTGCCTGGTAAATATTCTAATCTATCTACTAACATTTCATGAGTAACCGAAACTTCATCTTCACCGGGATTATAATCAGGATGATCCATCCAATTATCACGCATATCCCAAGTTCTCCATTGGACTAAAACGGGATCACCTTGTAATGCAAAATTTACCTCATCACCCGAATATACGTGTACTTTGTTATCAATACTTTGATTTGTAAGTAAAGTTACATTCAGATCTAAATTAATTCCATAAACTTGATTCGCCGCTTCCATAACTGATGGAAGTGCATTTACATGCCCGTGTCCATATACATTGTTTTGACGATTTTTAGGTAACAAATCTTCTTGTGGACATGGTTCATTGGCTAACATATAATGACACTCTCTATAAGTTGCTGTTTCTTGCATAATATTCCTAACATCAAATGGAGAAATATCAGGGTTTGCTTGATACATTAAAGCCGCTACTCCTGCTGCACCAGGCGTTGCCATACTCGTTCCAGAAAAAGCAACATAACCGTCTCCAGAGTTAGCCTCAGGTGCATTAACACTAGACCCTACAAAAGCAACATTCGGTTTTATTCTGCCTTCTTCTGTAGGCCCTTGACTAGAATAAATTGCAATTGGGTTTTCTCCAGGATCTCCTTCATTTTTATCAAGTGCTCCAACAGTAATTACATCCTCAGCAGATCCTGGTGTTCCTATTTGAAAACTTACAGCACTATTTCCTGCAGCAATAAATAATGCAACACCTGCCCGCATCATCTCATTACCCATTCTGTTTACAGATTCTTCTTCTGAACTTGTCCATTCAATAGCACCTGGTCCTCCTAAACTCATACTAGCTGCACGAATATTGAACTCATGTTTCTTCTCAACAGTCCATTCCATTCCTCTCATTACTGTAGCAAAAGAGCCAGAGCCTCCTTCATCTAGAACCTTCACACCAACTAGCTGAGCTTGTGGTGCAACTCCAACGTATGCATTATCCGGTGCTCCAGTACCTGCAGTAATTCCTGCACAGTGAGTGCCATGTCCCTGATCATCATAAGGGAATACTTCTGTACCATTTTCTAAATTGGGATTATTTACGGGATCATAAAATGCGATTATTTTCGGGTCATTTGTTGAATTATCATCATCTAAATCATCTAAACCGACATGCATCCCATCAATGCCTGTATCAATGATTGAAACTACACTACCTGCTCCAGTATATCCTGTATCTTGCCACACTTGAGTTACGCCATGACTTTCGACAACGTGATCCATAGCAGTAGTTAATCTTCCATCTAATTCCACAAATACAACGCCTGGAAGTTCAACTAAATCATTTACATATTCTAAGGGAATCCTTCCTGCCATTGAATCTATCAAATGATAACGAAATTGTGTTTGGAAATGTAACCTTTCCTCTAACATTAATTGATCTGCCTCTGTTGGAGTATGGTCAAAATCAACAATTACACTAATTGTATTATCTCCATCTAACCAACCTCCGCCGCCGCCTCCTGCTGCTGCGAGTGGGATTGCATCATGGATTCTGTCTCTATTTTCATCCATATTCGTAGTTTCCCACCAAGGTGTTTCTTGAACTTCTTCAACTACTTCTTCAGTGATTGGAGACATTGCAACAACTACTGGAGGAATTAAAAAAAGTAAAACAAAAATCAACGCAATAGTTCGACTGTAGGACATAAGCAACATGCTATTGGAGATGAACTATTTTTTAGTTATAGCGGAATCCTGTAAACACTACACAAATAAAAGAATGATTGTAGGAGAGTTTATGCTAAGGCGTTTGAATGCAATTATTCTTGTATCAATAATGGCTTTTTCATGCCTTAGTGGATGTATTGGGAATGATGAAATAGAAATCATTGAAACCGAAACTGATGGTCCTGAATGGAGGCCATTTAGTGTTGTTGCTCCTATTGACACTGGGATTAATGTATATCATGATCATTTTAGAACAAATGAAACCTATCCCCAAGAAATATTGAATGGTTTAGGCGTAAATAAATGGTGTAATTTGACCTTTGAAGGAAGTTACTCTGAACGGGTAGAAGCAGATATGGATACTTGCTGGAATAATCTAACTACTTCTGATATCGTTTATTTTCCAGGAACAAAAATCATTGGTACCTCTCCCGATGGAGAAACAGACATTCATATTTTGGATGACCCCAATGATGGTCATGGAACTGCTGTAACTGGGGCAGTAATTGATGCAAATCCAGATGCTATAATTTTCTTTGTTGAAGGATTCAGTGATAATGCCGTCTTAGCAGCAGCAAATCAACCATTAGTAGACATAATTACAACATCATTTGGACCAATTGGTTCTGTCCCTGTTCCTGGAATTGAAGATGCTACAAAAGTAGCTGTTGTTGGGAAGAAAAAAATCCATACAGGAGCTGCCGACAATACACCTAGCCCTGCAGTTCAAGATAGTACTGCTGGACCTCCTTGGAGTATTGGAATCTCAGGATATGCTGAAGAAGGAGATGACCAAAAAGAAACCATGAGTGGTTCATACCCAGATGTTGCAGCAGATTGGACTCAAGTTCTTCCAAATCATGATGATATAGATGGTTATCACGAAACATCTGGAACTAGTTTTGCAACACCCAGAACTGCAGGATTATTGTCTAAAATTATTCAAACACTTAGAAGTGAGTTTAATGATTATTCTGGAGGGGCAGATCCAGAAACAAGGAGTGGTTTACTTGTTAACGGTACAATTGGAGAAAATCAAACTTTTGAATTAACTAATGATGATATCAGAGACGCATTGAACCTATCTGGTTGGTATCCTAGTTTTTCAACATGGGATCCCACTTCTGGAACTACCCCTATGTCTCCAATTTTGCCTTGTACACAAGTAGGTTGGGGAGTAGTAAATGAAAGCAATGTAATCCCTATGATTGAGCACCTAAACGAAACAAACCCAATGCCAAATAGACCTTCTGATGTAGTTGCCTGTATGAATACCAATCAACAAATTAGAGAAGCCTATTGGGGCTAATATTGGGCCATTCAGTGGTAAGGCTCAAGTGTTTACACGATTTGGTATGGATGTTTGCAATGTCTAATGGCCCTCATGTACCTATGATTCCTACTGGAGAAAAATCTAGTTGGAACGCTAAAATAAATGATAGAGTATTTGAAAATATCAATATTGATTCAAATGCAATTTTATTGGATGTTTTGAGAGATTCTGCAGGCATGTTGGGCGTAAAAAGAGGTTGCGATTTAGGAACTTGTGGATGTTGTGCTGTTTTGATTGACGGTGTTCCAAAATTATCTTGCCTAACCTTAGCTGCTGAAACTAAAGGCAAAGAAATTACTACAGTGGAAGGGCTTGCTGATGGCCCTCATTTACATCCAATTCAGAAAACATTTGCTGAATGTGGAGGAAGCCAGTGTGGATTTTGTACGCCTGGTTTTCTTGTAGTTATTTCAGCATTGTTAAATGAAAATAATAATCCCAATAATCAAGAAATTAAAGATGCAATAGAAGGGAATTTGTGCCGTTGTACGGGTTATCAACAAATAATTGATTCTGTACATGCTGCTGCTGAAATATTTAATTCAGGCAATGATGTTGAAGATAATACAAAAGCAAAAGTCGACCCACACCCTGGAATTGACCGTACTCATGAGTGAGGAAAAAATATGTCAAAAGAAATCAAAGGTTATCGCCAACAACCTGGAAAACTTCCATTTTCCAAACCAGGCAGTGGTGGAAGTGAACCTTTCAGCAAATTAAGAGATCTAAATATGATTCCAGAAAGTGAGGGTGGGAAAAAACCACAGCCTAAAGGAAAAAATAGACATGATCATTTACTTACTGGTAGTTCTGTTGGAAGAAGAACTCCTTTAGTTGATTCACATTGGAAAGTTACAGGTCAGGCCAAATATGGTGATGACATTAGACTTCCAAATGAATTAATTGGCAGAATTTTACGTTCACCCCATCACTATGCTAAAATAAAAAATATAGATACCAGTGAAGCAGAAGAAATTCCTGGTGTATTAGCAATAGAAACGGGGCAGCAGCATACTGATTTGTTTGGAGTTTTACCTGTAACTAAAGATGAGCACGCAATGGCTGTTGATAAAGTTAGACACGTAGGTGATTTAGTAGCATGTGTGGCTGCAGAAGATGAAGCAACAGCATTGGAAGCACTAAGAAAAATAAAAGTCGATTATGAAGTTTTAAAACCAACTCATGACATGAAAAAAAGTTTAGAAAATGTGGAGGAACCAATTCATGATAGAGGTAAATACCACATAGGAAAAAGTAATGTTCAAAAAAGAGTTTTTCAAGAATTTGGAAACTTCAATGAAATGAAAAAACCTCATGCGTCATCAAAGGCAAAATGGAAATTTGCGGGAGTAAATCATGGATTTACAGAACCCCATGCAGTGGTAGCAAATTGGGAACCTTCTGGAAGGTTAACACTCTATACGCCTCAACAAGTTCCTCATTATGTTCATCGATCATTAGCTGATGTTTTGAAAATCCCAATGCACCAAATTAACGTCCATAGAACATTTGTTGGAGGTGGATTTGGAGGAAAATCCGATCCATTCCCACATGAAATGTGTGCTGCAATATTAGCAAGAAAAACGGGGAGACCGGTAAGAATTACATTTGATAGAGACGAAGTCTTTTACACAAATAGAGGAAGGCATCCATCTGAAATTGAAATGAATTTACATGTTGATACTGAAGGCAGAATTTGTGGAATTGAAACTGATGCTTTAATTGATGGTGGTGCTTTTGCATCATTTGGGCATGTAACTACATATTACAATGGAGTACTACATACAGCGCCATATGAAATAGGTTCATTTCATTATACTGGTGCACGTGTTTGGACAAATAAACCAGCATCTGGTGCTATGAGGGGGCATGGTGCTGTTAACAGCAGGTGTGCAGTTGAATTAGGAATAGACGATCTTTGCAACCAACTACAAGTAGATCCTATCACATTTAGATTAGCAAATTTATTACCTCCACATTCATCAACCATTACTGGTTTCAGAATAACTAGTATAGGCATGAGAGAATGCCTTGAAAGAGTTAAAGAAGCTTGTGATTGGGAACAAAAATTCAGAAAATTACCCCTTGGACATGGAATTGGGGTGGGTTGTGGTTTCTTCATTTCTGGAAGTGGTTTACCTATCCATTGGGATCCAAACAAATTTCCCCATGCAACTGTGCACCTGAAAATTGACATGGATGGAGGAGTTACCATTCACACTGGTGCTGCAGATATTGGACAAGGTAGTGACACTGTTGTTGCACAAAGTGTTTCTGAAGTTTTAGGGCTTCCAATAGAAATGATTAGAGTTAAATCTAGAGATTCTGACACATCTCCTGTTGATTTGGGTTCATATAGTTCTAGAGTTACTTTCATGAATGCCAATGCTGCAATCTCTGCGGCAATTGAGATTAGAAAAGAATTGTTGAAAGCAACTGCTGAAATTTGTAATGTTAATGAAGAATCATTAGTTATCGGAGATAGAAGAATTTACCAAAAGAAAGATCCTGCTGTTGGAGTTTCATATTTGGAAGCATTACATAAAGCTCAAGAAGAACGCGGTGCTTTAGTTAGTTCTGGTGCTTACAGAACACCCCCAATGGGTGGTGTTCACAAGGGAGCAGCAGCGGGTTTAGCACCTGCTTATTCTTTTTCTGCTTACGCTGCTGAAGTAAAGGTGGATCCTGAAACTGGTTTTACTGAAGTCATTAAAGTATGGGCAGCACATGATTGCGGACGTGCTTTAAATCCATTATCTGTAGAAGGGCAAATAATTGGATCTTGTCATATGGGCTTGGGTCAAGTACTTAGTGAAGAAATGAAATATGCAAGAACNGGTGGATTACTAAATCCAAATTTACTTGATTATAAAATTCCAACAGTACATGAAATGCCAGAAGTTGTTCCAATTATTGTTGAAAGTAATGACCCAGAGGGACCTTTCGGAGCAAAAGAAGCGGGAGAAGGACCTCTACTTCCTATTTTACCTGCTGTTTGTAATGCTGTTTATGATGCAATTGGAATTAGAACAAACGAATTACCAATTACTCCTGATAAATTGTATAAACAAATTGAAAAGAAAGTAAGAAAATTAAATTTAGATTCTCCACTTGATTTACCTAATCCTGAATTAATACATAGTGAATTGCAAAATTCTCTCGAAAAAAGAGCACAAGCACATAAAGAAAGAGACCTCGAAAGAAAATTAAATTCTGAACGTGAACCTTACTACAACGGCACAATTTTTGGAAAAATTCAGACAATACCTCCTGAAGAACAAGATGATGACTGGACTCTATCAGTAACACCTTCGGAAGAATATCTTGCTAACCCACGACTTGCTGGAAGTGCGTGGAAACATCAAGAAGTTAGACACATGAATGGAGGTGAAAATTGATGAAAACACCGCCGTTTAATTTATTTCAACCAAAATCTATTGACGAAGCGGTTTCACTTTCCGCTAAATTTGTCGAAAATAATGAACAATTTGATTGGATTGCGGGTGGAACAGATTTACTACCAAATTACAAATGGCACTTAAACACTAAACCAAATGTTATTTCTTTAGCATCTATTGAAGAGTTATATCACCTAAATTCAACACATATTGGAGCCATGGTGAGGTTACATGATCTTGCTAATTCAAAAGAAACTCATCCAATAATTAAGAAAGCAGCATCCAGTATAGCATCTGTTTTAATTCGACAATCTGGAACTGTTGGCGGAAATATTGCACTTGACACTAGATGCTTTTGGTTTAACCAAGCAGAGGAGTGGAGAAGAAGCATTGAATGGTGCCATAAATGTGATTGCGATACTTCTGCAGATTGCAGAGTAATTCCAAATCAAAATGAATTGTGTGTAGCAACATATCAAGCGGATTTGGCACCTTCTCTATTAGTTCTAAATGCAAAAATTCATTTGTGCGGGCCTGAAGGTTCAAGAAATATGTTATTATCAGAATTTTTTGAATTAGATGGTATCAAAAGAAATATCCTCAAACCGGGTGAAATCATAACACATATTACCCTTGATGATGATGTAAATTCTTGGTCTGGAGATTATCAAAAATTAAGTTTAAGAAAAAGTTGGGATTTCCCAGAAGCTGGAGTAGCAGTTGCTTGGAAAAATGATGATGAATTAAAATTGCGTATTGCAACAACTGCTCTTGAATCAATACCAAGATTACACGAAGACATTACTAATGAAGCATTGTTAAATAATTTCAGTATAAATGAAATTGCATCAAAGCTTAGAAAAGATGTGAAGCCTGTGAATAATACTGCATTTCCACCAAACTATAGGAAAAAGATGGTCGAAGTCTTATGTAAGAAAGCATTGCACGGGCTAAAAGGGGTGTTGTCATGAGGTTAATTTCATTAATTTGTGTATTTTTCTTAATCGTGCCAATTTTCTCAATACAAACAGTTTCGGCTCAACCAGACATAGAAGTTGGTGATTGGGACATTGGATTCAAAGATGGCGAAAACATCACTAAAAACCTAGATGAAGATGGTGAAGTTTCAGTTGAATTTTGGGTACGAAATGATTATCCATTAGCAATTGAAATCTCTTTTAATTTTGATTCAGCATTTGGTGCAGAAACAAATGAAATTGATTCAACATCAGTTAGTCCCGGAGGAAATGATAGTTTTGTCTTAGAATTTAGTTCAGTAGATGTTTTAAAATTCCGTGCTGAAAAACGTGAATCATTCTCAATTACTGTAAGCATAGATAGTTATGCTGGAATAATTCCATCCCCTGGAGATGAAAAAAGTATTTCCGGAGAACTTACCATCCCTAGAATAAGAGGATTCGAAAT
Organism: Methanobacteriota archaeon; assembly: GCA_002692465.1. GTDB lineage: Archaea > Thermoplasmatota > Poseidoniia > Poseidoniales > Poseidoniaceae > MGIIa-I. The sequence continues at coordinate 5,970 of NZKH01000010.1, read as the reverse complement.
CGATATTGCTGAACTAGGAGGGGCTATGAATGCAGGTACTGAATTGAATATTGATGTTGAAATAAGAAACGTTGGTAATGATATTGATTTAACATCTGAAGCAATGTTTGAATCAAAAGCATGCCCCCAATTAGACATACCCAATATTGATGCATTAAATGAAATCTCAGTCGACGCTCCACTTGAAGGGCAAAGCGGAATGAAAACAATTCAAATTACAATTTCTACACCATTATCACATCCTTCAAAAAGTTGTGATCTAGAAATTGAATTAAATTCATTAGGTGCAATAAACGATGATGAAAACATTTCTCCTGCAGAAGATAAAATTACTTTTGAAGTAAGAAAAACAAATTCAAATGATGGAAATGAAGGAGATAAAGATTCTGATTCAAATTCAAATCAAGGAAGTGAAGAAATCGTATCTAGAAATTTTACACCAAGTCCTTCATTTCTACTTACGATTTTAACTATTTTATGCGCTACAGTGCTAATAAAGCGGAAATAAATCAAGATTTTTAAAAAATAAATAATTTTTTTCTGTAAACTTGCTAAGGCAACCTATTTGAAACCTAAATGTGTGGGCCGTACGTTAATCGGATTCAAAAGGTGAAAAAATGAGTGGTGGGGAAAAGAAAATTAAATTAGAATCCGCTCTTTTTGCAGGATTTATTGTGACACTGTTTTTGTCATTTATTCTAATTTCAGTATTTTCATCAGGGAAAGATACATTGTATAGTGCTTATGTTGAAGATGAGTCAAAAAATTTACAATGGAGGCAATTAAATATAATGGCTTCTGATTTAGGTGAATCAACTCCTAGATATTTAGATTTAGGATATAATGTTGCAAATACAATGTCTACACCAATGCTTGTTAATGATTGGAAAGAACCACATAGAACAATGTTACTAATTGTCGCTCCAGAGAAGCCTATTACAATTACTGAAGCAGATGCTGTTTATGATTTTGTAACAAAAAAAGGAGGTAAAGTAATAGTTGCCTCAAATAACACCAATGCTCAAATTGTTGCGGATAAATTTGGAGTTCAATACAAAGATGCCTTTGGAGGAGTACTAGATGGAGAAAACTTCTATTCAGTAAGAAATCTATCAAATGGAGAAATAAGTGAGAATAAAGACCAACAAAACATATGGGCTTTAGCAAGTGTACAAAAAGAGGTTCAAGAAAAAAATAAGGGTTGCACTGCAGAACAATCAGCACAATATGATGATGGCATCAATACCTGTGTGATGCCTGTGATGTTTGATATGCCAACAGCAATTCAAGTTCTTACTTCTGGTGAAGGTGAGAGTGATGATCAAACTTCAAAAAATTATGTAGAACGAAATGTGCACATTTTAGCTTCTGCATCTCCTTCTGCATTCTTAGATAATGCTGGAGATAGAAACATTGACAATGCTGCAAATGAAATTTTAGGTCAAGAACAAACAGGATTAATCATCAGAATTGATTATCCCAATCAAGAAGTTATTGATATGCCCGAATTAGGAACTTATGATGAAATTGATGTTACTGGTTCAATAGTGTTCGTTGCTGGACAAAGTGCGTTTGCCAATTACCTTTGGGACTCTGAAGAAGCAAAATCAACTGGAAGAGAGTCATTTTGTTTACATTTGGGAGAAGATCCTAGACCTTGTTGGACATCTCAAATAATGAGTGGGCCTGATGAGTGGCAAGGAAATAGTGCTTATTTTGAAACATTAATTTTTGACATGATGGAATTTGACAATCAAGAGTTATCAAATGTAATTACATCNCACCCAGACCAATTTAATATCGTCTTTGATGAAAGTAGACATTCTTCTAGTCCNCTTGTAGAACCATTTTCAGAAACNGTTAGCACAATTGTTTTACTCACATCTGATGTGTGGTTGAAATGGTTAATCTTGCTAAATATGATTGCGTTATTAGCAATTTCAGTAATGGTTGTCCCAGATAAGGAAAATTGGAGACATGTTTTTGATTTAACTAGATTTAGAGAACGGCCGAAAAAAGTTTTACCAGAAGAGCATCAACAAAGAATTAAGGAAGCTCTAATGAGTAAAGTAAGGTTATTTCATGATTTAACTCGTGATGAAATGACAATGAAAACACCGGCCGAAGTTCAAAGTATGATTAAAGATCCTAGACTTGTAGAATTAGCATTTTCTAGGAATCGCACTTATACCCCTGACGAACTCCGCGAACTAATGCGAACCATCCGTCGATGGGGTAAATGAAAAAAAAGGAGGAAAAAAAATGCAACAAACACCACCAGCACCAGGAATACCTGCACCGGGAATGCCCACACCGCCAATGCCTGCACCGCCAATGCCAGCTGCACCAGCAGCACCAGTGGCGCCTGCACCAGCAATGCCAGCTGCACCAGCAGCACCAGTGGCGCCTGCGCAACCAAAACACCAAAGTACACCCGAAGTAAGAGAACGATTGAAAGCAGTAGGAGCTATTTCACAAGCACTTTCTGCAGAAGTACAAAAAGTGATTATAGGTAAATCACATGTTATTGATAATGTAATGATAAACATCCTTTCTAACGGAAATTTACTTTTCGAAGATTATCCTGGATTGGCTAAAACACTGATGACAAATACTTTTGCTGATGCATTAGGTTGTGATTTTAAGCGTGTACAATTTACACCGGATTTACTTCCTGCTGATATTACAGGAACAAATATCTATGATGCCAAAAAGGGTGAGTTTACATTTAAACCAGGACCTATTTTCTGTAATCTACTATTAGCGGATGAAATTAATCGTGCTCCTCCAAAAACTCAAGCTGCTCTATTAGAAGCAATGCAAGAAAAACAAGTTACTATCGGTACAGTTACACACAAATTACCTGCACCATTTATTGTAATGGCTACACAAAATCCTGTAGAACAAGAAGGAACTTATCCACTACCTGAAGCTCAACTTGACCGTTTCATGTTCAAAATGAGTGTTGGATATCCAGACCGTGCTGATGAGGATGAAATCTTATCAAGACGTATCACACGTAAGAAAGATGCCGTAGATGTAGAAACAATTACAGATCCTCAAAGAGTAATTGCAATGCAACAAGCTTGTGAAGATGTATATCTTGATCCAGCACTAAGAATGTATATGGTTGAACTTGTTTCAAGAACTCGTGAAGACCCTAGAGTATTAGTAGGTTCATCTCCTCGTGGTTCTCAAGCATTACTGAAAACTGCACGTGCTGCTGCTGCAATGAGGGGAAGAGACTTCGTAACTCCTGACGACATTAAAGCTGTAGCAACTCTTGCAATTTCACACAGAATTATTCTAAAACCAGAACACCAAATTAAAGGTCTTGAGCCAAGTGAAGTAGTTCAAACAATTCTAAGAGAAGTACCAGTTCCTACTGTTTGAAACCTTAGATAGTATGGGGTATTAGTAATGGCATGGAGTCGCAAATCAGCAATGTTTGCGAGTCTAGCACTTGCAATGTACTTGTTAGGATTAACTTTAAGGAATCAACAATTAGTTTCTGTCGCAGTAGTAATATTTGTTTTTTTAACATATGCTGCACTATTTAGTGGACATGCTGATGTTGCGGCTAGTGGAAAGAGAAATAATGAATGGGATGGTGAAGAAGGTATCGCTTTTTCAAATATTTTGGCAATGAGAAAGTTATCTTCTGCGAGATTATTTGAAGATGGTGAAGTAAAAGTAACATTAAGGGTACAAAATCAAAGTGCATTATCTAAAATTGTAGAAGTAAGAGATAGGGTTCCAGAAGTTATGAGAATAAAAGAAGGTGCTAATTACATAATTATGGAATTAGGCCCTAGAAGAGAGACTTTTATTGAATATACTATCGAGACTCCTCTTCGTGGATTCTATACTATTGGACCTGTTTCTATTAGAATGCAAGATACATTTGGTATGTTTCATAAGGAGAAAGAAGTTCAAATTTATGATGATTTTCTAGTATTTCCAAAAATGGAAGACCTAAAAGATACTTTTGTAAAAAGTAAAGTTCCAAAAATATTTACTGGTGCAGTAAATATTAGACAACCGGGGCCTGGTTCTGAATTTTATTCTCTCCGAGAGTATTTCCAAGGTGATGAATTTAGATCAATTAATTGGAAAGCATATGCAAGATCTGGAAAATTAATGATAAATGAAAGAGAAAGGGATGCTGTAAGTGACATAATTTTGATTGTTGATAGTCGATCTGTAGCAGAAACAGGGCCTGTAAGTAGAAATGCTCTAGTTTACTCTACTAGGGCAGCAGCAAGTTTAGCTAAATATTTCTTAGCGAGACGTGATTCTGTTGGTTTAGTAGTTTATGGAAATGAAATTGTGAGTGTAGATAGAGACACTGGTAAAAAACAACTTTACGTAATTTTAACAAAATTAGCTGGTGCAATGGCAAAAGGAGAAGTTCCATTGCAAGTTGTAGTAAATAGAATATTGCCACACATAAATAAAGGGAGTCCAATAATTGTTTTATCCAATCTTGAATCTGATCCTACAATAGTTAATGCCCTAAGAGACATGAGGGCAAGAAATTTTGATGTTACTGTTCTTTCACCATCTAGTTTAGAATTTGAATTTGATGCAAGAAGATTAGATTCTGTAGGTTATGAAGTTTTAAAAACCGAAAGAGATGTTTTAATTTCAGAGTTGCGTGCAATGGGTGTTTTCATTTGCGATTGGGAGCCTGATATGCTACTATCAACAGCACTCGCTGGTGCTAGAGGGTTTTGAGGTGTAATTATGACTGCAGGTACAAAAATAACTCCACAAATTCCTCCTCCTAATCAGAATAGTTCAACAGCTCACCTTTATGATGGTAAAACCGTAAGGGCTGCAGCACCTAGCCGTAAAAAAGCAGCAGGAAATATGAAATCAGGTACTGAAATACCTAAAGATGCTATTCCTGAAGTACAAGTGCCATCATTTGTAGAAAGTCTCCTAGGTGGGCCAATTGTACCTAAAGTGAAATTTTTACCTGCAGATAAAATGGTCAAAAATCTGCAACTTTCAGCTTATGGTGTTTTATTCATCTTAACATTTTTGACCTTTATTACAACTCCTTCAAGTGGAACCATTTGGCAAACGATTCTTGGTACTGGAGCATTTACAAACATGATTCATTTATTGATTTTAACATCTGCTGGATTAATTGGTGTTTATTCAATTAAGAGTAGAGATCCAAGATGGATGTTAGCTTCATATTTACTATTCATCTTTTTTGGACTAAGATTTGCATCAAGCCAAGTAACTCTAGCATGGGGTGGTGGTGACGGTGATGTATTTGATTTAGAGCAAAACACATGGATGGAAATGTTGCTTGTAGTTCTTTATGCAGTAAGCCTTGTAATGTATTTAGAACTTACAAATTCTGTAATTAGGTTTAGTATGTTAGATACAAGCATTAAAACAAATGAAGTTTATGTTATGAATGTAAAAAGCATTGTAAAGAAGTATTATAGAAGTATTTTCATAAATCCAACAGTAGCTGGAGTTTTGGCAGCATTGGTTCTTTCAATAAATACAATCATTCCCTTTTTCATAGGATTCTTTTCGTCCGAAACAGCATTTAGAATGGAAAATAGTGTTGAATTAATTAGCGTTTATGGAGTAGCTATTGGAAGTTTAATTGTCTTTGCAATTGTAGGCATCTTATTTGCAATTAATCTACCATTAAGAATTCAAAAATATCGTGAAAAATCAAGTGCAGAATAATCAAAAATTTATTCACTTTCATCAAATATTGATGATTTAAATAAAGATCTTGAGCCTACATTATCTCTATGCCTATCTTCTATGATTCTCATTTTATTTCTAACTCTTGTAAATAAAAAATAAAATCCAACATACAATGCTAATGCATTAAAACAGAGTAAAAATACCTCAGTCGAACCCAAACCAAAAATTTCTAACATTTTGTCCTCTTATTATAACGGTGGTCTTACTTCAATATCAACATCACCTGAA
>NZKH01000009.1 GCA_002692465.1 Methanobacteriota archaeon | reverse complement strand
CGATCGCCAAGTAATGCCCCTCCCGTACGTTTTCTAGTAGGATCTGTGCAAAGAAGTGCTACTTTGCATTCGGGATTGTCTCTAGCAATTCGCAACATCATTTCATCAATCAATGATGATTTGCCAGCACCACCAGTTCCTGTAAGTCCAATCACTGGAACTTTCTCTGAAGAATCTCTTGAACGGCATTTTTCTAAATATTTTTCAAATACCTCTTCATCTGCTGTTTCCGCTAATGTGAGTAGTAGTGAAACATTACCTCTATCTTCAGGTGTAGTTGCTGATTTTAATTTAGATACTCTGGAATTTTTAATCAAATCTACTTGAGCACATTCCCCCATTAGATGTTCAACCATGCCCATTAATCCCTGTTTTCTTCCATCTTCTGGTGTGTAGATTTTTGTGATTCCTTGAGTATGTAATTTTTCTACTTCATGAGGCAGAATTGTTCCTCCTCCTCCACCAAAAATTTTCACATGATTGTAACCTGCTTCATCAAGTAATTCTCTAACATAAGGGAAGTATAGGTCATGTCCTCCTTGATAGGAGGTGATTGCAATTGCATGAGCATCTTCTTGAATTGCTGAATTGGCAATATCTGCTGCAGATCTGTCATGACCCATGTGAATTACTTCAGCACCAAGTTCATGCATCAATCTTCTAAAAACATTGATTGCAGCATCATGGCCATCAAATAAACTAGCAGTTGTAATTATACGAACTGGACCTGTGGATGTAACGAATTTTCTTTCGCCCTCGCCTCTGTCCATGACTATCCGATGTGTATTCTATTCAAGAGTTCACCGTAGGTGAAGTCAAAAAAATTGTTTGAGACACAGTAAATAGGATGAACTAGATTGTAGTCGGTATATCATGAGTTGGCCCCTACATTGGTCCGAAGTTGCGGTTTTAGATTCGAATTCTGAAGCCTTAGGGGTGTCTCAATGGGAGTTAATGCAATCTGCTGCTGAGCAACTTGCAGAACAGGCCAAGAAAATGCTTCCAGAGGGTGGGAGTGTTTTGATTCTGTGTGGTCCAGGCAATAATGGTGGAGATGGTTATCTTGCAGCGACTAATCTTGTAGATTCTAATTTGTCTGAATCCAGTAAATATGATGTGACAATATTAGCAAGCCACGAATCTCAAAAAGACTCTAGTGAGATTTCAATTAGGGCACGAGAATGGGCAATTGCTAGTGAAATACACATAACCCCATGGTACTCAAATTTCGTTGATTCTTCAGGATGTGCTTCTAATTCTAGAACGATTAGTGCTTTTCATCCAGAACTTGTAATTGATTGTTTACTCGGTTCTGGTGCTGGTGGAATTGGTTCAGAATTAAGAGGTAATATATCTGAAATAGTTCCATGGTTAGTAGATCAGCATTGGTATCCTAGGAGTAAAAAATTAGCTTGTGACATTCCTACAGGATTTGGCACTGAAAGTTGTTTGAATGCAGATACAACACTTACATTCCATTCTATTAAACTAGGCATGGCGGATGAAAAGGGTAAATCAAAAAGCGAAGTTGGAAATTTAATTGTGGCTTCATTGCCTTGGCCAAACGAAACAATTAATCCAGGCCCTGGTGATTTGAAGCGTTATGTTCCATTAAAACAAGATGCTGTAAAAGGAGATCGTGGAAGATTATTGATTATTGGTGGGGGGCCATATCATGGCGCTCCAATCCTTTCAGCGATGGGGGCTTTGAGAGTAGGCTGTGACCTAGTTCATGTTGCTATGCCGTCATTAGCGTCACAAAGGGTAGAATGGCCTGTTGATGTAATTCCTGAAAATATTCCTGATGTTGGTTTGTTTAGTACTTTGAGTCTTGATGTTATTGAGAATAGAATGAGTTCTGGTAGAGGAGTGCAAGCTATCTTGATTGGACCAGGGTTGGGGAAAATGGAATCTACAAAATCAGCAGTTCAGTGTGTGCTTGGATTGTGTATCAAATATGATGTTCCTGTTGTAGTTGATGCAGATGCAATTTCAGCACTTCCTAAAGATGCTTGGCCTTTAGGTTTGAAAGGTGTTGTAACTCCACATGAAAAAGAATTAGGTTCATGGTTGGTAAGAAAATCAAAAGAGGAATTAATCACTTCAATTATCAATGAAAATAATTGGTCTGCCAATTTAGAATCTTCTGAAAACTTTTGTTTAATCAAGACTGGTTATGTCGATGAGATCACTGGACTTCATAATCGTGAAGTTTCTTTGAAGGGAGGAAATCCTAGAATGTCTGTTGGTGGAACTGGAGATGTTTTGGCAGGTATAATTGCAGGACTTTTAGCAAGTGGAATGAAGCCCTGGCCAGCCACAAGAATTGGCAGCTATTTGTTACGAACAGCAGGAGTGCTTGCAGGAGAGGAATTGGGCCCGGGAATGCTTGCAAAAGACGTTCCAATTTTCGTATCAAAAGTATTGTCAAAATTAATTTAGAAGAACTTTGAATTCAATATTTTTGATTAAAAATTCCAATTGAAAAATAAATTTTCCAATTGAAAAATTTACATTTATTTATTTTAGTCAAAATCATTTTCTGTAGGTTTACTGATTAATCCTTGGTTCCACGACCATCGCACTAATAAGATCACAGCAGCAACAGAAATAATGAATGTAAATCCAATGATTTCATCAATATTTATCAGGCTTAAAGTAAACCCAACTACTGACAAATAACTGATGATTCTACAGCGTTCTGCAAGCCTTGTTAAAGTCATCATTTTTTGTTGATTTAAAAATTCTTTATACCTTTGAACATAGGTGTGAATGATTAGATATGCACCTTGAAATGGTAAGATTGCTGCAAAGATTAGTAATGTTGCAAGACGAAGTTCTGTCAAGTCAACTTCTTGATATGCACTTTGAGAAGCAAATACAAGATATGCGACACTACCACTGAAAAGAGCCCCGATAATCGTATAGTTTCTTTCACTAAATTCAGAATCAATTTCTAGGGGTTTATTCTTTTTAGTTTTCTTGCTCACAGGACCTAGGGTGAAAAGTATAGAATTGAATGTTGCCCTTATTTTTTCAATTTAATTCGTTTTTTCAGTTTAAATTTTAGATTCCAAAATTAATCAAATAACCATAACGAATTAAGAGGTATGGGTCACACGTTAGTTTATGGTGCGTCATAATCTAATGTTCGGCCTGTTACTTTTTTCAATACTCTCTCCTATTGTAATCGGCAATAGTTATGCAGAAACAAATCATACAATTCAATTAGATGACTCAGAATGTGGGATTGAATATTTTTCACCAGCAGTTTGGGCATCATACACTCGAGCAGCTGATTTAGATACATATTCTCAAGAGGAGTTAATATTAGTAAATGAATGGGTATTTACTTTGTCTTCTGGATATTGTAACTTGGGAGAAGAAGCAATTATTTCATGGGCTAATGAAATAGATGCAGAATTACTTTCAACAGCAGGGAAATTAGATCAAAGTTGGATAATTAAATTTGAGCATAATGATTTTAATAAAGTGGTAGAAGAATTATCAAATGAAGATTTCATTGACGCTTTTTATCCACTTGTTCCAAAACAACAAGAAAAGAAATTCATCCCTAACGATCCTAATTTTGATGAACAATGGCATTTACAAAACACAGGGCAAGATGGAGGAACTAGTGGAGAAGATGCAAATGTTACGGGTGCATGGAATACAGTAACTGGGACAGGAGTTACAATTGCAATTGTTGATGATGGATTAGATCATGCTCATCCAGACCTTAATGGAAATTATCTTCCAGCACATAGCTGGGATTATTGTGATGGAGATTCAGATCCAACTCCTGGTTCTTCTGGAGATGGACATGGAACCTCTGCAGCAGGAGTGGCTGCAGCAATTGGGAATAATGGCATCGGTGTTTCAGGAGGAGCATTGGATGCGAATTTAGTGGGTTTGACATTAATTGCCTGTGGTAATTCAGATTCTACAGAAGCAAGTGCTTTGGGGCACGATAAGCAAGACATTGACATTTATTCCAATAGTTGGGGGCCATCAGATTCAGTAATTTATCCAGATGATGCAGGGCCATTAATGCATGCAGAATTTGAAGATGATGCTCTAAATGGTAGAGGTGGATTAGGTAATATTATTACTTGGGCTGCAGGAAATGGATTAGCATCAAATGATGACTCAAACTTAGATGGTTATGCAAATAGTAGGTATACAATTGCAGTAACTGCAGTGCATGATAGAGGTTCACAATCTTGGTATGCAGAGCCTGGAGCTAACATTTTAGTGGCAGCTCCAAGTGATGGTAGAGATGGAATTTATACTACAGATATTGAAGGTAATTGGGGTTATTCAAATGGAGATTATACTGATGATTTTGGTGGCACATCATCTGCTACACCTTTAGTGAGTGGTGTCATCGCTTTAGCCTTGGAAGCAAATTCTAATTTGACATGGAGGGATATTCAGCATATTTTAGTTCAATCTTCTCGTCAAAATGATGCTTCTGATTCTGGTTGGGCCACAAATGGTGCAGGGCATGAAATTAGCCATAAATACGGATTTGGAGTAATTGATGCAGGTGCTGTAGTAGATATTGCATCAACTTGGAATACAGTTGCTGCTGAAACCATAGTTGATACTGGTGTGCTTTCCGTAAATGGTAATATTCCAGATAATACTAACAATGGTCTTTCAGATACAATTACAATTTCTGAAAGTCTTTCAGTTGAAACTGTTGAAGTTATTTTTGATGCAGATCATAATGCTAGAGGTGATTTAGAAGTAAGTTTAGTATCCCCTTCTGGAACAGTATCTTATTTGGCAAATGAGCGTTCAGATAATGGAAATAATTACAATAATTGGAGATTCTCTACAGTACTTAATTGGGATGAAGATTCTGCAGGTATTTGGACATTAAATGTTAGAGATAAGGATTCAGGGACAACAGGGACTTGGAATAATTGGAGAATGACAATATATGGTGCTGAGTTAGATGGAGACCCAGATCAAGATAATTTATTGACTTCTGAAGAAGAATCATTGTATGGAACAGATCCTAATGATGCAGATACAGATGATGATGGATTATTAGACGGAATTGAAGTTTTGACTACTGGCACAGATCCATTGCTAGCTGATACTGATGGCGATTGGTTAATGGATGGAGATGAGATTTTAATTTATGGAACAGACCCATTATTGATTGATACAGATGGTGATGGATTAAACGATGGTTATGAAGTAACAGTGTCCTATTCTGATCCATTAGTATTTGATGCCGATGAGGATTCAGATGGATGGTATTGGTTTTGGGATTGTAATGACACTAATTCGTTAATTAATCCCGCTACCTATGAGTTTTTGAATGGAATTGACGATAATTGTAATGATGAAATTGATGAAGGTTTCAATAATACAGATACTGATTTAGATGGTTTGGTAGATTGGGATGAATATCACATATATCTGACAAATTACACAAATCCTGATACTGATGCAGACGGTTTGACTGATGGAGATGAGGTCTTAAATTGGAGCTCTGACCCATTATATTTTGATCAGGATTTGGATATGGACGGTTGGTATTGGTTTATTGATTGTAATGAAACAGATGCTATGATTTATCCTTATGCTCCTGAAAGAATAAATGGAATTGATGATGATTGTGACGATTTAATAGATGAAGATTTTATTGGAATGGATACTGATGGTGATGGATTATATGACCTTACAGAAGTCATGCAATATGGTACAGATCCATTACTTATGGATACAGATGGTGATGGATTAACTGATGGAGATGAGATTCTAATTCACCATACAGATCCATTGGTTGGAAATTATGATTATGATGGGGATGGATTTAGAGACTATCTTGATTGTGATGATGGAAATATTAGTATTAATCCAGTTCAACCAGAGCGTTGGAATCAAATTGATGATAATTGCAATGGTTATATCGATGAGGGATTATCTCCTCCTGAAGAGCCACCAGAACCTGAACCAGAATTAAAACTTCAATTAGTTTTAGTTACCGTTCCTAATAGTGGCTTTGTGAATAATGAAATTTCAGTTGCAGCTTATGCTGAATGGTCAAGAGCAAGTGACGATTTAATTAGTTATGAATGGATCTTTGGAGATGGCAGTATTAGTGAAACAATAGAATCTTCAGAATATCACACATATTTAGAGATTGGAACATATGATGTTGAAGTTTGTGCAATAGGAGAATCAGCAGAACCTGTGTGTGATACAAAACAAATTGTAATTAATGAAATACCAGTGGAAAACATTTTTGTAAATAATACTGAAATTAATGAAGATGATAATACAGATGTTTCTCAAAAAGGAACAGAAGCTGCTTCAGAATCTTTTGATCTATCTACCAATAGTATTGTAGGGTTAGGAGCATTAATGATTATTATTTTAGCAATTGGATTTTTGGTTGGCCGAGGTCGTAATGGGCCTCCTCCATTTTCGTCTCCTAATCCCGGAGAATCGATTCAAAATTTACCAATTCCACCACAAATAAATCGTTATGAAGCACAACCAAACCAACAGATACCATCCTTTGATCCTGGCATTCTAAAATGAACATAAAAACGAAGAGTTCAAGAACTAAGGACTTTGATTAATAGTACGTGACTTGGAAACATATTTTTTGGAATGATGATTTTATTGTAACTAATAAAGATGATTGGGTGTATTCTTTAGCAGCAAAAGTATTTTCAAATGTTCAATTTGAAGTTTTTTGTGCTATGGATAATTGGAAGGAATGGCCTAGATTTTATTATGGGGTATGGGATTTAAGATTAAAAGATATATTTTTACAGATACTTGAGGTTGTTAAAAAAGGCGCTAGAGAGGGCCCTTCAGCAGGTAATAATTCACCTAGAATACATTCAATTATTATTGCAGATGGTAAAAAACCACACATTTCAATTATGATGTTTGATAAAAATGAAAAACCAATTTTAGAGATTCCCGAAAGTGCTGACGATTTACAATATTTTGCAGATATTTCACATATGACTTAAAATTTCATTTTTTGCAATATTTTTCCAAAATTCGCCTTTATCACGATTTGCTAAAGGGTTTGCAGGACTTGGATGAGGTATTTTTGTAATAACAACATCAACGTCTTTTAATGCGATTGTAGCACGAGATGCCGCATAATTTCCAACACCAATAACAACATCAATACCCATAATTTCGATAACTTCACGTAGATGCTGATCACAAACCTCATACAATTTTGTTGCTGAATCACCTGTTAATTTTTCAGGAGTTATATTTTGCCCTTTTTCATTAAACATCCATAATGGGCAATGATTGACTATGTAGATATGTTTACTTGTTTTTTCCGGAGTTTCAAAAAGCTCTTTGAGTAAACCCCATATTCTTCTTCCAGAAACTTCTGGTTTAGGTTGTTCTAAACCAATTACTGTTCTTTTTGGATGATTCATTTTTGGTTGTTCTACAATTAAGTTTTGAATTCTAAGAAATTCTCTTACCTGTTCTGGACATCCAAAAGGAACTCCAGTATTCCCCATTCCATGTCCTGGATTCATACCCATCATCAAAATTTTAGCACCATTTCCTGAAAATCTAGTTATGTACGCATTATGAGGATTCCAAGCATAATTTAGTGGATTGTAAATCACACTAATTTTTGATTGTTCATTAATTAGAATGGGAGTAAGTTCATCACATTTCTCTTTCAATTTGGTTGCAGATTGACGAATTAACTCCGTAATGCTAGCATCCATAAGCAAACCAATAAGTCAATAGAGAAAAGCATAACGTATGGGGTGCTATCCCTAAACAAATGAGTGTAGAGTTAACCGTCTCAAAAAAAGAACTAAGTGGAGAGTTAACTCGTTTTGCTCTTCTTGGAATTTTTAATGTAGGTGTAATGCTTTTTTTATTCACATTAATAAGATATCTTCAACCTGAAATTTATCCTGCATTAGATGTTGCAATTGCTTGGTTTATTTCGTACTTAGCAACTTCAATTATGGCCCATCATTTACATAGAAAATACACTTTTTCTGTGGAAGAGGGGATATACAAGAAGAGTTTGTTCAGAGCAATGATTGTATACTCTTCAGTAATGGTTTTGAGTACAGTTTCAATCTATGTTTTAGTTGATGTTTTTGGATTTGATGATTTATTGATGGCAATAATTCTTAACCCAATTACTGGATTACTTAATTTTGCTGGATTAAGGCTTCTAGCATTTGAGATGCCATTGTTGGAAAAGACCTGATTTTTCCATTAATGGTGATATTTTTTATTTAATTAAGAACTTTTGATGCAAGTTCTGGAATTTGTATATCAATTGCAGAAAAAGCATCTTCTAAATTTTCAAATGGCTTTTTCTCTCTATTTTTGGACAACCTTTTGGCTTTTGCAGAAATTATTTTCCAAGCGGTTTTAGTTCCGATTCCAGGTATTGCAGCTAATTGATGCTGACTAACCAAATTGATATCTAAACCAGTTTCAACTGCAGTAATACTCCTTTTACCATGGCCTGTGATTAACACATTTGATTTTGTTTCTAAAGGAATATGATATTCTGCACCTATTAAAATCGGATAAGCACCAATTTGTCTGCCAAACGTGATCCCTGCGTTTCCGTAAATATCGCTTGAAAGATGCTTTTCTGTAAGGTGGATTGGAAGTCTTGTTCTATTGTCATGGGATTCCCACCAGATATCTTTCAATATCGTTCCAATCGGGAACATTTCTTCAAGTAGAGGTCCATCAAATTCATTTCTTACTTTTGATTTAAATTCATTAAATTCTTTTGTAGGTATCTCTTGAAAACCTTCACCTTCAACTTGTCTAATATTTATCCTTCTTAACCACAAACCTTCATTCTTTAATTGTGAAAGGAATTTTAAATTTAAATCATAGGTTATTTCAGGAACTTCTCCATGCAAACCTGCTATAAAATTTAATCCTGGCAATAATTTTGGAAGACCTCTTTCACCTCTTTCTTTTCCATATTCATTAATCAACTTAATTGCAGTTTTTGCTTGCTGAGGATCACAATTTAACCAATTAGAACTGTGTACTTTAGGGTCAACGCTTTCTAAACCGAAAGAAAGAATTGCGCCATCGGACAACGTATCGACAAGCATTTTTGTAATCTCAGTACTAGGTTCAAGATTTTCAGCGATAATACTTGGATTTCCATTATCTACATGTAATATATTTACACGTTCATCTTCACGTAAGCCATAAAGTAATTTTTCTAACGGTTTTGGATTTGGAATAGGATATTCTAATTCTTTTACTCCTTCAGCCAAATAAGTATACACATCTGTCATACCACCAAGACGTATATTCCTGACTCCATTGTCCAAAGCAGTTTTTACTTCCGAAATTATGTCCTCTGGTTTACGCCATAATGGAACCCCTTTCTTCGGTTCAAGACAAAATTTGCATCCATTTTTAAAACGAACACACCCTTGATAAACTTCGACTTCGTATGTTAGTGGTCCATCTAAATCAGGATGTTCTGTGACTGCCTTAGAAGATGCACCGGCTTTTGCCCATTCATCCCATTGTTCTGCAGTTCTTCTGATGTGTTTCCATTGTGAATTGTCTAGATAATAATCTAAGCTTGCATCCGTATCCCAAAGCGCTAAAAATAGGTTTTTTCGTAAAGGACTCCAACCTTGATGTCTCCATCCTCTGATTGCCCATCCTCCACAAAGTACGGGCAATGAAATAGGTGTTGAACTAATTATTCTTTCAGTTTCATTTAGACTAATGGGGGTTCCTCTTAGATATTTTCCTGGAACAACTGCACCTGCAAGAATTACAAGCCCCGCTAATTTTTCAAAATCATGAAATTTCGAAATTCTCCATTGATCTATTGTCATATATCTGTAAGGGATGTTCTTTTTTTCAAATACGCCTGCAATATACCTACAATGAAATCCAATGTATGGAGGAACACCAAATGCTGCTGGCTCATCTTCATAGCCATCTATTAATAGCCAGTAGGAGTCCTGGCTATCCATATTTAATCCTCGATACCTTCCTCTCTTCGAGCTTGCATTTCTCTTGATGAACGTTGATTTTTGTTATTTTTTTGTTTGGATTTATTTTCAGATTCACGAACACCAATTTTTCTTCCATTTAATTCAAATCCATCTAGTGCTTTAATTGCTTTATCTGCAGAATCTTCAGATGCAGTTACAAATCCAAATCCTCTAATTTTACCAGTTTCTCTGTTAAGTGGAATTGAGACTTCAATTACTTTACAATGCTTTGAAAACAACTCTTTTAATTGTTTTTCGTCTACATTCCAATCTAATCCTCCAACAAAGATTTTCTTTCCAGAGGGTTTCTTTTCTCTTTTTGATGAAGATTTATCATCAGCATTATTTACCGTAATTTTTCTTCCATTTAATTCAAACTTATGTAATTCTTTTATTGCAACTTCAGCAGATGCTTTGCCCGAATAGGTAACAAAACCAAAACCTCTTGAGTTTCCAGTTTCTTTGTCAGTCATTACAATTGCATCAATTACATCTCCATGTTTTGAAAATATTTCTTTTAATCTTTCAGTATCAATGCTTCTAGCTAAACCACCAACAAATAATTTAGTTCCCTTGGGGCGCTCATTTCTTTGATTATTTCCCCCAGAACCTTCGAAATTAGGCCTAGTAATTTTTCTTCCATCAAAACGATGGTCTGCTCTGAGAAGCACACTTCTTGCTGGAATACCCGCTTTGAAAATTTCATCAAATTCTTTTGACCAACGTTGTTTCAATCTATTATATGCTGCAGCACCATTTTTTTCTAGATTGTAACCATGTCCAAAACCATTTGATAAAACTCGATATCCTGAATAATCACATTGTGGACAATGCACATTCTTGTCTCCTTCAGGTTTTGCATAAAGATCCTCACCACATTGAGGGCATAATGCTGATAATACACCACAATTTTCATCATCTCTAGTATTTACCTTTAGAACTGGGTTTATTTCAGTTACCTTAACTCTAACAAGATCTCTTCTTCTCATAGCATCGACTGGTGCTGGAAGAAATCTATCTACAATTCCAGCAACATAAATATCTGCATATTGATGTTCAGGTAGAATACTTCTCCCGTCACCTTCAATTTGAATAATCCTTATTGTTGCGGCTTTTTCTCCTAATTTATCAACAACTCCAATTAGATAATCTCCAACTTTTGGAGTCGGCACATCATCATCATTTTTTACACTAACAGTGTTTGATTTTGAATCAATTATTACATTGCCTTGAACCATTGCAATAATTTTTCCTTCGTGTTCTATTGTGCCTTTACCCGGCGTTAAATTTGATGAATTTTCAATGATTTCACCAGGTGTAATGAATGCAGCGCCCATCTCTTGCTCAAATGGCCGTCTTACTTCCGCTTGTTAAACCTCCCCTTTCGGAGATTTGAAGAACTTCCAACAAATTACCTCTGTAGTAACATTTTTTTGTTGATGATGTTGATATAAAGCAGGAATCATAAAATCACTTTTAATTATTTCTTTAGATTCCCATTCTTTATCTTTTGCAAAAGGAATTAGATGATTATTTTTGCTTGTATGCATTATGTGAATTTCTTCAGCATTTGAATCAAATATCTGATTTAAGATTGGGCGATCTGCTTTATGTTTTTGAGTTCCCCATGGAGGGTTAGAAATAATCAATGTATTTTCGGGAATTTCAATATATTCTTTGCCTACATGTGCGTTGATAAACTTTATTGGTGTTTTCAAATTTACATTTTCACTTAGCATTAATTGACTTTTTTTTGCAATTTCGATGGCCTCAGGGTCACTATCAATTAAGGTTAGACTTTTTGCTCCTAGTAAGGCACATCCTAGTCCTAAGATGCCATTTCCGCACCCAATATCAATAATATCGAAATTAGCTATCCCTTTTTCACTTGCATTATTAATCTCATGAATCCATTTAGATGCAAGTTCACCAGGTGTTGTATATTGCTCTAATTCCAAATTTCTTTTTTCTTGTTGGGGTAGAAGTGAAAGAAGAATTGCTAGATGTTTATGTTTGGGAATTTCTCCCATTGCTATTTTATTCATCCAAGATGTTTTTTTGAAGCCCATATTCATCCTAATTTTGTTGATTTTTCCTTCTTGCTAATTCGTCAGCTTCTCTTCTAAATTTTTCGATTGCATCTAATGTAGACATGCTTTCATTAATTGCTTCATTTCCACCCTTTTTTAGATTGATTTGATCTGCTTCAATTTTTAATGCGGATAAGGTTCTTTTGTCTATGCCTCTTTCTCCACAATTCCTACAAAATTTGGTAGCATTCTCTTTTTCCATACCACAATTTGTACAAAAAGGCATTGTGCTCACCTACATCGAAAAATCATTCGCAATTGAAACTGTCGGCGATTAAGTGGCTAATTTTAGGAACAATTCCCATGTATTAATTCCTGCAGCAGTGGCTCTGTCACTAATATCTTGGAATTCAGTATTTTCCATAATTGCCTGATGATCTAAACCCTCTGCAATTAATTTTTGAACAATCATTCTAAATTCTGATTCAACTCCAACTCCTGGTAGTGAGGTTTGCTCTTCAACAATAGCTTTTGTCGGTGCTGGTGTTTTAACTTCTTCAACTTCTATCTCTATTTTTTCTTCTTTAATTTCTTCTATTTCTTTTGCTGGCTCTTCCTCAACAATAGGCATATCTTGTACCTCTTCTTCAATTTCCTTTATTTCTTCGGGTTCTGCAATTGTTGGAGTTATTGGAACAATGTCTGGAATAGATAAGAATGCTTTAGAAACTAAACTAGATGGTGGCATTACTAATGGTAACTTGCCAAAGTAATCTAATGATTTGTGAGCATATGTAGTCATCTCAAAAGCTTCAAAACCGAGTCTAATTGAGGAAATTGCATTAGATGGCAATGGTTCAATTATTGTAGTGATCTTTTCATAATCTTGATTTGAAACTAGGTCATTAACCCACAATTCCAAATCACTTACTGCAATATTTAGGAATTGATAAGATGCAGATAATGGATCAATCCCACGGGAACGTATTGTATTTGCTTCATCTCTTGGCCTATAGAACAATGCAAAAACAGGATGTTTGTGTTCTACATAAAATCCATGTTGTTCTATCTCTGGCCTTGATTTTCTTGGTAGTAAGATTAAGCAATTTGTTCTTTCAACGTTTTCGTCCCAAAGTGTTGGCCAACGTACTGGGGCTTCTTCTATCAATTGTTTTAATGTGACATTTGTCAATACACTTACGTTACCCAAAGCCTCACCTAATCAGGGCACATGCAATACGTTATGATAACATTGCGATTAAAAATTAAAAATATGGCGAGCAGTTATTATTGTTGACCTACAAAGTAGTACCAATGGAAGAAAGCAAACCTCTCGACTTTCAAGGTTACGATTTTCATTTTATTGTAGATTTGCCAGAATTATATCATGTACATGATTTTACTAATGGAATTGAAACATCACCTCATGAGTATTCTGTTGGAAAATATGATGAAAATAGGAAAGGGTTGTATGAATCAGAATTATTTGAAGGAGAGAGAACTCATCATGTTGGAATCGATATTGGCGGCCCTGTAGGGACTCCTGTTTTTGCATTTTATCGTGGTAAAATTTTTGATAAAAAATATCTGCCATCAGAAGGAGATTATGGGAATGTAATTATCATGGAGCATGATTTTAATGGAACAACATTATGGGCGCTTTATGGACATTTAAGCTCAGAATCTCTGAAAAAGATCAAAGTTGGCGATGCAGTTGAAACTGGACAATTGATTGGTTGGTTGGGTGATAAACATGAAAATGGAGGTTGGGAACCTCATGTTCATTTCCAACTTTCTTTAGAGGAACCTTTGAATTGTGATTTACCTGGTGTAGTTAAACCAAGTGAGCGAGAGTTGGCAATAAAGAAATATCCAGACCCAAGGCTTGTATTAGGGCCATTATATTAGTCAGAAAGATGCCTTTTTAATGAATTAATACTTGGAATTGATGAAGGGTCTTTTTCATGCAACAAACTTAATGCACAACTAGTCCAATCCATCAAAATACAAATGTGTAATAGGCATTCCAACAAAGATTCACCCTCTGCACGGACTTTCCATGCTGATTGCGAATTTACATAGTGTGTGAACCATTTCATTCTTACTTCATTCCTCGGATGAATTTGAGGGGAATCTAATATTATTGTTGCTTGTGAACTAGTCAAAGGATCTTTAATATCTCCTTTAAGTCCCCAAGCAACAATTTCATTATGATTCATTTCAGGCAAAATAGAAAACCTAGCAAATCTTCCTGCATTTTCATTAATTTGTGTTGCAAATCTTTCTGCTGCAATACCCATTTCTGCACTAGATATTATTGCAATAGGTGTTTTTAATAATTCATTTGCAAGTTCAAGAGTGGGTGAATTTTGATTCTTAACAAAATCAGAATTATCAATTTCATCTGCAAGTCTTGAAAGCATCTCTTCTAATTTATTTTTATTTGGTCTTTCTAGCAAATATAGTTTCCATACAAGTGCTATTTGTGTGCCAAATAGGTATCCAAATGCAGCCCTTGGACTTCTACCACCGGGAACAAAAATATGATGTGCATTTCCATTCATTTCTGACAAACCAGCCATCATCCCTCCCGATGAAATGGTGATTATTGTGCCATCATTTTCTATGATTTGGCTTACTCCATCAAGAGTTTCTTCAGTATTGCCGCTATATGATGTGGCAATTACTAACCAATTTTTATTCCACCATTGGGGGATTTCATAATTCCTCCATGCAATAATGGGGATGTTCCCTTCAGCATCAAAAAGAGTTTTCAAAAAATTTCCTGCAGCACCAGAACCGCCCATTCCAAGGCATAATATTCCTTCCCAATGAGTTGAACCTATTTTATCCATCCATTCAGGGACTTCAAAATCAAATTGTGTGAATGATTGTACTAAATCATCTACAAAACTTCGGAGTGAATCAAGCATACCGTCAGAGTCTAATTTTTCTGCTAATTCTGAAATGTTATACTCGTCCATAATAATCACTCCTCCGTGTCATTGCCATCTAATAGTTGGTTTTGAACATCTCCCTGAGAAGTTAGTCTAGGCAATGAAATCCATTCATCGATAATGTATGCAAGTTCTACAGTTTCTCTAGTATCTTCCCAATCCCAGGGTAATTGAACCATTTTAGTTTTCCAATCATTTTCATCTAAAAATTCAATGATTTGAGAATCAACATTTAGTGGTATTACTGTTTTGTGGTCATTATTTTTACTCATTACTTGCGCATTTTCTAAATCTCTCCATGATGCACCAATCTTATGATTTTGAGATATTTTCAACAATGTAACACCATTTGGAAGCCAAGCGAAAACTCGGAAATATTCAGAACGCCACAAAAGAACATCTCCAACATCAAATGCTGGTTTACGATAAACTATAGTTAATCTTGTAACGTCATTACCATCTTTTCTTCCAACAATTTTGTTAGATTCTTTTGTTTGCCCACCCCATTTTTTTGTCAATTCTCTTGCCCAGGAACGAGCAAGCCCTTTTGATCCAAAAACAACATCATAACCGCCTTGAACTGGTCCTTCTTTAGTGATAAAATGCATAGGGTCTTTTGGTAAGTTTTCAATTAAATTTGTAAGACTCTCTCTAAGTATTTTTAATTCTGAATCATCTAGTTTTCTTCCAATTGAACGAAGTTGAACTGTTGCTTCAAAATAATTTCCAGCTTGCCTAGAAGCAGAGGGGCTAACTCCGTTAGAGCATCTAATGATTGTTTCATGGTCATCTTCGAAAGGAAGATTTGCTATTATACCCTCAACGTGAATTAATAATCTAGTATTTCTATCATCAATTTTTTGAGCAGCAATATCAACAATTACTTCTTCGGCGATTTCATGAATTTCAAGATTTTTTTGTACAAGTAAATCATGCAATTCTTGATCACTGAGTTCAATCCAACCCTGATCTGTTTGAATGGTACCTGAACGAGAACATCGTGTATATTGGATTCTGTCGCTAATTTGTGAAATGGTATGCCGAACACGTAAGCACGATTCACACAATCTGTCTATGTAAAGCGGAGGTTTCCCTCCACAAACAATACAAAAATCATCACCCAATGACATGTTCCTCAAATATTGCGTCTCGACATCGTTTCATAAAACCTATACCTTCATAGTTTTAGGATAAATTAGGAGAACTTCAACAAACAAGAACTCTTTAGCATTGATTGAGCGGACAAAATGTCATTATGGTATGAGATGGATTTTCCCCACTGGATTGGATTATTTTTGCTTATTTCTACGGCCATATCTCCTTTTGTTTTTGCATATAAAAATAAGACTAGTTTTGCTCTTGCAACAACAATTTCATTATTGGTTACTTTTTTGTTACAAAGAATTTTTGATTTAATTTATTCAATTTCTGGTATACATGTAGATCCCCATAATTTGTTAGTTACAATTCCAAACATTGCATGGGAAACTATTGAACTACACAGGATGTTAACGGCAACATGGTTGCATGCTGATTATTTTCATATTCTTTCAAATGTAATTGTAATTGCTTTGGTTGGAATCCCGTTGGAATTAAGACTTGGAAATAGAAGATTCATGCTTGTGTATTTGGTTGGAGCATTAGGTGGGAGTATTAGTTGGGTGATTTTTAATGCAGGCTCTACAGTTCCGGCTTTGGGTGCATCAGGTGCAGCGTTTGGATTACTTGGAGCATATCTTGCATGTTGGCCTAAAGATGAAATTGAATTTCCATTTATTTTAATTAGAAAATGGCCAATTTCTATGATTGCCCTGATTTATTTTGGCCTTGAAGTTGCTAGAGCATTTTCAGTTTATGGGATGGGCGAATGGAGTAATGTGGGCCATATTGCCCATTTAGGTGGTTTTTTAGTTTGTTATTTAGTTGCTAGGCCAATTGCAAAGAATGGACCCACACCATTAGATGTTGTAGATTCAGGACCATCACAAGGAGGAATAAGTTCTGCATTACAATTGCAAAAAAGGAATTTAATGAAATCATTAGATTTGGACCCTTGGTCAAAAAATAGTTCGGACGCCAAGATTCATAGTGTTCTAGAAAAATTGCGTATAGCTGGAGATGAAATCGAAACACGAGAAGCATGGATGGAAAAATTAGTTTTAGTCGTAAAATGTCCTGAATGTGATGATCAATTAGAAGTTAAAAATTTATCAGAAGGCCCAAGTGTTCAATGTGCCCTTAAAACGTGTAATTTCAGTTGGCCTTAGGTCAATAGTTCGTAACACTCATAGCGTGGTTATGTAGGTGGGACACCGTAGGTGTCCATGTTGTTCATCAATTCAGTGAGTCGCCGAACTGCATTTTTGATTGTTTTAATTTTATTTTTTGCAGATATTGGAATTGGGGTTTCGGGTGAATTATCAAATTTAAAAGATGAAGAATTTATGGTCGAATCAGAAAAAGTACCCGCAATTTTAGTAGAGGGATTACCTCCATTAATGTGTAATTATGAAAATGAACAATTGCCTTGTGATACTCCACTTAGATTGCCAGAAAGGGGAGATAAACCAGCGGCAGAAGAATATGGTTGGTGGTTTGGTTATTCACCAGATCGTGACAATAACGGGATGGATGATAGATTACAAAGAATAATTGTAGGTGAAAAAGAAAGTGTGTCTACAACTGCAATAATCGGAGAAGATGGAAGAAAAACAGTTGCAATATACGTTAATTATGCTTGGGCTCCAACTTCTGAAGATGTTTCCAATCTTAAATCTGTATTAATTAAACACGGGTGGGTAGAACCAACAGGTGTCGAGGGAGACGCCTGGTTTATGCAATTAAATTCCGTAGATACAATAATTGTAGACCATGTTTCAATTTCAGCATTATTTGATATTTGGAGTTTAGAAGGAGTGGTTGTTGTTGAAATGCAAGATGTTTACAAACCATTCTTAGACGTTTCAGCAGCTGCTGTTAAGGCAAGGTCAAGTGATGTTTACTTAGAATCGGGTCATGGTGCTGGGTATTATGGCTCAGGAATTGTTGTGGCAGTTTTAGATACTGGTGTAGATAATGAACACACATCATTGAATGATTTTGATGATATAAATGATGACCCAGACGGAGATGCTACAAGCTATGATGATCAAAAATGGGTGGCAGGTTATGATGGAACTTCATTCTCTTCGGCTGTTGACGGCACTGAAGATCCAAATGACGGAGATGGACATGGGACTCATGTCGCAGGAACAGCAATTGGTACAGGTGGAGGGACGAACAATGTCGGAGTTGCTCCAGGTTCATATCTTGTGGATATCAAAGTGTTAACTGATACAGGTGGAACCAATAATCAGGCATCTGCAAATGGAATCCAATGGATGATCAATAATGTAAATACAGATTGGGGTAATAACGAAAGTAGTGAAGGAATTCAAGTTGCTTCTATGAGCTTTGGATCGTTTAACGCCCTCGATACTAATGATCCCGGAGATGATGGTAACTCTACAAATTCCAGATTGGTTAATCAAGCAACAGCCGCAGGAATAGTTTGCGTAGTTGCAATTGGTAATAATGGTGCAAAGCAAGTACCTGCTCCAGCATCTGCGGATTCAGCACTGGTAGTAGGTGCTGTAAATGATAAAGGTTCAATTGATAGAGTAGATGATGAAATTGCATCATATTCTAATTATGGACCAAGGGTTGATGATGGTGATGATAACCCCTGGGATGAATTAAAGCCAGATGTTGTTGCACCTGGAACCAACATTAACGCACCAATGCACGCTGCAGATCCTTCAGTTCCAATCCCTGGAGCAGATCCTGTTTTGGCGGATGACGGTTATACAGAAATGACTGGAACAAGTATGTCCACACCTCATGTTTCTGGAATGATAGCCCTCCTTTTAGAGAAGAATTGGAATGATTTTTGGGATGACGATGAAGAACAATTAAATGCTTATTTAGTAAAAGATTTTGTAAGAAATACAACAACACTTCCAGATGGTGTTTCAGCAACATCTAATGAGGCCAATGCAGATTGGAATGAGAAATGGGGATTTGGATATATTGACATGGTAGAATTATTCGGCGGTGATGTTTCAATAACTCCTCCAGACGCTATATTAATTGATATAACCTCACCAAACAATGCCTCTTGGATGATTGAAAATGATGAGATTAGAATAATGGGAGAAGTTATCCCCACAGAAAATTATACTTTTGACTCATTAACAATTAATTGGACAGGTTCGAGGCTATATAATGCAGGATCTTCGGGTAATCCAGATTGGAAAACAGAATATCTTTACCATTGGGATGGTTCACCTGAATTAAATGTTTCAGAAGACAATAAATGGAGTTTTGATGTCCAATTAAATAACTATGATTGGTATGCTAATCGGAACAAAAATGGAAATAATTGGAATCATGAGATTACGGTTACAGCTAAAGATGGAAATTCCCTAGTAGGATTAAGTTGGGTAATTCCAAATATTGGGTATTATAATATTGACATTGATAAACCATCTCATCATTCTCCAATAAGTGGAATTGTAGAATTTGAAGGTGAGTTTGCAGGAGTAGAACCAGAATTAATTGAATATAGAATAGATTCAGGAGATTGGGAAATTGGAACAAATATCTCTAGTAATGCAGGGTATCCTAGACAAGAAAATGGGTTTTGGAACTTTGATTGGGATTCTAATGAAGTGATTGACGGTTTACATGACGTGGAAGTTAGGGTAGTCAATGCTTCTGGAAGAATAGGAGCAGCTCAAGGGTTTATGTATGAGGTAGATAATTTGCCTTATGCTCCCGATTTAGACTTTTATGCTGAAACAGAAATACTTGATGGCGGATTGCCTGTAGATGAAACCTTTTTGAATAATTTACTAGAAGTAAAAGTAACTGTTGTAAATAGNGGTGATGCNATTTCAGATCCTGTTTNNGTTGAAGTTTCTGGAGCCGGAGCAACAGCATCCACAATTTTAGATAAAATGGAAATNGGAGAAATTCGNGAANTAATTATCCCNGGTTGGGCACCTAACNTTCTNGGCGAAAANCAAGAGATTACAATTACNCTTGATTCNAACAATGAACTTGAAGAAAATTATGTGGAAAATAATATTGAAAAAATTAGTTTTAACGTAGTTGAATACATAGAGGGAGTAGACCTTTCCTTAAGTCAAGGTGCTGTACAAATTAGGAATATTCAAGAGCAATATGTAATTCCTAAGCCCAATGAACCATTTTTCATTCATGTAGCGGTACAGAATCTTGGTGTGAGTAATTCTGGTTCTGCATCTCTACTTTTGGAACAAAGAACATCTCAGGGATGGACTATAGTTGATGAAACTTCAATTGTTAATGTTTTTGGTTCAGGTTTGAAGGAATATGTAACTCCATTTGAATATGTTTTATCGGAGGTCGGAGGATATAAATTTAGATTAACAATTACGAATAATTCATTAGATGTAAATTTAGAGAATAATGAACTTGAATTTGGAATTATTGTTGATGATGTGCAGTTAAGTGCAAATGTCACTCTAACATTATTAGATGATGAAATTTTGTTGGGATATGCGGCAGTTAAGAATACAGGGCATTTGCTAACTTCTTACGATGGAGAATTACACCTTAGAACAGTTTCTAGTTTTCAAAAATTATTGAATGACGTATTATTAGACGATACGTTTGCAGGTGAAGCATTAATTTATTCAGAGGGAGATGCAAGCCATGTTGTCTGGACTAGACGTTATTTAGATAATCAAAGCCACTTGAGAATGACAATATCTCATATGGTAATTTTTGAAGACGGGCAAGTTTCACAAGTAAATGACTTGATGCCTGCAATTAGATTAAATCAAGGTTATTATTTTGGATTAGGAATTAGTAATCATGAGAGTAAATTTGGAATTGCAGGGTATCATCGTGACATCTATTCGGGTGGCTCATATGAAGATATAACTTCCATATTTTTATTATCTACTGAAACACCTTTGGATAATAGTTCATGGGTTCTTTCACCATCTGTGGCGTTTGATATAGACATTCAATCAGATGAAGTTGAGCCAGTTGTAATTGGAGTAGGTAATGATTTCCACATACTTTTCCAAGAGCGCAGAACTGATTCAACTGGGGAGTTAAGGCTTGGATTGAATTACATCAAGGGTCAACCTGAATCTGGTATTTGGGGTTGGGGTTCAGATGTTGGTGATTATGGATCACTTGCAAATATTAAAATTAGAACTAATGGTGATGATGATGTTATTATTGCTGCTTGGAAAGAAGGAAGTGGTCAAGATGCCAAATTAGTTACTTGGGTTACAGATAAATCGTGGAGTGAGGAAGATAAACAAATTACTTCAGCGCCAGGAATAGAGCATATTAAATTGGTAGAAACTACAAATAGGGGTGTTCAAATTTATTATGATTCAGTATTACTTGGAAGTGAAGTAATCTTGTATGGAATGATTTCTGATGAAAATAATGCAAAAGAACATTCGTTATCTGTTAGACTAACTAAAGGGACGTTCTTTGCTGCAGATAAAGTTGATGATGGTTCCAATTTTATTTATTATAATGATCAGGGATTATTAAGTGTAAGACAAATTATTGAACAAGGAATTAATTCACCTAATGAAAAGTCGTTTTGGGAGAGATTACAAGATAGTTTACCAAATGATTCTGCTTTAGGTATTATCGTTAGGGTAATTGGTTTGGCAACATTGTCTTTGGTAATTATTTTAACAATTAATATCATTGGTACAAAACTAAAGAGAAGTTACCGAAGAAGAAAAACAGAAGTTGTAGTTTCTATAAGTAAAAGTACTGATGATATAGAGTTGATTTCAGAAGAAGCCGAAGAAAAAGAAATACAATTAGAAGTTTCAATAGAGCCAGAAGTTAAAGAAGTAGAGGAAGAAATTGTATTGGAATTAAATCAAGAAGAACCTCTTGACGATTCAGAATTAACTGGTAAGCAATTAAGAGCAAAAAGAAGAAAGAATCGTAAAATCACTAAGGAACTTGGTGAATTACCACCATTAGGAGATTTACCACCATTAGGAGATTTACCCCCATTAGGAGATTTACCCCCATTAGGAGATTTACCCCCATTAGGAGATTTACCACCATTAGGAGATTTACCACCATTAGGAGATTTACCACCATTAGGAGATTTACCACCATTAGGAGATTTACC
>NZKH01000008.1 GCA_002692465.1 Methanobacteriota archaeon | reverse complement strand
GCGGGCGACATCACTCAAAACGGCAGAGATGGGAGAGTATTTTCTACTGATGAATATGGAGAATTTATTGAAAGATACGGTTTATGTGGCAATAATGAATTAAAATATCCAATTTACGAAGGTTATGGAAATCATGATTATTTTGAATGGAGCAATTTATTTTATCGCATACCACAAGATCATCCTGTAATTGATTCGGTAGCAATAAGAAATGAATATCGTTCAAATTTAACAAATGTAGCTCCAGGAATGGATGGTCATTATTCTTGGGAATGGGATAACATTCATTTTATCCAGCTTAATTTAGCACCTTCAGATATAGTTCCGAGTTATGAAGAAGGGGGTTTTAGAAACCCTCATAATGCATTGACATTTATGAAAAATGATCTCGATGAGCATGTTGTTGGAACAAATAAAAAAGTGGTTTTAATTGCTCATTATGGCCCCTGGGAATGGAGAGAATGGGATGAAACACAAATAACGAATTTGTGTGAAGTGATAGAAGAATACAGACCATATATTATCAGTTATATTCATGGCCATTCTCATTCAACTAAGGTTTATGATTGGTGTGAAATTACTATTTTCAACTCTGGTTCTCCTTATCACGATGATGACATACATTCGTCTTATAATGAGGACTTCAGAGGGAGATTTACACTATTTAGAATCATGGAAAATGAAACGAAAGATTTGAAATTGATTGCAGTTGATGTATCTTGGTCATCTGAAAATTATTTGGAAGGAGATATTGAAACTCTTGATTTACAAATGAAAGAATGGAAAGGTTTTCCACATGAAGAAAATATTACAAATTAAATTATCTTCAAACGGATTAATTGAAATCATTTAACTCTTGGAGTGGTTGTGGAACCGACTAATTCTTCCCTACCACACAACCGTAGTTTAGCATTTTTTAACGAATTAGGCGATTTTTCTCAAAGATTCGACGAGAGCATTCATTTATGGTCGACTGCATTATTGAATGATGATGGAATCATTCATCCAATCCAACCTAATTCTGAAATTACATCTGCAAAAATTATTTCAAAGGAAGATGGAATTGTTGTTGGAAAAGAAATCGTTGATAGGATTTGTAATTTTTGGGCGCCGGATTTAAATCTTAAATGGAATTATGTTGATGGTAATAAGATTCTATCTGGGTCAGTTTTAGTTGAAATTGATGGAGATAAAAATCAATTATTGAAAATGGAACGTCCGATTTTAAACATTCTTGGTAGGCTCTCTGGGATTGGAACAACAGCAAATAATTGGACAAATCAAAGCCAAATCCCAATTGCATCTACAAGAAAAACAACGTGGGGATTACTCGATAAATGGGCAGTTCATATGGGGGGCGCTTTGACTCACAGATTGGATCGGAATGATGCCTTAATGTTGAAAGAAAATGATTTGGCCGCCCAGTTTTCAGACTTCACTTCTATTGAAAGGGTTAAATTCGCTTTAGAAAATATAAACATTAAACAGGTTGGAGCATTTGTGATAATTGAAGTTAGAAATTTTGAAGAAGCAGTAATGGCCGCAAAAACTTGGGAAAAACTTCAGAATAACAAATCACTTACTATAATGTTGGATAATATTAGTGTTGAAGATTGTGATAGAATTATTATTTCAATTTCAGATTTGAACTTAACATGTAAAATTTATTTTGAGGCTAGTGGGGGGATAAGTTTGGAAAATTTGAAAGACTGGAAAGACTCGCTTGTAGATGTGATTTCAACTAGCGCTATTCACAGAGGAACTCGTCCATTGGATATGTCATTATTATTTGAGGAGGTTTGAGATGACTTACGATGTTCCAGATTCACATCCCCGCAAAAGGTCATTAGAACGTAGATATGAGTTAGAAGAGGCTGCCTCTAAAGGCTTACTTGCAGGTACTGCAATGATTGCACACGGGCGTGGAGAAGCTTTCGATTATTTGTTAGGGGAAAGAACAATTCCTATTGCTAATGAAGCAACAATTCAAGCAGCGATAATGTTGAAATCCGCTGTAAGGCCAATCATTAGTGTTAACGGAAACACTACTATTTTGGCAGGTGAAGAATTAGTTGGTTGTGCCGCATTATTGTCTTGCCCAATTGAGGTAAATATCTATTATAGAACACCAGAAAGGATTTCAGGATTAGTTGCACATCTTGAAAAGTGTAAAAAGATTGTATCTATTAAACCACCAAATAATTGGAAACGTTCACCAGAAGAATGGGAAAGAGCAGTCAATAATGTAATTATTCTCGGCTCATTTGCAGATGGGTTAATTCCAGGGTTAAGCGGACCTAGGGCTATTTGTGATGTTAATGGGATTTTAGCATCTGATGCAATATTAGTTCCATTGGAGGATGGAGATCGATGTGAAGCATTGGTAAATATGGGGTTAAAGGTAATAGTTGTTGATTTAAACCCTTTATCACGTTCCTCTTTAATGTCTACAATAACAATAGTTGATGACGTCACAAGATTTAGTAACAATTTACAAGAAAAATTATTAATTTTTCAAAGATTAAAAAGAGAAAAATGGGATAATAAAAAATCTTTGCAAGTCGCTCTTGATACTATTAATGAGACTCTTCAATCTTCAATCAAGTAAGGTTGTAATTCTTTTAACTAAATCATCTCCAACTTCAGAGGTAGTGGAATTTCCACCCAAATCATAAGTTATTTTTTTGCCTTCTTGAATTTGATCACTTACAACTTGATTTACTTTAGAACTAATTTCAATTAATAAATCATCATTGTGTTTATTTCCTAACCATTCTAACATCATTTGAAGTGAATTAATAGTTGCAATTGGATTTACAATATTTTTTCCAGCGTATTTTGGACTTGAACCATGAACAGGTTCGAACAAAGCATGATTGTCTCCAATGTTTCCGCTTGCTGCCATACCCATCCCTCCTTGTAAGACACTACCTAAGTCTGTAGCAATATCTCCAAACATATTTGATGTTACAACAACATCAAATTCTTCAGGGTTTCTAATTAACCACATTGTGAAAGCATCTATGTATGCATAATTAGTATCTATTTTTGGGTAGTTTTCCGCAACTTTATCAAACACATTTCTAAATAATTGACATCCCCTTGCTACATTACTTTTGTCAACACAAGTAACTCTACTTGTTCCATCTATGGGTGCACCATTTCTTTTTGATGATATTTCAAATGCTTTTGAGATGATGCGGTTTGAGCCCTTTTCACTAATTGGTCTAGGGTCCCAAGCGATATCACCAGTTAATCCCGGGAAATCTAAACTAGGAGATTCAAACATTTTTTCACCTGTACTTCTAGCTCTAGATCTTTGTAAGGCACCATAATATAGTCCCTCGGTATTTTCTCTTAAAATACATAAATCAACATTTGAAGCATCCCAAACAGAATTGAATTTGCCATGTATTTTATGTTGGACTCCTTTGAATAATTTTATTGGGCGAACATTTGCATATAAATCTAGACCGGATCTTAAACCTAATACAATTTCTCCTCCTGCTAAATCTCCATTATCTCTTAATGCCCCAGGCCAGCCAATTGCCCCTAACAACATTGAATCTGCATTTTTACATCTTTCAAAAGAACCTTCTTCCCATTCTTTCCCAGTATCTAAGTAATGTTTTCCACCACATTCAATAGTTTCATAATTGAACCCAATAGATGTTTTTTCACCAATTACATCTAACATTTTTTTTGCTTGTTCTATAACTTCAGGTCCAGTACCATCACCCGGGAGCAATACCACTGAATAATCAGCCATGACACGCCCAAAAGCCACCCATACTTGAACTAATTTATTTCGCATTTTAAGAGAACAGTTCATCAACCTTCTTTGTTAATGTGTGTACAATGAAAGACTCACATACGCCAGATGAGCATGGCTCCGGAGAAGTTGATTCGATATCATTACCGGATTCAGTAATGAGGATGTGGGATCTTATGTTAGCTATTAACCCGAAATGGGATTTTAGAGAATGGCTGCATGAAAGAGCAATAGATGAATTGGAGATGCTTGCTATAGATCTCAAAAAAGAAAAATTAAGAGCAAAACAGAGAATTTTTCGCCTAGATAATTTAGGTCGTAGATTGGAACCAAAGAAGCCAGAAAAGGAAGAAGCGCAAACAAATTTATTTGATACATTTGAGTTTGAAAATGAGATCAATAAAGTTGTTGAAGAGGAAGAAGAGAATATTGAACCAAGCTATTTGAAATATTTATCTGACTTTTTCGGTCCGAATCTTTCAGCGGTTCATCCTGAAGATGATCCATTATTGGCAGTAACAAGTCAATTGATTTTAATGGAATTAGAGCGTATAAAAAATAATGAAAATCGTGGGCTTTCTGGAAAACAGATTGTTGTTGAATTGTCACAAAGAGGCATTAGTAAAAACGAAATTGAAGAAGGAATAGACTTTTTACTTTCCCAAGAAAAAATTGTAGAAATTGATGATGACGTTTTCATGGCGTACTAATTTTATTATATGCAGCAACTAATTTTTCTGCTTGCATATCCCAATTAATATTATTTTCAAATTCTCCAAAGGGGTATTGATTCTTTTTTTCTTCATCCGAAAGAGAATTCCATTTATTTATTAATTCTTTAATTAACTTTGAAATTTCATATACATCTTCCTCATTTACACCCCATCCCCAATTATTTTCATTACAAATTTCAGAGGTTAGTGAATTAAAATTAACAATCGCTTTTTTCCCACAGGCAATAGATGAAAATAATTTTGCAGGGATTGTAAACTCAATATTCCCTCTTTTTCTAGAATAAAGACAGTATTGTATTGTAGTTTCATCCATTAAAGACTTAAGTTGAGAATGAGAATACCTTCCAGTTATATTACAATTAATTTCNGGGACTCTTTCAAATAATTNTGTNATTTCTTTTGAAGCNGCNCCNGANCCTGCAATTCTTAGGTGNGGNCTTTCATTTTCATCAATNAATAAAATAGCATCAATTAGNGATTTAAACATATTATAATCTCTTAAATTACCAAAGTANCCGATTGTAAATTTTTCAGGATAGNNCCATGCANNTGAATATTTATTTTCAGCGTTTAAAATAACTACACTCTCTTCTCTCCATTTTTTATAAATNTCTTGGTATCCCTTTTTACCACCTATTTGTCCTGTAGCAACAATTAGTAAATCAGCGCTTTGAGCATATTTCTTATCTCTCCTTTTCAAAATAAAAGCACCTATTTTTCTGATTAAAGATTTTGGATTGGGCAATAATAGCCAGGTCCAATATAAATCATGTGCATCAAATACAAATTTTCCATGGCCTTGTTTTTTCCACCATAAACCAACCGAACAAGTATCTTGATCATGGCAATGGACAACATCCACTGGATTTTCTAATAATCTTTTTTTAACTATGTGACGAAATTCCCTCAATCCTTTTCCAGTTTTCCAAATTTTTCCATAAGGAACTAAGTTGGTCCGAATACGTTTAATTTCAACACCATTAATAATTTCATTTTGTGTATCAATTTCATGTAATCGATCATAGGCATAAATACATACAAAATGCCCGGCTTTTGTCAATGCTTCAGCTTCTTTTTGCACTCTTGGATCAGGATCGTGTCGATTAGAAACAAGCATTGCGATCTTAGCCATTACCCTATCGAATAATTCTTCGGCAATCAACTAAACGGTATAATTTGAATAAAAAATTGTAAATTGATGCGATTCTATTATGGGCATAAACCTCTGAGCGTATGCTAATGCTACCAGACCAATTGCATGAATTATCAACAGACGATAGATTTTCTTACGCCAAATTATTAGCCCACTTGTCTAGAATAGATGGCGAATTGACATTTGAAGAAATGGCATTATTTGAATCAAGGATGGGAACCGCAATGTTGCCCCCCTCTTTAAGAAAACAAATCCGACAATATTTGAAACAACCTCCAACACTTGAATCTGCTCTAAAAGACATGTCACAAAAAGCAGGAAAGCTAGCTTTAAGAGATTCAGTATTAATGTCCGCTATAGATGGGGAAATTGATGATGATGAATTAGATACATTGTATTTAATCGCAGAAAAATTTGATATGGATAAATCTTCAATTTCTCGTTTAGTTGAATGGTGTCAAAGAGGATGGAGTTGGATGAAAGAAGGCTTAGAGATTCTTGATTTAGAAGAATAAGAAAATGCTTCAAGTTGAAGTTATCTTTTTTAATCAGTTACTATGTCATCTAAAATGTCAGCACAGATAATCGCAATTTAATGGAGTTTATTTAGATGGGAATACAACCAAAGATTGGAATAACTGGTTTGCCACGTAGTGGTAAAAGTGGGGTTTTGAAAAAAACTGTTGACATGTTGATTGAACAAAGAAAGTCCGAATTAATTTCAAAAGGTGAGGATTTTGAAGATTACAATATTGTTGGCGGGATGTTTATGGAGCCAATAAAAAATGATAATGGTGAAAGAGTAGGATTTGAATGTGTCAATTATCAATCAGGTGAGCGTGGGGTTGTAGCACACAGAGATATCGATTCTCGGATGCGAGTTTTAGGATATGGATTAAACCTTGAAGAATTAGAAAGAGTTGGAGTGCCAGCTATTGAGGATGCAACAAAAAATTATGAAGTTTTAATGATTGATGAAATCGGAAAATTTACAGTAGAATCAGATCTTTTTGTAACTACCGTGCGAGCAGCATTGGAAGCAGACAAACCATCACTTATGACGTTGCATAAAAAAAGTCGTCATCCACTATTACAAGACATAAGAAGGAGAGATGATGCTAGAGTTCTCGAAGTAACTCCCGTAAATAGGCCATTATTGCCTTACAAAATTCATAAGTTACTTTACAAGGTTTATTGAGGCGGTGTTATGAACACGCCTGCTGCTGCAGCGCATAGAATACTTTTAGGAACAGGATTAGGTTTATTGGTAATCTCAGGCCTTCTCTTTTCTATGGGCTTTTTACCCCCAGAAAATTGTAATTCTGAAGCTTCAAGTTGCATCCCAACCAATTCTTTTGGATGGCTAATTCCTATTTTTTCGGGCATCTTCATTTTTTCTGGTTTATTGATTTGGAAAAAGCCAGAATTTTTTGAAAACATTTTTCCTAATATTGATGAAGAAAAAAGAAAGGGCAATATTGAAGAATTATTGCTAGAAGAGCATTTGGAGGATTCGAAATCAAGTAGCGCTTGGACGTCATTAGAAAAGAAATTATTAATTGAGAAATTTGAAGAAGAATAATTATTTTTTATTGATTGGGGGAGTCCATTTGCCCTTATTTTTACTAAAGTCCAATAGATGCCAATACACTGTTGTGATTTCAACATTCTTATCTTTGATTTCATCTTCAATTGCAACTCTATAATTTGTAAATTTTTTCCAAGTTGAGTTTGCAAAATATTTTAAAAATGGGAAATGTAATGCTGGCCCACAAGCTGGAAGTGCAGGGTAAAAAGTGGTTAACCATGGC
Organism: Methanobacteriota archaeon; assembly: GCA_002692465.1. Classification (GTDB taxonomy): domain Archaea; phylum Thermoplasmatota; class Poseidoniia; order Poseidoniales; family Poseidoniaceae; genus MGIIa-I. The sequence goes on along the minus strand of NZKH01000008.1, from coordinate 5,917 downwards.
CGTTCAATAATGCCAGCATTATTCATTGCTTTATGAACAGAATTCCATCCATTAAACCCAAATCCTTTTTCGGATTTCCCAGATTTAATGGATAGAAATTTCGTTGGATTAATTGAAGAATCCAATTCAAATTTTTCTAATTTAAGAATTTCCGCCATCCAAGGTGCGATGTATCCCCCAGGTGCTCTAAACCATGGCCTCCAAGAAGTTTCAGCAAACTCTTTGATTATTTTTTTTGCAATTTGTAAATCATTTCTAAATTTTTCATTGTTCGGTTTAAAAGCAGACCAGCATGTATGTGTATATCCATGACAACCAATTGTGATCTGGCCCCCATTTTTTTTACTTTTTTCAAGTATTTTTTTAAAAAACGATTTAAATTTTTTACATTCTAATTGTTGCCCGATTAAAAATATTGTAATTGGCAATTCTAGATTTTTTTGGTGCCAATCATCGAATTTTTCAAAGCTGAGTATCATTTCATCACTAATTGATTTCTTTTCAATTTGTTTTTTACTCCTAGTTGGATGCCCTTGAAATTTAGGATGGTGAAAGACATCGTCAGAATCAATTGTTAGCCAAACTGGAAATAACTTTTTCATTTCTTTACTCTCCAAAACTTTTTGTTAATGGAAACATATATGTGTGATATAACACCCTTTTATTTTGATGAATTAGTTGTGTTATTTTAAAATCATCTTCATCTAATTTCATTTTTCTAATTATATGTTTACAAGTTGCCAACCCCGAAATATTGTCTGGATTGACTGTGATTTCAAGAATTTCAGAATAGTGTACTTTAGATAACCAATTTAATACCTCAGGAATAATTTTTGTTATAACTCCTCTTTTTTGAAAACTATATTTAACCCAATATCCAAAATTTAGATCTCCCCCTTGATGTGTCATTGTATCAACACCAATTAAACCTATAAATTCATCATCAGGCTCCTTTTTTATTGACCAAAGGTGAATTTCTCCTTTGTCGCTTTGAATTTCAGATTCTAGGACAAAATTAATTATTTGGGGCTTAATTTTTTGATTAGTCTTTATCCAAGGCATGGCACTGGTTAGATCGTCAGGATTTTCATTAATTGCAGCCATAATTCCATGGATGTCTGAATTATTTATAGGAGTTAAATTAAAACCTACATGGGCAATATTAATTTTTGTTGTAGGCTGGAAGCGTTCCAGTTAATCACAACCTAACTTAATTTCGATATGGCATTTGCAACATCTGAGTTTTCTGGAAATTGTGCCTTTGCTTTAGTTAACATTTGTACTAATTCATATTCCCTACCGAGTCTTTTTAACAATACACCTACGTGAAATAATAAATCGATATTTTTCCCAAGATGAGGTCCAATATTTTCTAAAATACCTTCAACTTTCTTATTATCATTATTTTTTGCAGCCGCCATTGCTTCTAACAACTCTTTTCTTAAATTCTTAGCATCCCATTCATCTTTTGGCGCCCATGGCCAAATTAGACCTTTATTCAATAACTTATTTTCGGGATTTTGAATTTCTGGAGGAGTAGGTTCCGCAAGATAGGGAGAATTCAGCTCCATAGGGGGAGGAGGCAATTCTGCAGGTGGTGGAGGTAGTTCCGCTGGGGGTGGAGGTAGTTCCGCTGGAGTTGTAGGCAATTCTATTGACAATGAACTATCATTTTCTTCAGATTTAATTTCTGAAGTAACTTCTTCATATTCGATATCTTCTTGGGAGGGAGGTTTAGGTATCGAAATACCTCCTAGGTCTATTTCTTCGTCATCTTCCTCAACAATGATTTCCTCAGGAGCAGAATCCGTTTCAACAACTCCAGAAGGAGTCATTCTACTGGTAACAAATTCCGGAGCATGTTCCGAAGGAATAGAAATAAATTCCTCATCATCATATTCTGCTTCAACAGTGATTTCTTGAGCATTTAGATTAATCACATCTTCAACTTCACGAATAACCTCTTCCTCTTCCTCTTCAACATCAGCATTTAATAATTGAATCAAACTATCTTCTTCGTTTGCTGTAATATTTAGACTCTGATGGCGCGGGCTTAATTTTAATTCATAAAAACAAAGAGGGCATTCTACATCATCAATAGTAACAACTGTACCACACAATGGACATTTTTCTTCGGATTCAATATCCTTCTTTTTCCAAAACGCCATCTCCGCCCCCTCATTTTTGTCGGGAACAATGATGAATATAATACCAACCTAATCTTGTGATAATTTAAATTGCATTGCACAAGACCCATAGGGCGATAACAAACGGCCTATTTATGGACAAGAAGGGTGATACCGGAACCTTTCGAGGAAATGTGAGTAGATTGTCGCCTAAATCAACTATTCCTAAATCCAAAAGTGAAAACTCAAAAAATGATCAAGCATTAGTTAAATGGGCAAGACGACAAGATTACCATTCTTATTATACTAAAATGATTGATTTAGAATTAGAAGATGAAATGAAAAATATTGATGAGAGATTAAAATCATGGAGCAATCGTCGTTTAGAGGATGCTGGATTAGTGCTGTTTAAATTAAAAGGAAGGACTTCAGGATGGTTGTTTAATGAAAGAGTATTAACCTTTCAAGCAGATAACGGCCAAGAATTACCCTGGCATAAATTTGGCCAAGGGGATATTGTTACAATCTCACGAAAAAGACCCTGGGCAGAAATAGTGACTGAAGGAACAGTATTAGATCGTTCCAGAAAAAGGATACGTGTTGTTGTTGCTGAACCACCTGAAGATTTACGAAGAGGAACTTGGAGATTAGATAGAGCAGCAAATAGAATTGCTCATGACAGGATGGCAGAAGCCTTAGATTCATTTGCATTAAATGAATTTAGCCCCACTCCTCTTGACGATATTTTAATGGCTTCATTACATGATGTGATGAACTCTAGTGAAAGACCACCAGAGATACCAAAAACGAAACGGGTACCTTCTAATGTAGATATTTCAAAATTAAAATTAAACAAATCACAACATGAAGCAGTAATGGGCGCTTTGACGAGGAGATTAACTCTAATCCAAGGGCCCCCCGGAACTGGAAAAACACATACTGCTATAGAGATTTTAACTACGATGGTAAAGCACAAGGTTGGTCCAATATTAGCAACAGCAGATTCAAATGTAGCAGTAGATAATTTATTGAAAGGCTTGCTTGATAAAGGAATAAAAGCAATTAGAATTGGTCAACCAGTAAAAGTTCGTGAGCGTTTAAGGGAAGCAACATTAGCTGCACAAATGGCTCAGCATTCAATGAATGATGATATTGATGCCATAATTTCTGAAAATAATCAGATTAAAAAGAGTTTAAACAAATTAAAAGGTAAAGAAAAAGGCATGGCTCATAGAGATATGGGTAAAAATTGGAAAGAAATACGTTTGATGGAGAAACAAATTATTGAAGAAATTATTGATGATGCTGAAATAATACTTGCTACTTGTGTAGGAGCAGCACACAAAACCATTGCAGATAGAAGATTCCCAATCGTGCTTATAGATGAAGCAACACAAGCAACAGAAACAGCAACATTAGTTCCAATTGTTCGAGGGGCACGACAATTAATTTTGATTGGAGACCATAAACAACTTCCCCCCACAATTATTTCAAAAAGAGCAGAAGAATCAGGTTTTTCAAGGAGTTTATTTGAAAGATTGGTTGATGCGGGAATAAAGCCATTTATGTTAAAAACACAATATCGAATGCATCCATGTATCAGTGAATTTCCATCATCAAGATTTTATGAGGGCTTGTTGGAAGATGGCGTATCTTCAGAAGAAAGGCAAGCTCCATCGGGATTTATTTGGCCAAATTGGGATTTGCCATTAGCATTTATCCCATTAGATAGTGAAGAAGGTACAGATGTTGAAAATGCATCAAGATTTAATTCTGAAGAAGCAATTAAAGTAGTTGAAGTAGTTCAGAAATTAATTGAAAGTTTAGAAATTATGCCTGAACAAATAGGCGTAATTACCCCATATAATGGTCAAGTAAGATTATTGAATGATCATTTTGATAGTTTAGGTGGAACTGGAAAAGATGAACCATTTCATGGTTTAGAAATTCGGAGTGTTGATGGATATCAAGGAAGAGAAAAGGAAGTAATAATTTTTTCAACAGTACGTGCAAATCAAAATGGTGAATTAGGGTTTTTAACAGATAAAAGGCGTTTAAATGTTGCATTAACGAGGGCTAAAAGAGGCTTAATTGTGATTGGGAATCACCCCACTTTAACGAGAGACGATACTTGGAAATCTTGGCTTGAATGGGTTGAGGAAAGAGAACTTATGGCATGGCATTATAGGTAGAATGTTTTCGGAGATATTAATACAAACAAGGAGAATAAATAATGTCGGACAATATCGCCAAAAAAATTGTATCTGAATCATTTAAAGAGAATCTTGTAATAGCCATTTGGTGGAAAAGAGCAATGGCATTTGTATTAGATGCAATTTTTATTATTGGGATATTAGTTATATGTACTAAAGGTAGAATTTCATATGCTTGGGAATTATACATTTTAATTGAAAATCCCTCCGAAACAATAATTTGGTTTTTAGTTAATTGGTTTTTAATTTTTGCAGCCTCTTGGCTTTATTTCAAATATTCAGGAAGATTGATGCAAAGATCACTAGGTCAGAGATTTTTAAAATTAGCAATAATATATGGTGACGGGACAATGATGCCTGAGAATAATTGGGAAAAAAGGGCATTTTACAAACTTAGGTATTTGTTGCCAATAATTGGCGTTATTATCGGTATTATAGATTTAATCAAGATTATGCGTAGTGATACACATCAATCTAGAATAGATTGGTATACGAACACGATTGTTGTTATGGATTGGTCATTACCAAGTGAAATTAGAGTTTTATTAAAATAAACTTAGTCACTGTTTTGAAATATAACGTTGGGCACGCATGTGGTGTTGCCAATGTCAGATGAACTAAATGGAAGGTCCAATTCATTACTTGCAGAATTAATTTCTGTTGTTTTAGATGTTGATGATGATGATAGAGATATTATCAGAGTTGTAATTGCAGTAACTAATGAATCAGCAGTGCCAATAAGTAATATTGAATCTACAATAGATACTATTGGAAAAGGGAGTTATTCGCCAGAACGTAGTGTAAGTAGTATTGGTCCTGGCTTGACTAGAAATTTTCACTTTGTTCTTGGAGAGGATTTAGGGCATTGGGTATTCAATCTCAATCATGGTGACGGTTCGAAAAGAGACAAATTAGAAATTGGGCCCGTACGTGCAGATTTAAGAATGGGAAACACATTCGAAGAAGAAGTAGAATTAGCGGGTTCATCGGTTGGCAGTGGAGTCGGAGGTGGTTTGATTGCTGATGTATTTTCGGAAGCTTTGGGCGACTTTGGTAAAGTAAGAGAAACTATTGAAATTCAAATGGAATTTGAAGCAACCCCGGAAACTTCATCTAGAGAAGCAGAAAATGAAGATGAAATATCTGAAAAAGTTGCAGCACCAACCAAATTAAAACCAGCTGCGCCAGTTTCAAAGTCTTGGGACGAAATGCCTTCTACTCCCCCTCCAAAACCTTCTATGTCTCCCCCTCCAAAACCTTCTATGTCTCCTTCACCACCTAAATCGCCGAGTACAGATCCATTACTTTCACCAGATATTTTAGCTAAAATGAATAAATCATCTAGCGGCATGACATCAAAGAGTGAAGAAAATGCTAGACCCCCTCCACCTACTCAAGGAAACAAAATACATGATGCCCCTCCAACTAGTCAAGCTAGAGTTTCAGAACCAGTGAATGCACATTCAAACACATCACCTTCAGTTCGTGAAGCCCCACCAAGTGGTCCTCCTTCAGGCCCCCCAGCAAGCGCTCCACCGGCGGGTCCACCAAGTGGTCCTCCTTCAGGTCCACCAGCAA
>NZKH01000007.1 GCA_002692465.1 Methanobacteriota archaeon | reverse complement strand
CATAGTTTTTGAAAGATTTGCCCTAATGCTTGCTTTGAGGTCTTCTTGCAAATCAGCGTTAGTTCTTATTTGCTCAAGCGTATGAGGTCCAATAACTTCGGCATTTACTAGTGCATTTACTTCTGGTGAAAGTGCTTCAACTAAATTGTCAACACCTATTGTTCTTTCACCTTTAGCCGGAAATTGTAATAATAATGGTGTATCTTGTGTATTGAATTCAACTTTAATAGACACCATGCCTGAAAGGTCATGACCATCTGCAGTACGTCCTGAAACAAGAATCAACACGTCATGAGGTCCTAATAAAACAAAGAGAAATGCCCTATTTGGCTGTCCTTGACCAAAGATTTTAGACAATAAACCAGCTTTTGGATTGACTTCCATTTTTGTTTGAGTTGAAATTCCAATTACGCTTCCATTTTCTACAACAACACAGGCTTCATTTGGTTTTAAAACAACATTTTCTCCATGCTTTACGTTTCTATCAAGGAAATATTGAGCTATAATTCCTGGGTTAGTTCTCCATCTAAAGTTGTCCTTTCGTGCCATACTCAGTTATATGTCGAGATATCCATACATTATGAGTTTTCTCTGGGAGAAATGATGTTTTGATTCTGAGAGCATTGACCTAATTTCTGTAGATTTGTCGTATAGTTCTGATTCTGTAGATTTACTTTCAATTTCTTTTATGAGATGTTCAATTTTTTCTTTACATTTTTCTAATTTATCTAGTGTATTAAAATCGTGTCCAATTAATACTTTGAGTGATTTTTTATTCATTTTTACTGCAGCATCATGTTTTGAATTAGATGTGTGAGAGAGCCCGTATCGAGCATCCGAGATGAATTCATCACAAAGGTCTATGATGTCTTGAAAAGATCCTCTTAATTTTCGTTGCTTATTTTTATGTGCTTTTGAGTATAACAAATCTATCTGACTGCGGATATTTTCACTTCTGCTTCTTACTTCATTCCTAAGTGCTTCATCAGATTTAGTCATTTTTCCTTTTTGGTAACCATTGTATGCTGTAAACAAAAGTCGAGTTGCTGTGATTACAGCAGAGATACTTGGGTCGGGGAACACTTGTCGTCTGCTAAACTAATCTGTATTCAAATCCTTCTATAATTTTTAATTTACAAATTTTCTTTAATTGATTCAACAGCATCAACAATTGTTTGTTCTGGATTATATGTTTTTATTTGTAATATTTCCCAAGCATCTTCTACATCGTAACTAACTTTTACCCCTAAATTTTCTTTTAGAATTTTAATTGTCAGTTTGGGATGGAATATGGCAACAATGTATGCTAAAAATTTTGGTAATCTCCTGTGAGGCCACCTACCTCCCTTTTTAGATTTCAAAATTTTCCCAATTTCATTCATCCACATGTCTGATGTATGAGTAATATAACGTCTGTGATTTTCCCCCATAGTAAGTGCATTAATATGCGCTAAAGCAACATCTCTTACGTCTACAAAATTAATATTGAAATCTAAAACAAATGGAGGGCCGTTGACATAATGTTTGAGATACGACATAGAACCTTCTATGTGTTTTTTATGAAATACAGGCCCAAAAACAATAGAGGGGTGAATGGTAATCAATCTTACATTTCTTTTTTCGGCCCAATTTCTCATTTTTCTTTCTCCTTCTGCTTTTGCAAAACCATACGGATTTGAATTAAGTGAGGCATCGTCACACCAATCTTTAATTGTGAATGTTCCACCATTTTCATAATTAGTCGGGCGGATTGCTGCAATAGAAGATGTGTGAATGATAGTTTTAACATCACCCATTACAGAGCATAAATTTTCTACTCCAATTACTGAAGTATCAATAACATCTTTTTGAGGATCTAATTTCCCCAATAACAAGTTTGCAGCACAATGAATAACACTTTCACAACCCTCTACGGCTTTTTTTAACGATTCTACGTCAAATAAATCGCCATAAACAACTTCTAAAAGTTCATGTTCAGGAAAAATTGATTTAAGAGATAAATCCCTCATCATAGCTCTTGTTTTTATCCCCTTTTTTAGCAATTCATTCACAACATGCGCACCAATAAATCCACTTGCGCCGGTAACTAATACAATGTCTGTGTTGTTACCCATGTAACCTCTCAATTTTATTTGGCAAATCAAGTTTTTTGTTTTTTTATTTATTGAACTAATTTAGATTTTTTGACCGAGTTAAACATCAATCTTGAAAATACTTGTCTTTTTCGCTATTAATATGGCGCTAATGATATATGATACTAGGCGCAAGCAAAAAGTAGCATTTAAACCAATAAATTCGGGAAATATTTCAATGTATGTTTGTGGTGTAACTGTTTATGATTTATGTCATTTAGGTCATGCGAGATGTTATGTTGCTTTTGATGTGATTCATAGGTGGTTAGAATCATCAGGTTATGATGTAAATTATATTCAAAACTTTACAGATATTGATGATAAAATAATTTTAAGGGCTAATGAAAAAGGTGTTGATTTTTTAGAATTAGTTGAAGAAAATATCAATGCATATTTTGAAGATATGGATGCATTGAATATTTTGCGAGCAGATCAATATCCAAGATGTACAGAGTATGTTGAACAAATGATCTCTATCACTGAGGATTTAATTGCTAAAAATCATGCATATGTTACAAATGATGGGGTTTATTTTCATGTTGAATCTGCTCCAGAAAAGTACGGTGTTTTGACTGGACAAAATATTGATGCGGTTTTAGGTGGAGCAGGCGGAAGGGTTTCAAAAACAGGTGAAGGAAAAAGAGATCACAAAGATTTTGCATTATGGAAATTAGCTAAGAAAGGAGAGCCAAGTTGGCCAAGCCCTTGGGGAGACGGAAGGCCTGGATGGCATATTGAATGTACTGCAATGAGTATGGACCACCTTGGTGAACAATTCGATATTCACGGAGGAGGGCATGATTTGAGATTCCCTCATCATGAGGCTGAAATTTTCCAGGGAGAATGTCACACAGGGAAATCCCCCGTTGTAAATTATTGGTTACACAATGGTTTTGTAAATATGGATGGTGAAAAAATGAGCAAAAGTTTGGGCAATTTTTGGACAATAAGAGATATTATTGCAAAAATAGACCCTTTAGTTTTAAGATTTGCATTAATTAATGCTCAATATCGTTCTCCAATCGATATGAATGAAAAATTATTACATGATGCAGAAAAAAATCATCAGAAACTTTTAGATTCATACAAATTAGCTTTAGATTCGTGGGATAATATTGAAGAAAATAAGTTACGACGTTTACCAGAACCAAATCTTTCTTCATCAGAACCGCTCTCTCATAGTCTTGGTTTGATTGAAAAATTTGCAGAAGAATTTGCTTTGGCTATGGATGATGATTTTAACACCAGAGTAGCAGTGACAAAAACAATGTCTATTGTAAGGGAGGTAAATCGTTTACTAAATTCAGATTTGGATGAAGAGGATTGTAAATCCGTTGGGTTTTTTGCTGTAGAATTATTTGAGCAACAAGCAGGTAAGGTATTGGGTTTGTTGCCAACAAGAGAGCAAATTTCAATAATGAATGAAGAATCAATAGAAGTAAAAATGCGTAAGGAAGAAATCTCAGATGAGGTAGAAGAGTTATTAAATCAACGAACTAAAGCTAGGGATGAAAAAAATTGGTCTGAAGCCGATCAAATCCGTGACAAACTTACTGAAATGGGAGTCGTAGTAACAGATACAGCCGAAGGCCCTGTTTGGGATTTATCTTAAATCACTCAGATTTAGGGGGTTTTAATGGAGGCATTTTCACTTTCTTTTTATTGTCGTCTTCCTCATTATTTCCATCAAACCAAATGTTATGCTCTTCAGAATTTCTATTTTTATTTGTTAAGAATAATACTACTGAAGTAATTGAAATAAATATTAATGCAATAATTAAAATGATTATAGTTCCCGTTTGATCATTTGATTCAGATTCTAATACAGATGCTTGGTCACAGATGTTGTCTTCACAAACCCATTCACCGGAATTACTACATACGCAATTATTGCAATCTTCTTTCTTTACTTGTCCAAAACTACATGCAACAGTATTTTGAGAGTTATCAGTTGAATCATCTGTTGAATCATCTGTTGATTCATCAATACATCCATCACCGTCATCATCTGCATTTGTAGCATCTTCTGATGGACATTGATCCGAATTATCTCCTACTCCATCTCCATCAGTATCTGTGGTTTCATCAGCATCATATGGGAAGTCATCTAGATCTGCGCAAACACCATCATTATCGCTGTCATCTTGAGCATCATTTGGGCAAGGGTCATTGTTATTTCCGACCCCATCTTTATCTGAATCAAACCATTCTGTTGGATCGTTTGGGAATGCATCAGTCCAATCAGAATAACCGTCTTCATCAGAATCTACATCATTGATTTCAGTATTCAAACGATATCCATTTTCATTTAATTCTACATCATAATAATCAGACCATAAGTCAATTTGGCTAATTGAATTGAAAGGAATAGAATTATTTAGGGTGTTAAAGTAATAATCATCTCCATATGTAAATACAGAATCTAGGTGCGTACCTCCTGATAATCCAGGATATTTTCCATTAAACCAATCTTCAAATTCTTCTTCAGTCATTGTATTTGCATAGTTAAAACTCTCATACATTTCATCTAAATCAAATTTCATTGCTTTTTCTAAATCTTCAGAAATACTCGCCCATGTTTGCCCACCTTTGGAAACACCTTCAAATGTGATATCTACTGATTTGCTAAAACCATCTCCTTGAATTATTTCACTATCTACACCAAGTTGAGTCAATAGGAAACTGTCACCAAAAATAGGTAATCCACCAACAATTGTTAATTTCATATCCGGATCTATTGCTTCAATTAGGTTTCTATATGGGTCGTTTCTAAAAGAATCTACAACCATTAAATCAGCACTTAATCCTGCTTTTATTCTTCCAACGTGTTCATCCCAATTCATTCCATCTGCCGGGTTACTTGTTACCATTTGAACTAATTCATAGTCTGAAAATACATCTCCAAATCTGTTTGTATCCAACCAATCTGCCATTTTCAATTCATGCAATGGGCTTTTGGTTCCTGAAGGAGACCAATCAGGTGCTAGAGAAATTGTAACTCCTTCCGCTTTTGCAGTAACAACGTCAGTAGTATCTCCATATAGAAGAAGATTTGATGTGGGTGACCATACAAGATCTGCACCAACATCGCCCATTGCAGAAAATTCTGCTTGACCTAATCCCGTTCCATGGATTAGCATTAATTCACCAACTAGTAATTCATTTTCTACCAATATGTCGAATTCAGCTCTAGATGATTCATCAGTCCCTTCAGCTAAGTGTAAGAACCAGGCATCTAATTCGCCAGATTGATTCCCCGTTTTGATGTGATTTCCTACGTAATCACTTTCTAATTCGGTCACTTTAGTATGCATGTAGTCTCTGCCAAAATTATAGTATTCTATATTTCTAGCTAATATTGAAGCAAATTCATCATCATCTCCAGTAGGGTTTCCTTGTACTGCTGTAGTTCCTCCAACTACTGCACGAACTTCGACATACTTCATTGATTCATGTTCTAAATCCCAGAAATCCCATCCTTGAATTAATGATTTAGCACCAGTTACATCTATTGAATATGTTGGATTATTTCTCCATTGATATCTATTTTCATAAAAATCACCATTTCTATGATCTAATGAGTAATCCCATAAAGGAACCATGTTGTAATGAATGTGGTTGTGAGCATCAATAATTCCTGGATAAATTGTTCCAGCAGTTTCAACAATAGGGACTCCTTGTAAATCTACTTCTGTAGGCATAGAACCTTCTTCCCATACTGCTTCTATCATTCCATCAGTGACCATTACACTTCCATAAGGGATTACGCTATTTTCTGCTTCCATTGTCACAATTCGACCTTTAAGAACATACGAACCGTCATGATATAAATCACCGGTATTTGCATAACAGGTGCCTATGGCATGATTAATACCAGGACCTCCTTCTGCTTCAGGCCAAACTTCATCATTTGCGATACCAGGTGTTGGAGGGCTAATTTTTGTCCAATTTCCTTCGGAATCTCTAGCATATGATGTATCCCAATCAGAATCTTGCGCTTCAAATGAAAAACTATCTAATACATTACCCGAAGAATCTGAAATATGAATTGTATCTCCAGACCAATAATCAAATTCTAATCCAGTATTTACTCTGTAAAATACCATATATCCGCCTGCAGGAATTACAGTATCCCAACCAATTGAACAAGAGGGCGAGCCTTCATTTTTGAGATCATCTAATACCCAATTAGAGATGTTAACATCACTATCGGTAGGGTTGTGTAATTCTACAAACATGTCATTGTATGTTCCAAATTTACCGTCTCCATTCCAATCAGTTCCCCCATATTCTTCATTATTTGGAGATACTAGAATTTCGTTAATAATGATGTGATTTGGTAATTCTGCTGAAGATGATTGAATTACTGTAGTAGAAAGTGGTAATGTTGAAATTAAGAATCCAATTACCAAAATCCAACAAATTGAATGCCCATTTGATGTCCTGCCCATACCCTGTCGTAAGCAAACTAGCATTTTACTCAATCTATTGAGTTTATTGATTTCTTTAAGGTAATGTGTCAGGTCCACCGACTGGCATTGCCATTAATGGTCCATGCATTCCTCTAAGTGATGGGCCTTCTGTAATCGTAGCAAAAATTCCAATATCTCCTGCACTATTGTGGGACAAACCAAACCATGGTCTACCATATTGATCAACACTCATGTCGAGGAAATCTCCGAGGCCTCCGCATCTATTGTAGCCACAATCTTCTGTAGTATCTAAGGGATCATCATCTGCATTAATTTGTACTGTGGTAAATAATGGATTTTCATTAAATACATCAGTAGATACTGTAAGATAACCATTCCAAGAATCATTTCCTGTATCTCCTACATAACCGAATGCAACTTTCCCACCTCCCCCTGCAGTAACTACAGGAAATCCTGTTCCTACCAAATCAATTGGTGGTGCAATCATCATTGCTTTGCTCCATGAATTTCCGTTATCTTGAGAATTTGCATAATATGGCATATTGTCTAGTCCCATCCACATTGCATGTACATTATTTTCATCATCTATTGCTACTTGTGCTTCTTCAAAATTCCAAGTATCAGCAGTTCCAGAATCTTCAGTTGGAAGTGGATGTTCAGTCCAAGTAAATCCTCCATCAGTGCTGCGGTAAATAGAGTACCCACTGCCACTACAACCCACATTTCCGCGATAAAAATTACCATTTTCCGCGCCTTCTATATGAGCACTTAATCCTCCACTGTTACATCCAAGTGGTGCACCAGGAACTTCTGGACTCCATGTGTTTCCTCCATCAAAACTAGTTGAGCATAATGGTGCTTCCCAATTACCATTAATGCAAAACACCCAAGTGGTTGGATGTAAAGCAGCAGGATATGGTGCAGATCCAATAGTCTGATGATCTTGAACAGAATAAGAAGTAGCAGGAGTGGGTGGAGACCATGATGCACCTTCATTGTCTGACCATTCTACAGTCATCCCCAATAGAGCATGCATGTCGAATTTCATGATTCTATCCGTCCATTTGTCTACGTAAACATAAGGATCGTTACTGTTGGGTACTGGCAATATTGGATCGTAAGTATTTACGCATGAATAATCTGAAAGGTTGCTCATTGTAATTAATCCTGAACATTGAACAATTGCTGTCGAACCTGCAGGTCCATTACCCCAACTTGAGATGTAAAGATTATCGTTTGAAGTAATTCCTATAGTGGGCTCGAATGTACTCATGCCAATGCTGTAATAACTTCCTTGAGTCCAAAAAGGGATGTTATTTTCTGTAAGATTAACTGTGATATTTCCTTCTAGAACTGCTGAATCATTTAATGCATTAATTCCACCAGGATAATGGTACCATGTAGTAGACGGGATATCTCTATCAAAATCAAAAGGGCCGGGTTCAATAATTATCTCTTCTTCTTCACTACCAAAACAACCAGCTAAACTAGATGTCATCATAAATACGATTAACAGTGCTGATGCCCGTCTCATGTTTATGCGTGCAAAGTCAAATTATAACAGTACACCGATTAAAATTGGTGTGAATTTAGTGTTATGGCACACTATTTGCTTTAATCATACTCACTCAACGATTAATTATGACCTCGTATCACCTATTGCTATGCGCAAGTGCAATGTTTGCCTAATCATACTCACAATGATTTTACCAATTTTCTCTGGTTGTTTTGGTGATTCTGTTGAACCTGAAATAATTGAAGAAACAGGTTATCCTTCAGTTTGGGATAGATATGACATAGATTATCGTAGTGATGATGTATTTAGCTGGGTTACTGTGAATGGATCTTATGAAATAGATGATGTAAGATCTATATTTGTTGAAGTTGATATTCCAGCATCTCAGGGAGGTTGTGCTACAAATGTTCCAACTGATTGTCTTGTTCATTTGGGTTTGTGGCTGCCGGTAATTGAGGGATGTGATTGGGATGCAGACAATTTGAGTGATGATTGCAAAGTCCCAGCAATTGCAGAGGTTGGCCCATATTATAATGATGGAGACGTGGATGCATTAACTCCTGCAGACAGATTAGGTCGATTTTTGATTGAAAATTATGTTCCTCATGGATATGCTGTCGCTCAAGTTAGTGTTTTTGGAACTGGAGATAGCACTCATTGTATGGATTTAATGGGTGTTGATGAACAAGCTGGAATTGATGCTGCTGTAACTTATTTGGGAAGTGCTCCTTGGGCAAGTGGGAATGTCGGAATTATTGGGAAATCGTACGATGGTTCTACTCCTTGGGAAGCGGCTACATTTGGTAATGAATTTTTGAAGACAATAGTGCCTATGTCAGGATTAATCGGGGTTCAAGATTTGATGTGGAGAAATGGAAGTATGGAGGCTAGAGGGGCGATAATGCATAATGGTGTTTATGGTTCATTTGGATTAGATGGTGATTTAGAGGACACTCAGACTGGTTGTAGAGGCTATATTGAAGGATATTACGCTGGAGTAGGTGCATATCTGAGTGGCGATGATCTTAGTTGGATGGGTTCAGATTATTGGACACAAAGACATTTTTTAACTAGGGCAATAGAAAATTACAACGGTTCTGTATACATAATACAAGGTATGCAAGATTGGAATGTAGATCCTCACATGGCATTTCCAGTACATCAGCAATTAGAAAATGCTGGGATAGAAGTAAAAACATTGGCTGGACAATGGGGTCATGATTATCCAGATAGAGAAAGCGGACATTCTTCTTTGTCTTCAGGTAGGGGTGCTGAAGCATATCCATATTCATTGAGATGGGATTGGGCAGATGAGATGTTGTTGTGGTTTGATTGGTACCTAAAAGGAGAAGGAGATAAACCATTATTGACTGTAGAAATGCAAGATAATTTGGGCGGTTGGAGAGTTGAAGATACATGGCCAGCACCAGATACAGAATATAGACAATTTTTGGCAGGTTCTGACATTGAAGACGTCAGCGGTGGGTCCACGATAACTTCAACTTCAACCAAAGTTCTTTCAATAGGTCCCTTTGAAGAGGATTTACTAATTGCTGGAATGCCTACATTTCATCTAAAATCTACAATTTTAACAACTAATAATGGTCATTTATTCATTGAAATGAGGGATGGAGAGTCTGGGATGCATCTTGGTCATGCAGTAATGGATTTACGGTTTCATGCAGGGGGGAAACAAGGTACACAATTAGCACCATTACAGACTGTTTTAGCAATGATGGAATTTTTCCCAATGGATGTAGTTGTTCCAGCAGGAAATACAATTGAATTGGTAATTTCTCAAACAGGAGAAGATTATGTCCCTAGTGCTTCTGCTATTGGACCTGTACAACTTGATTTATCAGATGAAAGTATTTTGACACTTCCTATAATAAATAGGACAAGTGAAGATTATTTTAGAGCATCAGGACATGATTATTCCGGAGAAAACGGTGCTAGGAGTTATTAATTAGAATCTTGAGGTGGTTTTGTGTTGGAAACAAAGAAGTTGACTGCATTAATGTTGTTTTTAGTAATATTACAACCACTTCTTGCAGGATGTTTTGGAGATGAATTAGAAGACGATATGCCAGCACCGATTTCAATATTTGAAAAATTTAGAGCTTATGATTCAGGGTTAGAAGATCAAAGAAATTTCACTTCAATAGATTTAGCAATTAATTCATCAACAAATCTAAGTTGGGCTGTTTTTGGAAATGAAGAAGGTGGGAATTGTTGTGAGCATTATCTTGCAGCAACAAAAGAAGGTTTGATTTTGAACTTTGGAGGGGAATACCCTACTTGGAGTGTAGATAGGGGTCATACCTGGGATGAATACATACCTTCCATATTTTCTCAATTTGGTTGTATGGAACCAAAACCAACGGTGCCAGGACAAGAAGGATTGGGGGAAGGAAGTATTGTTCAAGCAACAAATGGGGATATTATTTCTATGGGGTGGTTTCCTTATCCAAGTTCAAGTGGAGCCGATCAATTTTATGCATTCTTTTATGATTCCGAAGCAGAAGAATGGAGCTGGTGTTTTAATCGAACACCTGAACCGTTCTATGATAGGTCTTGGCAAGTAGAAGTTATTGGCCCAATATCTGGTGGAATTTATGGTTCAGGGCCATGGGCTAGTTTGGTAATTTCTAATTTCTGGCATCAGGTTCAAAATGTTGGTGGGCAAATCTCCACAGATGGGTTAAATTATGATTATTTCCCCTTCCCAGATAGGGATGCAGATTTAGATGTGGTGCAAGTTAATTTAACAGCTACAGATTTAGGTATGGAGTGGGATTACACTAAACCACACAAAGAGATGAGAGCATTCCCTGTGCCTTCAGGAGGATTATACTTCCCAGATTATTTTGTTAATGGGGATGATGCATATCTTGATACAAATTTAGATTGGTACAAAGCTGAAACTATGGAAGGTAATTCCTTGCCAAGTGAATATTGCGCATTTGATTCTAGTGGTGCATTACATTGCGTGGTTCGAGAAAATATGGTGCTCAAACATCAATTATCTTGGGACGGCGGGGAAAGTTGGTTAAATCAATCGTATAATATTTCTGAAATGGCCTCAGATATTGAAGAGTGGGAATTCCATTCAAATGGAGAACATGATTTATTTGTTCTTAATGTTAGATATCAAAGTTCAGATGGGCCTGATGTAGATGTGGCATGGCATGTCAGAGAATACAGCCAATCATTAGTTCCAGATCAATTAACATACCTTGGATTAGGAGATTTAGATTCTACTTCTGGTGCTGGAAACGATATTAGATTTGACTTTGCAAGTATGGGGATACTTCCTGATGGAGGCTCTTTTATTGCATATATGGATAGTAGTGACCCAGATCCTCTATTTGGTGTGGAATTGATGATGCCTGATGTATATGGCCCTATGCCATTTTAGTACTTAATTAGCCAAAAGTTATACTGTGGTGATATTTCGATTAAAGTATGCGAATAACCGTAATTACTATACTGATTATTGCAAGTTTACAACCTATGATGTTTTTTGATTCATTAGAAGATTTTAATCAAAATTATTTCAGTTCCTCAAGTGGTATTGAAGTAATAAATGAAGTTGAACCAAATAATGTGAATACATCTGGGCAAGAAGTCTATCCCGGAGATGTGGTTAGAGGCGCAGTTGATATGTGGAATGATAAGCATGATTGGTATTCAGTTTGGCTTGAACCAGGTCAAACATTATTGTTGACTCTTTCTCATGCTTCAGGTGATGGTGTTTCAATGTCAGTTTGGGATGAGGAGAGCACACACCTCGGTTCTAGCAACCCGGCTAAGACACGTGATACAATTTTCTTGGGTGAGGAAGAAACAGACTTAGGAGGCATATACAGTGTTTCCATCAATGCAACAATGACTGAAGCTGGTGGCGGAGCATATGTGCTTGAGATTGATGCGGGATACGAGGTGAATTGGTATTCTGCAGCTGCAGGATGGTATGTTGCATCTGATATCTATGATGCTAAAGGTAACATTATGTATACATCAGAACTTTCGTCCTACCAATTTGCTGAATCAGCATCAACTGACACACAAAGTGCACCAGTATGGACAAACGGTGATTTTTGGAATTTCTCTGTTTCAATGCCAGAATTCTTTGGAATGACTTATGATGAATATTACCAAATGACTGTTACAGGCTCAGATACTGTTTCTGGTAAAGACTGCTACAGGGTCTCAATTGAGGGTAAGGCGACTCTGACAATTGAACTAGGTGGAGTAGAAACAAAAACAATTGACGAACAAACTGGCGATGCATGTTATGCAAAGGATAGCCTGTCACTTATTCATGAAAATCTCACGATGACAACAAAGTTGGAAACGAGTGGTTTCGGTTTTATGAATCAGGATCAAGGAAGAAGTTGTACCGATGACTTTGGTGACCCTGACGAAGACTGTGACGGAGTTGCAGACGATTGGGATGATTGTCCTGGAACCTCTCCTGGTGCTGAAGTAGATGCATGGGGTTGCTCAGATGCCCAAAATAATGGTGGAGGGGGTTCAGGAAACGGTGATGATGACACTGATGGTGACGGTATTCCCGATTCAAGCGATGCTTGCCCTAATGACTACGCAGATTCATCAAATGACGCTGATGGCGATGGCTGCCCTGACGATAATGGCGGTGGTGGTACAGGTTCCACAGATTCAGATAATGACGGAGTGGTTGATGATGATGATATGTGCCCAGATACAACCGCAGGTGATGATGTAGATTTCTTTGGTTGCAGTGATGAGCAAAATGGGAACTCTGGCGGTGGCGGTAACGGTGGCAACAATGGAAGTGGAACTGGAGGAGGCGGAACTGGTTTTGGTTGTATACCGAATGGTGCTGACCAGGCTACGGTTCTGAAATCCGATCTGGTATATGCCAATGGCGTTAACGAATTGAATTTCCCTCTAACTGAAGGCAAAGTATGGAGTGAAGCAGCAGTAGGCAGCGGGACGATGTCGCTAAGTATCGAAATTGGTGGATGTTCAATTCTTGATATGGAGTTAGATAGTTCAGGTGCTTTACCACTAAACTATCGACACATTGGTGATGAATCATTCACAATTGGCGGAACCACAGTCACAGCAACAGGAATTCAATCCTTCGCAGGTAGAGAAGGTAACAACGATTGGGCAACGCCTGATTTCACAATTTTACCAAGCGTTCCTGACGATGTTGCACGTATGGGTCTTCCCTTTGCTGCATGGATAAATGTAGTTGGATTCAATGAATTCAATTCTAATGTTGACATTAGCGCAACTGTAAACGCTCAAAATGCTCCATTGATGTATAATTATCAACAGCTAACAATAGACGATTTGGGTGCGGTAGTAGTAGATACCATGAATCTATCAAGTGGCGAGTATGAGTTGACTATAACAGGTACTAGTGGAGGAAATGANCGCTCAGTAGTTGTCCCATTCACNGTTGATAATGACCCAGATTTCGAAATCGTAACAATGGATCCTTGGATTTCACTTCCAGGTGGCGTNCCATGGGTAGTNCCAACTCCAATTTTTGTCGAACCAGTTAATGGATTTGGGGCAGATGTCACACTTTCTGCGNTAGTCCCAGACGGNGTTACTGCGCAACTTGATTTCTCAAGTGGNTCTGCTCCTTTTATGGCAGTACTTACCCTAACAATCTCTGATGATTTNCCAGAAGGCGACCATACNGTGATTATTTCTGGAACTTCNGGCTCAACAGTTCNCTCAGATGAAATTACATTTAGCATCACATCTCTGCCAGAATTCTCTCTTGAAATNGAAAATCGTGAGCAACAATTGGCTGAAGGCTCAATGTCAATCTCTGGAGTCATAAATGCGCACAATGGCTTAGACTTGACACTGGGCGGAGTATTGGATGTATTAGTGGAGCCTTACAATCAGGATTTGCTTGACAGCGCTGTTATTTCATGGGGTGTAATCGATTCGAATGGAGACCTTCCATTCACAGTCACTTTCACGGTAGATGAAAATACTCCAATGAATGAATATACAATTCAATTGAATGTTGTAACACTTGATGGAGGAGTTTCACACGCTGCATCAGTTGTCTTTGTTACAGAGTCTTCAACTCTTGACGGTACTGCTGTGGCTGCAGATGCCTCTTCAGTTGTTTCAGGGAACACAACTACGCATGACGGAACTGATACTTCAGCAAGTAATTTAGTTAATGAAGATTCAAGTGATGATGGCACAAGTAATGATGGCGCAAGTAATGATGACACAAATAATAATGGTAATTCTGGAATTAATTCAGAATCAGAGTCATCAAATACATGGTTAATTGTTGGCTCATCAATCGTTATTTTAGGAATAGTAATTGGTGTATTGTTTTTGACATTTAGGAATAAAAATGGTGGTGCTGTTGGTGATTTGTGGGGAGGGCAAAATCAAATTATGTCACAATCACCTGCTATGGGAGCTCCTCAAATGATGCCACAGACAATGCAATCTGTAAATCCGGTTGCACCAGTTCAAACTTCCCAAATTATGACTGCTCCACCACCTCCTGCTCAACCAACAACAGTGCCTGATTATTCCGGTCTTCCTCCTGGAGGTCAATATGATCAATCTACAGGGCAAACAATTTACGTTTTACCCGATGGCACTCGCTGGCAAATGATGGCAGATGGAAGTTTTACCAGGTTGTGAAAATTGTAAATTCAATTGACTTTGAAATAAATTTTTGAATCATCAACTTCGAATACTTCAGAATCATTTGGTCCAGCCCCTAATTCAAGAGTTGCTGCACCGGCTCTAGTTTCGTTTTGTAGATGCCTCCAATCATTATCTAAAAGTTCAGGGTTTCCTTCACCTATCCAAACAGTTAATTCAATGTTTTCTTCAATATCAAGGCCTAAATCCTTACGCTTCTGTTGAATTCTTCTAATAATGTCCCGAGCTAATCCTTTTGAAGCAAGTTCAGGAGAGATTTGCATATCTAAGACGAGACTAACATCTAAATCTTCATCATTTTCTGAAAATGTGATTGTTTCTGCTGCAAACCCACTTTTTTCAACACGTCTTAATTCAACATCTTCTGAAGTAATTTCATATCCTGCAAGTTTGCATGTTCCTGCTTGAATTTCTTCCCATGTTGAATTAGGTTCTGCAGATGAAATTGCCTCTAACACAGAGGGTAAATCTTGTCTGCATTTTTTACCTAGCATTTTTCTATTTGGGGATAATTCAATCTGTTGAAATTTATCTAAATCATTTACTGTAGATATCTTTTCAACATTCAATTCTTCAGCTAGAATTTCATGAAATACGCCTAAATCAGGACCCCCTACAATCCAACCTTCATTACAAGGAAGTCTTTGTCTTCTCTTTGCTTTTACTCTAATTCTTCTACCTGTTTCTGCAAGTGATCGCACTAACTCCATTTTAGATTCTAGGCCTAAATCTTGAGGAGGTAATGCACCCTCTTCTTGAATTGGCCAGTTAGATAAATGAACTGAGTCACCATTAAGATTTGAATAAATTTCATCTACCATAAATGGTGCAACTGGAGCAGTTAACTTACAAACAAGTGAAAGGACTTCATGTAATGTATGTTGGCAAGATTTTTTATCATCATTCGTGGCTTCATCCCAAAGTCTTCTTCTACTCCTTCTTACATACCAATTTGAAAAATCATTGATTACAAAATCTTCTAAATCTCTACATGCTTTGTGAAAATCCCAATTGACAAATTGATTGTGATACTCTTTTGCTACCGAACTTGCTCTTGATAAAATCCAGCGATCTAATTCTGGTCTTTTTTCAACAGGTAGAATATTTTCTTCAGGATCAAACCCATCTAATGCAGCATAATCTGCATGGAACTTGTAAACATTCCAAAGTGTTAAGAAAAATTTAGCATATGTTTCTCTGACACCATCAGGATCAAATTTTAACGGATTCCATGGTGCACCTGCAGTGACCATATACCATCTCGATGAATCTGCACCTTCTTTGTTAAAATGATCCCACGGGTCTACTACATTTCCTTTTGATTTAGACATTTTTTTACCATCTTTATCTAAGATTAATCCAAGACTTAAACAGCGCTTGTAACATATTGAATCGAAAACAGTAGTGCTCACAGCCAGTAGGGTGTAGAACCAACCTCTTGTTTGATCTACGCCTTCACAAATGTAATCAATTGGAAATGCATCGGTTATTTTATCTTCATTTTCAAATGGGTAATGCCATTGTGCAAAAAATGCACAACCAGAATCAAACCAACAATCCATTACAAAAGGCTCTCTTTTCATAAGAGAACCACTTTCGGAAATTAATACGAAGTCATCAACTATGGGTCTATGTAAATCAACATCATCAGGACATGTAGGGTTTTCGATACCTGCTGCATTTGCTTTTTCAACTTCATGTTGTAACTCTTCAATAGAGCCTATGCATTTCATTTCACCATCTTCACTTCTCCATACAGGCAATGGTGTACCCCAGAAACGTTCACGAGAAATAGCCCAATCTTTCACATTTCTTAGCCACTCTCCAAATCTACCTTCGCCGACCCAATCTGGCGCCCATTCTACTTGATCATTGAATTCTAGTAACCTTTCCTTCACTGCAGTCATTCTCACAAACCAAGATTCCATTCCATAGTATAGCAAAGGATGTCCAGTTCTCCAACAATGTGGGTAGTCGTGAACATACATTTTTTCACGATATAATTTATTTGAATCAGTTAATAGATTGATAATAATATCATCACAATCTTTTACATATTTTCCATCTAATTCTGAATGGATTCCCTCAACAAATGCTCCATCCATTCCAACAGTATGAACCTCAGGAAAACCAACTTCTCTACCTAGGTTGTAATCGTCTTCACCATACATTACAGCAGTATGAACAACTCCAGTACCATCACTAGTTGTTACAAAATCAGCAGATACAACGGTCCAAGCTGTTTTACTTTCGCCTCTGTCTACAGCTCCAGGGAATAATGGAGTATACGCTTTACCTACAAGTTCAGAGCCAGGGAACTCAGAGATAATCTCAACATGATGACGCATCACTTCTTTTAGAAGATCCTTTGCAAGAATCATTTCTTCTCCTACTTTTGCTCCACCTCTTCCATCCCAGTTACCAGCTTCTTCACTAATTTTCACTCTACAATAAGTAACTTCAGGACCAACTGCGAGTCCTACATTTCCAGGTAGTGTCCATGGAGTAGTAGTCCAAGCTAAAATAGAAGCATCATCATCTTCAAGCTTGAATTTTACATATACTGACGGTTCCTCTACTTCTTTATATCCTAATGCAACTTCATGACTTGAATATGATGTACCCGTTTGAGGGCAATATGGCAATACTTTGTATCCGCGATATAGTAAATCCTTTTCGAACATTTGCTTTAATGCCCACCAAGAAGATTCAATAAAATCGTTATGTAGTGTTACATATGGGTTATCTAAATCTACCCAAAATGCCATCCTCTCACTCATTTTTCTCCAAGCATCCTCATATGTCCAAACTGATTTTTTACATTCTTCATTGAATTTTTCCATACCAAATTCAAGAATCGCATCATTGCTCATTAAATCTAATCTTTTTTGAACTTCAATTTCAACAGGTAAACCGTGGGTGTCCCATCCGCCTTTTCTTTCAACAAGATGACCTTCCATTGTTTTCCATCTACATACTAAATCTTTGTATGTTCTTGCTACAACATGATGTATTCCAGGCTTCCCATTTGCAGTAGGTGGCCCTTCAAGAAAAATGAAAGGTTCTCCATCTCTTCTATATTCTATTGAACGAGCAAAAGTCCTTTCTTCTTGCCAGCGTTTCATTATCGATTCTTCTAATTTTACAGAATCATATTCACCCGCTGATTTCGGCGCTACCATGCATATCCGAGCCAAGTACCCGTTTTGAATATGACCATCAATAAGTAACATCTAAATTTCAATGTCATATTGGCATTACTAGTTACTTTTTTACAGCGTTTTAATGTGATTACCGATGCATTGACAAATAGAATCTGATTCCAAGTGACGATGCACACCAGTCGAACCCAAGTTTTTGTAGCCGTTGCTTTGTTTTTCCTGACTAGTATGTTGCCATTTATTTGTAATGATTTAAATGTCGATGAGTTGACTTTGAATAGTGAAAAAAAGTGGGCTGGAGAGGGAGAAAATGTTGAAATTTCCATTGACAGTTGGCCCGAAGAAACATCATATGATTTGAGTGTAGATATTCTTGGTGGAGATTCATTTACAAACCTCGAGATGGACTTAACTACAAGTCATTCTGTAAATCATGATTCTATTCAATGGGATAGCTTGTCCGATTGGTCACATTATGATGCAACTTACAATGGTGTGAATTATAATGGGACTTATATGACTACTTTCGGTGTTGAAAATCTTTGGGATTTTGAAAACCTACAAGGGACATTGCCAGCAGGTTGGACTTCTTCTAACGCTGCAAATGGGCTTGTAAATGACAATTCAAATACAGGTTCCGGTAATCTTGGATATTTGAGTTGTGGTACAAATGGCACAACTGGCGGTTCATTAGTGCTGAGGAATGGTGCTGTAAATGTCCAATCAAATACTATGGATCTTTCAGGACTATCGAATGGTTATGTTTACTTTTGGATGAGAGAAGGAGCTTCAGGTTGTGGTGAAGATCCCGATACTACAGAACATTTGTATTTTGAATATTGGGCATCAAACAATCAGTGGAAGACAATTTCTGCAGGTAATTGTAATCCTGCAAATACTTGCCCTTATTTTAATGCAGCATTAGGTAATCCAGGTTATCAACCTCAAGATGTTACTTATACACTTACAACAGATGCTTTTTGGTCCGGATTTAAATTTAGATTTAGGCAAGCTGGTGGTTCAGGAACTTGTTGTGATTGGTGGTTTATAGATGACATAAAAGTCACAGTTCCTGGCCCAGGAAATTGGACATCCCCTTCATTTGGTTCACATCAATCAGCAGTATATTCTGTAGAGCCAGGACAATATGGTATAGCAAGTATTGATGCTAAAACATCAGGAACTTTTGGTTTGAGTTGGTCAGTATTAGATGCCATAACTAATGAACCAATTGTAGGATTTGAGAATTTAAATTCTAGGCAAGTTGATTTGGGGACGATAGATTGGCAAGAACACCCGTTATTGAGAATTTTTATAAATTCAGAAAATGGCCCATTTCAAATAGATTCAGTAAATATTCAAGGTAAAATTACCGATACCTTCCTTTCTGATCCTAGTGATTATTGGTCTGGAAATTATAACTGGGATTCTGCGAACCAGAGAATTTCTACTTCAAGTACAATTACAAGTTCAATGATTAAGTCGCACAGGCCGATTGCAGGGTGGGATTTAGATTTAGATTTTCAATCAGTAGGTGTAGTAGAGATTTCTGTTGACCAAGGTCCTTTTTATGAAATAGGATATGATGATACTACTATGGATTTACCAAAGCCAGCACATACAATTCAATTTAAAATTTCAAATGGTGTTCTAAATACTTTTGATGTTGAATTGTATTATGCATCATTACCAGAGAATCTAAAATTAAATATTGCAGATGATGAAAGAATTGATTGGAGTTTAGATATAGATCAATTAGGTCCATGGGGGTGGCAAAATAGATTCGCAGATGGTAAGATGACTCAATCATTAGATTTGATAAGTTCAACTACTGCATCAACATCCTTTTGGTTACCCTCAGATTCAGAAATGAATTCATTTTCTTTCGATTTATGGTCTGACGACCCTAAGCAAGATGTTGGTGGAGTGCAATGGGAATTCCTTTGTGGGAATATATTAATTGACGAAATGAATTATGGTCCAATTTCATCAGAAAGAGTGACGTATAGATTTGCTGAAGAACAATTAAATTCACTAAATGATGCATTGATGAACGGGCAAAAGACAAGTATTTCTATTGAAGGAGTGGATTTTGTAGAGTGTGTTGTAGAATTTTCAGGTTCTGGAAGTAATTTGATGGTAGATGGTTTATTGGTTAGGTATGACGAGGATATTAATTTACAATTCACCTCTTCTTCATTATTTATCAATGAATTAAATGCTTATACTTCAACTTTACAAACTGGGTCAAACAATTATCTCAATATTCCAATTCCAGTAACAACAGCGTATTCTTCAGAGTTAAATTTTCAAATAATTAATATTGATTCTGTGAGTGGGATGACTTCTACATTAATTGATTTTGTAAATGATTCTGCCACTTTAACACCTTCTGAGTCATGGTTGGAAATGGTAACAACTCATACCTCTGCAACAGAAGTTTTGGAAAATATTCAGGT
Source organism: Methanobacteriota archaeon (assembly GCA_002692465.1). Lineage (GTDB taxonomy): Archaea > Thermoplasmatota > Poseidoniia > Poseidoniales > Poseidoniaceae > MGIIa-I. Next base: position 9,206 of record NZKH01000007.1, on the reverse strand, counting down.
TGAAATAGCTGGTTTACATAATCGGGTAGTTATGGAATGGCCAATTCTTGGAGGGACTCCAACAATTACCACTAATGGAGAACCCACGAATGAATTAGTAGAATTGCACCCTACTAATTCAGGTGACATTGTGCTAGTAAGTAGTACGCCCCAAGAGGTTGACGCAACGTTTAGATTTAGATTAAATCCAACTTGGGATGATGAACCATTTGTTACAATATCTTCAAGGGTAACAACTCCAGAAGGTTACAAGAGTTTACCTGCCGTACAAAAATTTGGTTTAGGCGACTCAAATGGAATTGAAAATGACTATCATATTTCAGAATGGAATGTAATCAATGATTTAGGGGTTATAATCCCTTCAGATTTATCTTATCTAAAAGCGAGTACTGTGGTTACCTTTAGTGCTAAATTAGCATTTGAAGGTTTAGATGATGGTAGTTCTCCAAGAAGCGATTTATTACTTTTGAAATTATTTCAAGATGATTTTGTTGTTGGCCAAACTCAAGAAGTAGATGGTAACTTGATGAATATTTCAATAATTTTACCTCCTACCGAACAACAATTATCTTATTCTCTTGTTTTAGAAGAACTCGTACCTGGTGGGGATGATTTAACTTCAATTAATTTAAGTAGAGATTTCCAAACAGATTCAAGAGCCCCTATGGTAATGGGTTCAAACATTGAGGAATATGATCATAGAGAACCAAGTAATGTTCAAACATTGACTTTTGAAATAGCAGACAGACCAATTTTACCACCTACTTTGACATTAATGCTTTGGAGGCAATGGATGGATGATTTTGATTATGATGATTATCCTGATCCAGATGAATATCAAGCACAGCAATTGACAGCCCCTGAAAATTTGAGTGTGCTACAAGATAATTTTACATACGTATTTAGTGATTTATTGGGTTCTGAAGGGGATATAGTTACAGGATATTTGGTAGGTGCTGATGCAGCAGGCAATGTTTTAGAACTTGGTGGTTCTTCAGACCAAGATCAACAATTATTTACATATCAATTGAAAGAAGATGGTCCTCCAGAACTTGATGGTAATGGAGCTAAATGGGATATTGATTCTACGGATGCATTCCGTCATCCTATGATTGATTATACCTTGGTTTTCCCAATTATGGAACCAAATGGATTAAGCGATATTGAATTTATTTCATTAGCACTTGATAAAGATACATTTGATGAAGATGATTTGGAAGAATCATTAGAAATTAGATGGGAGGGCGAAACAAGGCAATGTTTTACAGAATCTAATTATTTGATTTTAGGAAGTTGTGACGTTTTTGCGGAAACAGGATCCGTTGGGCCATATACTTCTGATTTAGAATTTAGAGTTACATTTTCATTTGAATGGAATTTAAATGATAATGGGCAGATTAGAACTCCAGAACTGATGGTTGTTGATCGAGGAGGGAATGAAGATATTGATTTATACCCCAATTTAGCATGGAAATTCAATGCTGAAATTTGGATACCTTATGATACAATAGAACTCGAATTCACATCAGGTAATCAAGATTATTGTCCCGTATCTCAAACAACTCAGAATCCAACATTAAAATGTGCATGGGTATATCCGGGTAGTGAGATTACAATTTCTGGACAAGTACAATTTTATTGGACCAATGCACTTCCTAGTGAGCAATTGGATATTGAAATAATAATTACTGGAGAACAACCAACCTTGGCATCTGTTGAAAACGGATATTTCAGTGTAACTCTCACTGCACCTCAAGCTAATGGAGGTTATGCCTTAACTTGGGAATTATTTTCATTGCCATTGTCAAATATTGATCAAACTAGCCAATCATCACTTTCACTGGTTGTAGATAGTGAAGCGCCGACGATTATTGAAATTGTGAAGCCACGAATTGATGTTGAAATTGCAGAAGAAGACATGTATAGTATTGAATTTGAAGCTAGCTTCAAAGAAACGTATCTAAATACAAGTAATGTGATGTTACATTGGAGGGTGATTTATGATGAGAATCCATCAGTTACCATTGTAGAGGGTGTAGAGGATTTAGACGTCATTAGTAGTGCTGGTACTGGTACGCTAACTACAACAATTCAGATTGGCGGGTTGCTTTTAGATTCGCATTATACCAAACCCTCGACCTTGCAATTATGGATTTCAGGAACTGATATGGCTGGGAATCCCTTTGATTTAGAAGAAAATAGTGCTTCGAACCCCTTGGCAGAAATCCCAATTCATTATCGTAAAGCAGTGGTCTCTTTAACTGCCTCAGACATTCAATATTCTCCGCCTGGAGAACAAAATTCTGGGGAAGTTATTCAAATTACTATCGTGGCAAAAAATATTGGTGATGCACAAGGAGATATATTCTTTACAATTTATGAAGTTCTGCCCTCAGGTGCAACTAAAACTATTGCAAGTAAAAATGAAACAATACCACTTGGCTCCCAACCAATTCAATTGAGATATGAGTGGGTTCCAAATATGGAAGGTTTGCACCATGTAAGGGTAGAATGGGCTGATCAAACAATTGAAGGTCCGTTCATAGAAATATTGCCTCCTAAAGCAACTGGATTGAATGCAGTCTTTGAAGACACAAATCCCGTGTTGGTTATGAGTTTTGTAGGATTAATTGTTGCAGTTGTAATCTTATTGGTAGTTGTTTTACGCAAAGGTAAGGATGATGAATACGAATGGGTAGAGTGGGAAGAAGAAACTTATGATGCGCCTTCTAAAGTTCCTCCAGTTCAAGATAATGCTGCTATTCAAACACCAGCGCCTGTAGCAACCCCTCCGCCACAAAAAGAGCCCGAGGCGAGATATCAAGCAGATGCATATGGCGCTGCATATGAAGCAGCAACTGAGGGCAAAGGCGATGGCTGGTGGCAAGATGAACATGGGCAATGGTGGCAAAAATCAGAAGATGGTTCTTGGTGGCACCAATCAACAGATGGCGAGTGGCATAAATTAGAAGGATATTAAAATTCAAAGTATTTATGATTTGAATTAATTTGGAGGAGAAAGAGTGCAAGAGTGGCATAGTTTGGGGAATAAAATCTCTAATTGGCTTAAGGAATATGCAGAAAAAAACCAAATTAACACCTTAGTTGTTGGCGTTTCAGGAGGGATTGATTCTGCGGTCACGTCTACTTTATGCGCAAAAACAGGATTAAATACAATTGTTTTGAATATGCCTATTCATCAGAATAATTCCCAATTCGACCTTTCCAATCGTCATATTGAATGGCTAAAATCAAAGTGGGGGAATGTAGAAAGTCATTTAATTGACCTTACAAAAACTTATGATAATTTGATAAACGATTTAGAAAATCAGAATTTATCTAATTTAGTATTGGCAAATACAAGAGCAAGAATCAGGATGGCCACTTTGTATGCAATTGCAGGGTCAAATAATGGCATTGTAGTTGGAACTGGAAATAAAGTAGAAGATTTTGGAGTTGGATTTTTTACTAAGTATGGTGATGGCGGTGTTGATATATCTCCCATTGCAGATCTGTATAAATCAGAAGTATATTCATTAGCAAATTCATTAGACGTGATTCAAGAAATACAAGATGCAGCCCCCACTGACGGACTTTGGGAAGATGGAAGAACCGATGAAGAACAAATTGGTGCAACTTATGATGAATTAGAATGGGCTATGAGGGAACATGAAAAGCCCACTGGTGAAATTCTAAATGAAAGACAGAAAACTGTGATGGGGATTTTTTTGAAATTAAACACTTTAAATTCACATAAAATGAAACCGATTCCTGTATTTATTAACAAAGATAGGGCTACGATGGGGGATGATTGATGAATATTCCTTTGGAATTAAAAAAAATGTTGGATGGAGAGCATGGTTCAACAAAACAAAAGGCAGCAAGATTGGTGGTAGATTTAGCCTCAACTGCAGGAGCTACAGAATTCATCAAATGCTCTCATGCACACGTCAGTGGAGTGTCTCCTCTTACTGGAGGTCACGGGCTACGCAGGTTTCTAGAAGATCTTTCAGAAGATGAAAATGCATCAGTCGAAATCCCAACTACGTTGAATAGTGCTGGTTGTGATAAGGAAAAAATGAAGGAGATGGATATTCAGACTAAAGACTTCCTCGAACATCAATTTGAAATAATACATTCTTATTCTAAACTAGGGATTGATGCTATTTTATCCTGTACTCCCTATGATAGAGGGGTTGAGGTAGAGGGAATTGGCTCTTGGGCTGAAAGCAATGCAGTTGCGTTTTCTAATTCATACACCTCACTCATTACAAATCGTGAAAGCGGACTGTCAGCATTGTCTACTGCTCTCACTGGTTGGGCTCCAATGTGGGGGTTACACTTAGAGGTAAATAGAGTGCCTAATATTTTAGTTGAGGTTAATTGCGAACTTGAAGCACTCTCTGATTGGAGTATTCTTGGAGATTGGATTGGAAAGCAAATACAACCCGAATGGAATTTGCCATGGGGGATGATGCCTTATGTTACTGGATTACCAAAAGAAGTTTCATTTGAACAGAAGAAAGCATTGACAGCAGCAGCAGCAAATTATGGGTGTCCTATGTTGTGGGTAGAAGGAGTCACTAAGCAACCTTTCATTGGAGTTGATTGGAATCCACAGGGTCATTTGGTATTCACTATTGATGATCTAGATGAAAGGTATAGTGATTTGGCACCAAAAGGCCAGGTTGATTTGGTTGTTATTGGTTGCCCGCAAGCAAGTGTTGGAGAAGTAAGAGCAACAGCGGCAGCAGTAAGGGGTAGAATGGAATTCGGTGAAAAAATACCTAATCAAAGACTTTGGATTTTTACAAGTGGTCATAACCACAATTTGTTAGAGCAGGAAGGAACTTTAGATGTACTTGAAGAAGCAGGAGCATTGATACTAAAGGATACATGTCCAGAAGTCACTCCATATAATCGGATAAAATATAATCATTTATTGACAAACTCTTTGAAAGCAGAACATTATTTGACAAGTGGATTGAATAGGATCCCTACTAGTGTAATGAGTATTGTCGACTGTGTTCATCATGCTTTCAATCCAAATTTGTCTGAAGGCGTTAGGCCTGTATTGGATTCAAAAGTTAAAGAAGTGTATTCTACAAACAAATCACCTCAGAATGGAGACCTCTTTTCAGAGGGATTGGGTCTTCCATCTCAAAAAGAATGGTCTGTAAAGGGAGCCGCATTAGTTACAGATGTTCCAATTACGTATTTGGGTTACGTAAATAGGGATACTGGAGTAATTGAAGAACCAGGACACCCTCTAGATGGGAAATCGATTGAAGATACAATTTTGATATATCCCAAAGGTTCTGGTTCAACGGTGGCTCCTTTTGTGTTAATGGGTCTTATCTATACGGGAAAGGGCCCTAAGGCGATAATAAATACCGATGTATGTCCTTTGACTTTGCCAGCTTGCTCTTTGTTAAATCTCCCATATGCATTCGGAATGTCTGAAGATCTTTGTATTGGGATTAATAGTGGGGATGAATTGGAAATGAAACTTTCAAACGGTGTAGTGTCTTTAGAAATTTTAAATAGAGTTCATTGACTTAACAAATTATTATTCATTATTTGGTGTTGGATTAAATTCAGGATTATCTATGTTGTCAATCCACTCATCTAAATCTCCACTTAGTATCTCTTTTATGGTATATTCAGTAAATTGTTTGTAATTTTTCCATTTTGCAAGCTCTTTATTTGCAGAATCTAGGTCCTTGCCAATTAGATTTTCCAATCTTTTTGTTTTTCTGTTTATGGAACCTTCTGAATAATTTACACATAAGTTTAGAAATTGTATAATTGTCTTTTTGATGTATTCTTTTTCATCCATTTCACTCATTCCATTTTAATTCATCAAGAAGCGTTTCTACATGGCCTTTTGCCTTGACCTTGTAATTTACGAATTTTAACATCCCATCAGGGCCAATAACAAAAGTTGATCTTGCAGTGCCCATGTACGTTTTTCCATACATACTTTTTTCTTTCCAAACTCCATATTTGTTGTGGATATTTAGGTCTTCATCCAATAATAAAGGAAAGTTTAATGATTGTTTTTTAATAAAATTTTGATGACTTTTTTCTGAATCTTTACTGACTCCAAGTACGACTACATTGTTTGATTTTAGTGTTTCCATGCTGTCTCTGAAGTCACATGCTTGGATTGTACATCCAGGGGTGCTGTCTTTAGGGTAGAAATATAAAATCACATATTTCCCTTCTGCTGTTAATTCTTTCAAAGAAATTGAATTCCCTTCAGAGTCAAATGCTGTAAATTCGGGAGCTACATCTCCAGTTTGGAGTTCGCTATTGTCTGCCATATGATTCGTTAATAGGTATGGTTTTTGATGATTTTGGTTCTCTTGATGCCGAACGAATTATTGTTTATTCATTATGCATAAATTATTACAATTCATCCGATTGATTAATTATCCCCATAGTATACGAGAGCCGTGGCGAACGCTAGGCTTACCCGACTCGCAAGGCGTTATATGAAAAAGATTAGAAATGCGCGTAGTCATTATGAGTTGCAAGAAATTGCAAGTAGTATTCAAAATGAAGTCGATAGAAGAAAACTTTCTTTCGATGAGGCATTGTCTTTAGGTAATTCAATCCAATCTTATGCTGATCGTTTGCCTGGAAACACGATTGTTTATGCGATTAGTAATCGTGACTCCTACAGAAGCACTTTGGAATTATATTTGAAGGACGGTTATTTGTCTAAAACCGAACAATTGTTGCTTTGGGAAGAACGTAGAAGATTGGGCATTACGGATGTAGAACATAATAAGATGTTAATCCAACTCGTTGAAATTTTAGAAAAAAGAGGAATGAAAATCATAGTGTCAAGATTTGAAGAACCTGTAGGGGGTGCAACAGGTGGATAAAAAATCAATAGCACTGCTATTTACTTTGTTTATGCTTTTGCAACCTTTGTTTATGCCAGTTGGTGATTTGAATTCGGCAGAATCTTTAGGAGCGGAAGGTAGAAGCACAGCTCCAGACATGATGGTTGTCGAAGTAACTACAATTCTTGGAGGAAGTGTTAGGGATTCAGGAGTTAATTACCTAGCTACAGATACACATCAAATAAGCATAAACATCACAAATCAAGGTTTGACTACCGGAAACTCGATATTATATCTTAAATATTCATTAAATTGTGGTGTAGATTACACAGAAGTTAATACAGGAGGAACCGCTGTAGAACTAGACCCTTACGAATTTCAAACAATTGTTTTTTCACATGCAATTTCAAATACGGGACCATGCCAAAAATATCAAGTGGTTTTAACTGCAGCGAATAATGAAGTGGACTTACTAAATAATGTACAAATATTAGATTTTGATGTGGATAATTTAGAACAGGGAGAGCACTTAGATAATAATTTGCCACAAGCTTCATTCCCTCCTCCAAGATTGCCTTTGGGGCAAACAACCTATAATGCCACAGTTAGGAATGCAGGAACAGTTGCTGTTAATGCATTATTTGAGATTAGCATGTATTCCCTTGCAGACGGAACAACTACAACTTATTCAACTGGTAATGTACCTATTTACCCTGGTAGTTTGAAATATCCCTCAAATGCTCAAAATTTAACCTTGTCATTCGACAGTAGTTCAATGACAGGAAGTTGGTGGATGAATTCTACATTAACATTTTCCGGTATAGGTCTTGTCGTTGAGGATTTAGGATCTAGGATTGTAAATTTCAGCCAATATAGGGCGGAGATAATTCCCGCTCCAGATCAAGCCGTAGTCCCAGGTTCAAGCACTATGTTGACCTATTTGGTCACCAATGTCGGGGATTTAATCGATTCTTATGCAGTTTCTGTTGAAGATACAAAGGGTTGGGCATCTGCCGCAGCATTACCTCCAATCATTTCAGGTCTTGAGCCAGGTGCTAGTGCTGCAACTGCAGTTATAATTACAGTGCCTATTAATGAAGACAGGGCCAACTCTTCTAGAATTTTTGTCAATATTACAAGTGGCGATGGATTTACGCTTTCAACAAATAATTTGGTGATGGCTGGGGATTTATTATTAGCCTCAGTTAGCGCTTCTACAGTTTTACCGGTTGTACCAGTACAACCAGGAAATATGACACCAATCATATTTAATATCGAAAATGTAGGTAATGCGGCAACATCATTCGATTTAACTTCGGGTTTAGGGGGTGTGGCTGAAGATTGGGATATTTCGTTACTTTCAGTAAGAACTTCTGTATTAAGCCCTGGAGGCAATGAAAGTGTTATTTTACAAGTATCTCCACCCGCTTTATCAAACCCTCTTAATCCAGCACATCAATTAATGCAAGGAACCCAGTTAGTTGTTTGGGTTCAAGCAACCGCAACAGGAGGAGGAGTTCCTGTTGCAGGTCAAGCGGATGTAGAAGTTCAACCAGTTATTGCTGTTGATCCAGCAATAGATACATTAGAACATGTACTTTCAGAAGGTGAAGCTAGGTATGGTGAAACAATCCAAGCAATAGATTTTGGAATTGAGATGAGGCATAATCTAATTGACGACCCAGCAGACACCTCTGGTGCAACTTTAAGTGTTGGTAATTTGGTATTTACACCCGCTGATGATTCAATAGCAGGAGCACAAGAAAGTACAAGGTGGAATGCCACAATTACTCCTGACTCACATTCTGCACCATTAATTGATACTGCAGGAACTCCCGCTACAAACCCGAATTATGGAAACCCTGTATTTTCTGCATTAGCAGTATTGCAACCATCTGCAGATGGATTAGGGCCTCTAGCAGGAAAACTAGAAGTCCCCGTTACTGCCCAAATTTCAGATACCACAGGTTTAGTTGTAGATACATCACCTGTAACGCGAACAGTGAGTTATATCGTCCCTAAATTTCATTCTGCAGAAATTAATGAATTAGATTCTCAAAATTTAATTCCTGGGACTGCATCCACATTTAATCTTTCAGTCCTTAACAATGGGAATGGAGTCGCTAATTATTCATTACAAGTTAGTGCATCAGATGGTTGGTTAGTAACTCTTAGTTCTTCCACATTTTCAGTAAGCCCCGAGATGGCAGATTGGCCAACACTTTCAGGAGTACATATTGAGAATATTACAATGACAGTTACGGCGCCCTTGGGGACGTTGGAAGGCCACATTGAAAATGTAGAGATTATAGTTTTAGATGCAGATACTGGAGATGAGGTTTTAATTCATTC
>NZKH01000006.1 GCA_002692465.1 Methanobacteriota archaeon | reverse complement strand
AAGTGGATGGCTGAAGTTCATGGAACTTTAGGAAAAATTATGTTACAATCTTCAGAAGTTGAAAATTTAAGAGATGCAAGTGTACAAGGACTTACTTACGAGTGGGCTATAGAATTTGATGGTTTTGAAGTAAAGAAATGGGCCAAAAAAAGAATCACAGATCCTTATGAGGCAATGAGATTCAAAATATGTGAATTATTAGGTAGTGAAGGGCCAAAAACATTAGATGAATTATCTGAGCGTTTACCTTTCCCAAATAATCAAATAGAGGCAATACTTCATGAATTAGAAGTTAGGAATGTAATATCTGTTGGTTTTTATTTACAAACAAATGATGCGGAATTTATACTTAGAGTAGATGAGCATAAAATAACTGGTGGAGAAGGAGACATAGTATCCTATCGTGCCTTACAAAATTTGATTCTAGAGAAATCATTCAAATTATATGATGATCCATTCAAGGCATTTACCTCGCATATCATGTTCCAAAAACCACAAGAAATGCTAGAAAGAGTAGATGATTTTAGATTTGCCGATTGGAAGGATTTACACATAGATTCAGACGTAATTAGAGGAAGATTATTACACAACAGAGTAGGATTTACGACCCTGGAGAATTTACCAATGTTACTTGGGTTAAGGCCAGAACCATTCATGAATGAACTTGAACAAGAGATTTATGATAAATTTGAAGGTGATGAATTGATGACTCGTATAGAGTTGTTTGCAGAATATCCTAAACAATCTGAAGATAAAGCATTTCATCGACAATTACGTAATGCACTTCATAATTTAGAACGTAATTTGTTACTAGTTAATCAATTTGAAGAAATACAAGGCAGGAAAAGAAGAGTCACACTTTATAGAACTACTAAAAATATTAACCCTTTATCGTTTAAAGAATCACTATTAGAATTAATTCGAAGAATTGGTCCTATTAAACCAAATACACTAAGGCTCTACATAACAAGAAGTGTGGAAGAGCTTGTTGATACATTAAGGGAACTCGAAACAGCCGGTCAAATAACCAAAGTACTTGCATTACAGCCTGAGCCAACAGAATTTTATTGTTTACCTTCCGATAATAAAAAATTAAACACCCATTCTAGAGAAGATAGAAAAATTAGAATTCTAACACAATCAGACCCATTTTGTTCTAGATTTATTTGGGAAATAAGAAATATATTGAAATCGGGTTGGTATTTACCAGTTTTTAAGGGTACAGACGCGATTGGTAAAATTTTGATGTTTAAAATAAATGATTATTTAGAAATAAAAGACATGCAAATTCCTTATTCTTATTTAGAAGAATTTATGGATTCATTTGAAACATATTTAGATAATTACAAGGACCAATTAGTTGATATTGCATTAATCAGCAATTTTAATGGTGAACCTATTATTGATTCTGATGAAATAGTTAAAGAACAATTTGAAAGAATTGGATTTAAAATATCAGGAAATAGGATGATTAGAGGCGGAGTTATTTCGCCAATGTCTAGAGAAAAAGCAGAAAGAGTGTTGTTTTATAACCATAATTTACACCAAGATTCAAGAATGCCGAATGAAACTTCTGCATTAACTTCTATTTCTGAGATTAGAGACGATTTCGCATTAAGGGGCAGGTGTGAAATGTATCGTGTCGACCTAAAATCTATGGCTGCTTCAGAAAGATTACACACAGGAATTAATTTAAGGAATCATAACACTTATGCTCCCCTGAATTATTTCCAAAAATTACTATCAATAAGAGATACTGATTTGTATGATTTACAAGGAGTAGATGAAGATAATTACGACTCTCTTTTAGAAGCTCTCGAATTTTTTGATAAAAACTCAGATCCAAAGCTATTCATGGATCGTAATGATATGAAGCGTTCTGAATTTAGAAAACTTATCCGACCTTTGATTAGGAATGGATATATTATTCAAGATTACAGGGAAGGTTTCAAAACAGTAAATAAGGTGGCAGGTATTGAATTGTGGGACTTGAAAAAGAAGTTTTTAAAAGACCTATTAGATCAATTCCCTACAATCACATTAAAGCAATTTTCTAAATTGGCAGGTCCTTCATTTAAGCCTGAAGAATTAAAAAGTGTATTGTTTGATTTAGAATCGGAGAATCTTTTGATCAAAGGGTTCCTTATAGATGACTTGAATGAAGTTTGTTGGGGTAGGAAGGATGAGTTAGAAAAATCAAAAACAATCTCTCCAATGCGTGATTTTGTGTTGCCTCCATCTGACCCTCTAAACCCCTATTTCTCAGACATCTGTAGACAGCGTTTTGGATTTGGAACAGCATACTTGGTATTCCACAATGGTGAGCCTGTTGCGGCATTTAAAGCAAATACTAGAAATGCAACAATAGATGTAACTGATTGGGAGGCAGGAAAGGACGAGAATATCGCATGGAGAATTGTTAAAGAATTTGCATGGGAACATCAAATGCCTCTTACAAGCCAAGTTAGGATTGCTGGAAGAATTATCAAGAAATAACTTAATTTTTAGAGTTTAAAATATTTAATAATGGATCAATCGTTTTTAATACATTTGAATGTAACTTGGGCATTATTTCAAAAATTATAATCGCCATAAGAAACATAGCAAACAACGATAGGAATTTAGATGCATACGAATGACCAAAATCAAAAATACTTATGCCAAACCATTCCCATTCGGGATAATTTGTATGAAGCCATATTAAACCTGCATTTCTAAATAAATTCAATATGTGAATCAAAGGAACTACTATCAATAAAGTTCTAATTTTAATATTTATTTTNGACCTCACNGCAAGTATNGCNCCTACAAAAATAATTATTGATTGTAATGCAGTACATGCTAATACAAAATTTATACCTATNCTACTTCCATCGGTGCTAATTAATTGCACAAACATTCCATTTTCAGGAAGTTGTTCAAACAACCACCATTTATTTCCTGTCCATTCATCCCAAAGAACCTCATTTCCTGGGATCTCACTAGTGTTCACAACAAATTCACCTAATGTAATGTCTCCTGAACCGGTCCATCTCATGAAAAATACAACCTGCCATGCAACAAAAAGTATTGCTAATTTGTTTAAATAAGGTATTTGGGCCACAAGCAAGTAAGGCGTACCTGCCAAAAAAATCATCCCTCTTAGCCAAATTAAATGCTCAGGGACGGACTCTCCACCATGCTTCTTTTTCTTTTTGAATGATGTTTTATTAAATTCATAATAAGCCAAATATAGACCAGCTAGAGGTGCAAAACCAGTCATTAATATTAGGACGGGGTCCTTTATTTTGATGTAGTATGGACAAGATAGTCCAAAATATGCACCTACTAGAATCCACCCTAGTGGTGCTGAAAACATAGAAATCTTGTGTTTTGAATAAAATGAAATTCCTAAAAAAACCATTCCAAAAAGCCCGATTATTGGGCGAAGTGTGGTCTCATTAAACTCCATTTCTAGAATCCATATGGTGGTAATATGTAAATATGCTACCAGCACAGGAAACACTAAGGGGATAATTTGGATTTTGATTTAGACGGATTTATGAATGGCTATTTGTCTGATTTGAATGCTGCACTTTCTAAATTAAATAAAAAATCAATTTTGACAGTGATTGAAGATATTGAAAGGGCCATAGATTCTAGAAATACAATACATTTCATTGGCAATGGGGGATCTGCAGGAACGCCAAGTCACAGTGCTGGAGATTGGTCTAAAGAGTTAGGCGTTGCAACTATTTGCCATACTGACAACGCATCAGGGTTGACTGCATGGGCTAACGATACAAGTTACGATGATGTTTTTGCAAATCAATTAAATGTGTATCTGAAAAATGGTGATATTGTATTGGCATATAGTGGTTCTGGAAATTCGGAAAATGTTTTACGAGGAGTAGGTGTTGCTAAAGAAAAAAATTGCAAAACTTTTGCATTTACAGGCAATTACAAAGGAGGCAATGGAGGTAAGCTTGCTAAAATTGTTGACCATGCATTGATTTTTGATACAGAGTCTATGGAAAGGATTGAAGATTTACAGTTAATTGTGAATCATATAATTAAGGAGTCAATTAAATCAAAAAGGAATCTTCATTAAGTTGTTGAGTTGTGTGCAATGAATCAATTATTACCTTATAGGCATAAATCAAGATTATTCCAGAATTTAGATCTATTGCCATTACCAAATAACTCGCCATGGAATGGCTCAATTATTTATTTAGACAGGGATGGAGTTTTGAATATCGGGAGTGAAAATTATATCAATTCTCCAGAAGAATTAGTAATTTTACCTGATGTTGCAAATTCCATAGCCGAATTGAAAAAATCAGGATTCAGGTTGTGTTTAGTGACTAATCAATCACCTATTAATCGAGGCTATTGGGGGCACGATGTATTGGAAAAAATACATGAGAAAATGATTATTGAATTAAAAAATATCAATAAAGACGCTATTATTGATTTAATTTTATATTCGCCTTATGCACCCTTTGAACATTCAATTTCTAGAAAACCAAACCCTGGTATGCTTATGGCTGGAAATTTAATAATCAATTATTCAGAAAAGGGAGAAGAACTTCCCCGTTATGAAGATTTAAAATCGGAATATTTGTTTGAAGAAGGAGAGTTAAGCGCTATTGTAGGTGATCGATTAGTTGACATTCAAGCAGGAAATTCGCACGGAATTCGAACCTTTTTAGTAAATCCAAATATTGGTCTGCCGCAGGTAATTGGTCGAATTTTAGACAAGACCGATAAAGGGGACGTTCTGCAGTAATCATGCCCTGGATAGGTTTAGATGATACAGACACCTTATCTGGCGGATGTACTACTTACGAATTTCATACATTAATTGAGGAATTATCTAAATTGAGTAAGGCTGGTAGTCCGTGGGGCGTGCCTCAAGACCCTAGATTAGTACGTTTGTGGCCCTTTGCCTCAAAAAGGACTAGAGGGAATGCTGCACTAGCGCTAAAAATTGAGCCTAAAGAGGGTCAAGAAGAACACTTGATAACATTCCTAGCGAATTGGTATGAATCACTTAAACAGAGAATTAGTAAATTGCAAGTGACACAAAGCCACCATTCTGAAAGGCACCAATATCCTCCAGAACCTTGCATGATATATATTAAAAATCAAAATCCTGATTTTTATTGGAGTGCAGTCAGAGGTAAAGTTTTATTTGAGGAGGCAAAAAATATTGCCATGAGTGATGAATCTACAAGAATATGGGGTACAGATGGAAAGATGTCTGGATTGATTGGTAGTTTAGCAGCAATATCATGGACTGGTTCTAATGACTTCACTTGGGAGTTGACAGCATATAGATTAAAAGAAAATATGAATGTTGAAAGAAAAATATGTATTAAGTCTGTTGAATCTATGTCTGAAAAGTTCCCTAACACAATTTTGAACAGGGATCCTACATCTAAAAAACCCCTTATCTCCCCCAACACTCCTTGCCCAGTCCTTTACGGGATTAGGTCCGAAAATGAAAATGATGCTAAACTTGCACACGATTATCTACAGTCTTTCGATAAAAACGAGTTGAGTTCATCATTTCAAATTTGGAGGACCAATCAAGCTACGGGAGACCATATTAAAGAAACATTTGAGGGATACTTAAAATCAAATCCAAAGGTTTTGAAAGGAGGGCACGTTTTGTTAGAGGTAGACTCAATAAATCCAAAAATGAATATTGAAACTTTAATTGCCTTTGAAGAATCAGGAGAGGTTAAAAAACTTGCAACATACTTGATTGAAGGAGATAAAATTGGTTGGCAGGGATTAAAATGCCCTTCGGGAGAGATACATTTAGAGCGTTTAAAATTAATTGAAGGGGTCGTTAGGAGTAAAAAACGTCCCAAATGTGATTGTGGGGGTAGGTATGAATCCTCTGGAAAGAATCAACCATTGAGGTGTAAATGTGGTAAGATATTTGCAAGGTTGTGGGTGGGTAAGAAAATTAAATTAAGTGGTTGGAAAGAGCCAAAACCCTCCAATAGGAGACATTTGTCTAAGCCATTAAACAGAAGTTAATAGATAACATTTTCATCTAAGGAGTTAAGGGAGATACATGGGAGTGCCTATTTATGTGTATGTCATATTTACCCTGATTTTTGCTGCAATGGTTTTTTGGATGCTGAAAAGAGTGAAATCAAACAGGGAAAAGTTGATCGATGAAAATAAACCTGCAATCGCAGGAGATGATATGATCTCAGGTTCAAACAAAGATGATGGTCAATATGACGAACCTAGTTTGGATGATTTGGAACAAATGGAAAAATTATTGGAAGATGAAGCAGAATCGCAAGGAATTAATTATTAAATATCTCCGAGGAATTCGACACCCTCTGACTTTAGAATATAATTAATTTGATTTTTTGGTTTTATGATTTTTTTCACACCCTCATTTTTATCGTGCGGGACAATTAACCAGTTTTCAAAACCTAGTTTTTCAAACTCTTTCTCAGCTCGAATCTTGTATGATTCTACGCTGTCACCTGCATTTTCATAAGCCAATGATGTTGTGTAAATATCAAATGGGCTTTTGCCAGCCTTGGTTAATTTAGAAATGCCTTCAATCCGGTATTTTTTCTCTATAGAATTCATGCCAGAATCCCATCCATCAATTACAACTAATTTTGTAGACTCTAGGGAAGACACCATCCTAACTAATTGCTCAATTGTAACATCAAAATCATTTTTTGTGTTTTCATTACCAAATGAAAGAAGGTGGAATTTAGATGCATTTGAAATTGGAATGTCTTGCATAATTTGTGAAAATCTTTCGTGATTTAATTCGTCATTAGAGATCCAAAACACACGCCCACCCTCAATTAAAATTTCTCTTGAATAGGTTAGACATAGACTAGTTTTACCAATTCCGGGTGGTGCAGATATGTGTATATTTGCCATCTAAACATCACCCTGGTGAGGCCTGTAGTGTAAAGTGGTTTTGAAGCATAATTCTATACACCAATTATTGATGGGAATAGCATGGGAGATGCGACACTACCTCTGAGAAAAGGTGAACGGATACCGCGAAAACCACTACCTAAGTTTGAGGAAGTAAATGATGGATTGCTCAAAGGCGTTTTTGCCCAAGGATGGAAAGTTTGGAAGGTTGCTTTGGATGATGAAAACCAATATGGACCTCATGCCATGGTTGTACTACTCTTGTTTATGGCAACTTTTACTGGTATGGCTTTAGGTTTAATGTGGTCATTATTAGCTTAAATTATTGCCTTTTTGGCTTTTGACACACATTCATCAACTAATTCGCCACTGACTCCGAGATGATTATGTGGTTCAAACGCCTCTTCTAATTCGGCAATAGTTAATTTTGTTGCGACTAAGGGGTCTTTAGCACAAATATCAATTAACTCTTCATTTTTTGAAATCGATTCCATTGATGCGGCTCTAAGTACCTCATGAGCCTCTTCTCTAGAAACTCCCTTTTCAACTAACACAAGCATTATTTTTTCAGCCATCACCAATCCTTTTTGATCTCTAATATTCTTCAACATCCTCTCTTTATCAACCCATAAATTCGTCAAAACTTTTGTTGTTTTTGAAATCACATCTTCTAAAAGTGCAGAAGAATGGGAAAGAGTAAATCTTTCACTAGAAGAATTTGCTAGGTCCCGTTCGTGCCATAACAATGCATTTTCCCAGGTAGGCATCATGAATGACCTGATTATTCGGGCTAAACCACAAGCATTTTCACTCATGATTGGGTTTCTTTTATGTGCCATAGTTGATGACCCTACTTGTTTTTTGACATCAAAACCCTCACCAACTTCTGCAATTTCTGTCCTTTGTAAATTTCTTATTTCTTGTAATATTTTTTCGCAGGATGTTGAAACATTACACATCCAAGACATGAATTCTGTATATCGATCTCTTCCGACAACTTGTGTGGTGACTAAGGGCACACCTAATCCTAGATGAGTCAAAATTAATTTTTGTAATTCTCTTGCATTTTCACCTTGTGCAGCACCAGTTCCGACAGCACCTAGAAATTTACCAACACAAATGCGTTCTTTAGCTTCATCAATTCTATTCAATTGCCTGACTAATTCGTCTGTCCATACAGCTACTTTTAATCCAAATGTAATGGGGACTGCTGCTTGACCATGCGTTCTTCCAAGCATTACAGTATCTCTATTCTTATGCGCTAAATCAGCACTTACTTTGATTAAATCACATAGCTTCTGTCTAAGCATTTCAATACTATCCTTAATCTGAAGTGCGACTGCTGTATCCACAATATCATTACTTGTCGCACCTAAGTGGATACACCAACCAGCCTCGCCTGCTTTTTCAGCCATTGCTTTTGTTAACGCCATAATGTCGTGTTTAGTTTCACTTTCTATTTCTTTAACTCTTTGTGAAGTCACCACAGACGGTTTTGCTATTTTTTCAATTTCCAAATAATCTTCTTCTGAAACTTTACCAAGCTTCATATGTGCCCAAATGAGTGCTCTTTCAACATCTAATTGTCTTTTATGGCGACCTTCTTCAGTCCAAATTGATTTAAATTCATCACATCCATATCTGTAGTCTAGTGGCGAGAATGGCATTGCTATCGACCCCTCCAACAAGAGGTTGTGTTTGAGCATGACGCTCAAAACAGTAATTTTTTAAATAAATTTTACAT
>NZKH01000005.1 GCA_002692465.1 Methanobacteriota archaeon | reverse complement strand
TTAATTTTATGAAACGATTTGTCATTCTAATCACTTTGTTGATTTTCACGCCATATTTTTCAGGATGTTTTGGGGATGACCTTGAGGGATCTTTAGAAGAATCCAACGATAATAAGCCAGAACCTACTAACCTTGCACCCGTTGTAATGATGTGGGACCAACAGATATCATATGGTTCTCAATCATTACTTACAGGTACATTGTGGGATGAATTTATAGATCAAAATACCATAGAGATTACAGTTTATGAAATTTATAATGATACTAATGTATTTACATTTACAATTAAACCAAGTAGTGATGTGTGGAATCTGGATTTAAATTTATCAGACCCGGGACAATATATTGTTACTGCTAAAATTACAGATTCTGATGGGAAAATAGGTGATGAGAAAGAGATTATCTACACTATAGAATATCCTTTAGAGGAAGAAGCAAGATTGTTAGTTGCTTATCAAGAAGAAGAAGATGAAAATAGTATTTTAGGAGGGATAATTTTTGGAAGTATTAACCATGTTTCTGTAGAATCTTGCTCCATTTCCTATTTTCCTTCAATTGGCGGGGTAATTAATGGAGTTGTAGATTCCGAAAATTATACATTCAATATACACGTTTCTTCTCAAATCAATAAAACAGGAAATATTATTGCGATTTGTGGAATTTGGACATTAACAACAGTAAGTATTCCATATCAAATACCTGTAAATGAGGAAAATATCTCTGATGAGGATTCAGATTTAGACGGAATTATAGATTCGGAGGACAAATGCCCTAATTCAAATGGTTTTGTTAATCCCGATGGATGTAGTGAAGACCAAATAGATTCAGATGGAGATGGAGTAAATGACTCTGAAGATCAATGTGATGGACATGATGACAATATAGATCTTGATAATGACAATATTGTTGATGGTTGTGATGATATTATTGATTCTGATGGAGATGGAATAAATGATGAAATTGATCAATGTAAATATGATTCAGAGACACAGAATGGATATCAGGATGATGACGGCTGCCCTGATGAAGCACCAATAACATGGACTCCCCAAGATTCTTGGTTATGTCAAAATGGAACAGGTCCTTGGGTCAAAGATTATAATTCGGAAGAAGGATATAGTGCTAATAATAACGGTGCAAGTAGTGCTGGAGGTAGTGATGATAATGCAGGCCCATGGTTCCAGTGTAAAAATCAAGTAACTACAACAGATGGTGAAATGGTTGTAAATTCTAATGGTATTCCTAATCATGATTTTATTTCTACAATGGGTTGTTGTGCTGATGAAGTTGACCTTGAGTGGCACATTACACTTAATCCCGTGAATGATACAACAGGGGGGCACACATCAACTAATTGCCCAGCTTCTGAAGGAAGATGGGAATGTGCACCTGATCGGGGTGCCGTAGCTGTCGCAGTAAATGGAGTTCCTATTTATGGGCCAGAAGAAGGTCCTGGTGGAGATGCAGTCGCATTACACTTCGATTATTTTGATGAAGATAGACAACCAATATTCTTAGGATATTGTACAAGTCATTCTGCTGGAAGTAATTTTCATTATCACTATGATGCCCAATGTCAATTTTGGGAACCTCCAGTAGGAGATGATATGAGTAATTATGGAATTTCAGAGCTTGATGACACACAGCATAGTCCAATTATAGGATGGGCATTTGATGGATATCCAATTTATGGAATGTATGGGTATGGAGAAGACGGTCAAACAATCAAGGCAATAACATCATCTTATGCTGTTGAAAGAACTCAAGAAGGTGGAGATCAAGGATATAATGGGATTGATGATTGGAATTATAATGAGGGGCTTGGTGATTTAGATGAATGCAATGGCCGATTCGGACCTACACCAGAATATCCCGAAGGGATTTATCACTATGTAAGTACACCACTTTCTGGAGATCCTACTTTAGTAACTGATACTGATGGAAATCAGGTCGCAATGATTGGCTTCCCTTACTTTTTACTTTGTTATCACGGAATCGCTAATGTGAATGAACAAACATCAGGAGGAGGCCAAGGGGGCGGAGGAGATGATCCGGATTGTTCAGGCCATGGAGAAACATGGGGTCCAGGGATAGGACCTCCCCCAGAAGGTTGTGGCGGAGGACCACAATCAACTCAAGGATATAGTTACAATTCACAAAGTTCACAAAGTGTAAAAATCAATGAAATAAATAATAATTTTAATTATCTAATATTGTTTTCAATTGGAATTGTAACTTTTTTGTTTTCAAAGAGTTTGTTTTACTTTAGAAATGAAAATACCGATTCTGTTAAATCATAAACCTTTTTGGTTCATTCATGCAACTTAGAACGATTTTAATTTTTTCAGTATTGATTTTTTCATCTTTAGCAGGATGTGTTGAAGATATTCGTGAAGAACAAAAAGTTGAAAAAACTGATGATTTAAGGAAAATGGAGGATAGAATAGTTGCTAATGAATCTTCTACAGAAATTTCTACAATGCGTCCTATTACACCATTAAATCCATCTCCTATTTTGAGTGAAAATATGACTCAAGAAGAATGTGAAAGAGAAGGTGGTATTTGGGTTGAAGTAATTGAAGACCGTAGTGGAAATACTAGTTATGCTATGAGCACTATTAGAAAAATGGGAGGGGTAATAGATAATAATTCAATAGAAGATTACGACAATGATAATTCTAGTGGTCTTGACTGGGATGAATTTGTTCAGATTTGGAATTCTGTAGAAGATGAAAATTTAACTAATGAGTCTCAAAATTATACTGAAATTTTAACATCATTTAATGAACTTGATTTTGATTCAGATGGTGAGTTAAGCATAGCTGAATTGGTAAGGAGCCAAGATGACATTATAATTAATACTAGACCTTCTTGGTGTAGTTTTAGTAATGGGGAAGAGTTTGAAATTACGCAGGAAATGTGTGAAGAAAGAGGTGGAACTTGGACAGAAGCACCTGATCGTGATGGTGTTTCATATTGTGAATTTAGAGATCGTGAAGATTCAAACATAACCCAAGAAGATTGCGAAAGACGAGGAGGGACTTGGACAGAAGCACCTGATCGTGATGGAGAATACTATTGTGACTTTAATGATGAAGAAGATCGTGAAGAGGAAGAAACATCTGAAAACACTCCACAAGAAGATTGTGAAGAACGGGGCGGGACTTGGATAGAAGATAGGCGAGAATGTCAATTAGATGAAAACGAAGAAGAATCTGATAGTTAAAAATTTATTATTTTTGATTATCAATAATCATCTTCATCTTCGTCATACATATCCCATGCACCAGATTTAATCAAGTGATCAATTCTACGACTAGCTTTCTTCCTTTGCTGTATAGAATATGGTATTAATACACAATTTAAACAAATGATTATGATTGTAATTAATCCAGCAACTTGGAAGGTTGATTTTTCTAAATAATCTAACAACTCTGCTTCAAAATCAGTTCCAGTAATTGTTTCTGGTGGGGCAGGTGGTGGCGGTATCCATTCAGGATGGTATTCTGAAACACTGACTTCGTCCACTTGAACTTCAACCCAATTGCCTTGAATAGGAGATGTTCGTTCATTTCCAAGAGCGTCAGTTGGTGCTAAATAGTAATAATAAACCCTATCTGGCCTTATTCCTATGTCTATTTCGATATTTTCAAATTCTCCATCTGTATATGTTGTCAAAACATTTGTTCCTGTGTCAATGTATTCAATAGATGCTCCAGGAGTAATACTTTCATATGTTTCTAGGGGTATTGCAAATTGTAAATCAGTTACATATTGTTCAGTCCTATAGAGTTTGAAATCAACAGACTCTGAGATTGTCATTGGCCAGTTCCATTTTAATTTAACAGAATAACAACGTGAATAATCCAAATTTTCTTCCAAGCAGGAAGAAGAATTGTCATAAATAACTTCTTGATTTAGATTACTTAATATGATTAATGGTGCCTTATTATCTCCACAAACACCTTCCCCTAGGCCATTTTCTTTAATGCCTGAAACTCCACCATTCTGCCATAATGTTTCTCCTTGTCTATTTGTCGCCACGATTACATAAGATGCACAAATGTCGGCATCTAAGGGTTTTGGATCATGCCATCTTTGGTCAAAATCTTGCTTGTAACAATTTTCAACTTCTAAACTATAGTTTTGATCATTAGAATCTAATTGATCTACGCATTGGACTGCAATTTCTGTTTCACTAGAAGTAAGTATGAGGGGTGTGTTGATTTTAATTGAATCTGACAATTTACCATTTGTCAGTTGTTCCCAATCTTCAGCTGATGTATCATTTAATGAATTAAATGGGATTAAAAGACCTTCAGTCCCAATATTTCTATATATTTGCCAATCTAAAACAAATGGATTATTTATGTCTCCAATTACATTCCATTGTAGTGTCATTCCACCTGCTTTGTATGGTACTGCCTCTAAATTCTCTATTGAGAGATTAATTGATGCGAAATTTGCAGCAATTAAGAACATCCCATCTGTTGGTGTTTTGATATTGTACAAACCATCATCTTGAACTAGAGTTATGTAATCTGCATTTAATTCTACGGGAGTATCGTCAGTAATATTTTCAATCCAATATAACTTTATTGAACTATTATCTACTACTTCTTTAGGTAATAATTTATCTAAATCTAGAGTCATTTCTAATCTTTCCAAACCAGGGTCTTGACCTGGATTTAAACTGTTAATTGCGTCTACATCTAAAGTATACAATGGAGTAAGGCTTTCGTCAATTGAATACTTGAAGAGTTCAGGCACTAGTTCAAAATCAATATCAACATATGCAGTGGACCTTGTAGGCGCAACACCATAAATCATATCTCCACCATATGAGAAGAAAGTAGTGTTAACAATAACTAATTCAAAATCTACAAAGATTACACGGTCTAATGAATCAGTTACAGTTAGTGTCATTTGATGGGTTCCTGTACCCATATGTCTTGCAGTTAAATTCACATCATCTCCACTTGCCATTGACCATCCATTACGTGCCCAATCAAATGTCAAAGGTGTTGGTGCATTAGAACTGACTGAAGCAACTAAATGGATTGTATCGTCAAATGTAAAAATCCCATCCTCTCTTTCTAAAATTACAGATGCGTTTAATTCACCTGCAATTATTTCAGTGGGTATGAGAATCCTGTTATCTTCAGTATTTTCATCATAATATGATTGGTATGCTTCGTCAATAGTTAGTGTTAGGTTTGTTAATCCGGGATTCAAAAGATCAAAATAACATATTTCTGATTCACCAGGATGTAAATCTATATCTCCACAAATTTGTATAATGTCAGTATAACTTCCATCATATATTTGTTCAAGTTCAAGATCATAATTATATGAAGAAACGTTTCCATTGTTTTTCACAACAACTTTCATTGAATTTAAACCAGCGTACCAGACTCCATCTTCAGGGTTAATGACTGATTCAGGTGTATTGATTGTAATGTCTAATGTGTCATCAAAAATTATTCGTCTTGAGTGTTGATTATTTAGATGATTCATATCCTCTCCCGGAGTAAATAAACCATATTTTAGCCAAAAGACACCTTCTCTTGGAGAATTTAGAAACGGTAATTCTATACTAAATGAGGTTAATTCTTCAGTTTGAGTTGGGAAATTTATTGTATTTGTCATCGCTTCAGCAAAAACAACATCTCCATCCAGTAGTTGCCAGCCTATTTGAGCAGGACTATTTTGTTGCCAATTCTCAACAGATCCATTTAAGAAAAGAGGATAATCTTTATTTGAATTATAAATTGTATCTCCGTTGTAAACGTTTAAATTAGCTACTTCAGGTAGAATGTCATAACTTGTATCTACAACAAAATCTGTAAATGCATCAACTATTGTAATTACTACATACATTTCATCATTTGTAGGATTTACATCATTATCTTCGAATCGAACTTCTAAAGTATAATCTCCACTATTGACCGGTTGAAATGTACTAAAGGAGATTAATTTTCTTGAATTAGGTGCTATGTTTGCAGTAAATTTTGTTCCGTTTTCAATAATATTATTTTCGTCGCACCCTGTTGCAGACATGTCTCCGGAGCAAAAATCCCATTCAATCCACTTAATTGCATTAAATGCTTCATCATTATCTAGATTTTTAACATATATTTCTATTGTGATTAAATCTTCAATTGGGTAACTAACTCCATTTTGAAGATTTTCAGTTTCTTCAAACCCTAAATCAATATTTGCGTTTGCAGAAACGGTACTAATTGGGATTATTGATAATGAAAACATTGCAACTAAAAATAGGCTAATTCTTGCCATTTTTTTGTTGGCCGAGAAATCAGCAATACCCTCGCTTGTATAACCCACGAATTAATAGGACTCATTAATATCGTAAATATCAAACGGTTACATGATGGGAAAAGAGTCCGATTTCGAACATTTAATTTTTTTTTGAAAACATTTTATTTTCAAATATTTTGGTTAATTTTTTTAATTTATCAACATCAGTCTTATGTCCTTTGCCAAACCTCTTAGTTTTGTGAAGAGAGGCCAAGACGAGTTTTCCCGCGATGAAAATGCAATGACTGCTGTAATTGAATTTTTATCTGCATTCATTTTGTTCCTCATGTTGGTAACAGCATTTTTGTCACTCGCACAGTTACAATTAGGGCCTAATACACCAGATATTGATAGATTGGAGAGATCTGCAGTAGAGGCAATGGACAAGCTTACGGGAAGCGAGGGATATCATATTCCATTTGAAAATGGAATAAAAGATGTTGGAAATGCAACTGTTGATTGGCATTTATTATCCCCCGAAGAACTAAATTCAGGTGCATTAATTCCTGGCCTTTTAAGTGAAAGGGGTAGATTATCCACAATGAAAGTAGATTCCTTGAAATCTTTAACAGAAGATACTTTTAGTAAGGGTTTAGGATTGAATGAGGATTATGATGTTAGGCTATTAGTTCGCGTTGAATCCTCACCAGATTCATCAAGAATTGGTGAATTATTATTTGATGATGGAACTCACAGAAATAGTTCATTTTCAAGTGTTTCAATAAGTAGGACTTTGCATATGGCAGATGAAGTTGTTTTAGTTAGTTTAGAAGTACACTTGGGTGCCGGATTTACTGATAAGTTGTTAATGACAGAAATTATGATTGACCCTGCCTCTGGGGGGCCAGAATGGATTGAATTGTATAATCCCGATCAGTTTGCAGTGAATTTATCTGGTTGGAGTGTTTCTAAAATTACTAACGGTGTTGTTTCAGCGCATGAATTAATTACTTCTGGAGTAGTTCCAGGGGAAAGCCATCTTTTACTTTCAGGAAACCCTTCAATCCAACAAAATTTAGGAGATGCATTAGTTGTTGATTTAGGAGTTTCAGGAGTATTAGGTAGTGGCCTAATTGATTCAATAGAGTCGAGTGGAGGTCATATTTCATTTCAATATGCAGAATTTAACTCAGCATTAACATATGATTTAATTAATTTTCATTGGGATAATACTTGGAATATTAATGTGGGGTATTCTTTAGTGTGGAATTATGGTGAATTTTCAAACTCCTCTAATTGGATTCCTTTAGAAGACGGCACTCCGGGTTCAATATAACCCATGATTTCATGAACCTATTCATTACACGATGTAACGAATCACATGGAATCCGCTACCGGTTATGTCCGAGACAGATGTGTAACAGGAATACACGGTCTTGATGAAATATTGCGTGGAGGAATACCCTATGGCTCTACAGTTTTAGCTGCTGGATCATGTGGTTGTGGAAAGACTACGTTAGGTTTAGAGTTTTTAGTTAGAGGTGCTGAAAATGGAGAGGCATGTGCCCATTTTACTGCTACAGAACCATCTGTAAAATTATTGGATAATGTGCGTCAATACGACTTTTTTGATATGAGAATGGTCGATAAAGGCCTAATCAATGTTTTTGATATGGACGTATTATATTCTTGGTTAGGGTTAACCAAAGCAACGTTTGATTTGGGCGATATTCATGCTTTAATTAAAGCCATTACAGACATAGTAAATACAATTGGAGTTACTAGATTAGTGATTGATTCGGTGACAACATTATGTTATAAAATTCAAAGTGAACAATTGATTAGAGATTTTCTTTTTACTTTAGGTAAGAAATTATCTACTTTAGGATGCACTACATTATTGATTTCTGAGATTACATCTGAAAAATCAGGAGTTAATATGTGGTCTTCTTTCGGTGTTGAAGAAGCAATTAGTGATGGAATAATTGTATTGGGTGATGTTGAAAGAATGGGGCATTTACTAAGATTTTTACAAGTTGTTAAGATGAGGGGGACCTCTCATAGTAGAGCAAAGTATGCCGTTGAATTAACATCGATTGGAGTGATGCTTACTCCGATGTTAAAGTGGGGTTCTTCTGGCTAGAGGTGAATTAAATGATAGAATTAGATCAAAAAATAGCAGAACAATTGAGTGATGTTGGATTAAATAGTTCAATGCAGGTAAGGTGTGGCACCTCAAATTCATTTACAGTAACTGCAAGTATACTTAATCCATTGATTAACGTTTTTGAAATGGGCGGGGTTTATATTTCGGCTTCTAGAGGTGCAAATGAAATTATTGAAGGTTTAGAATCATTAGGTATTCCAACAGGCAATATACAGTTTTTAGATATGGTTTCATCAGGTATTTTAGGTGGTACGAATACTGAGCATACTAACATATCATATATTGATTCACCAATTATGTTAGAAAGTGCATTACTCAGGACAATGTATCATTTCAGGAAAAAATTAACAGAAAGAAATTTTGTAATTTTAGATAGTGTAAATGCACTAGCAATTTATAATGAAGAAAGAATGCTAGCGGAATATTTACACACATTTGTAAATACTTTTAGACAGAGAGAAGTATTGTCAGTAATAATTAATGTTCCAGATCAAACCCCTCCAGGGGTTTTGGCAAATTTAGACTTGTATTGTACAGATTTAATTGACAGAGGTCAAATAGTGATAAATTAAGGAGGTTGAAACTTTGACAATAAATACTAAATTTGAAATTTCCCGAGAGGACGAACAATTTTTCGGGAAAATGGGAAGCTTCGGAATTCCTAAATTTGATAAAATTATGAACGGAGGAGTACCAAGAGGTTTCACAATACTTGCCTTAACGGATCCTGGTGCTGGTGCAGAATTATTTGCCAAACAATTCCTTTCTCCATGCGAAGAGCCAGAAAATACGATGTATATTTCAACAAATGAAACATCTGATGAAATTATGCAGGTTTATGACAAATATAATTGGTTAAATGAATTGCAAATAATTAGTATTGGTTCGGAATATAACAATAGAGTATTAGGTAAGGAATTACAAGCCAGTAAATATAGATTAGAAGGATTTAATATGAATGATATTCAAAGATTGTCACAAACTAGATTTGTGGATGATGAAACGGAAGACTTTCTTACAGAAATGGCCAATAGTGTAATGGAAAGAGGTCCCTTTTTCCGTTGTGCTGTTGAAAATTTAGATTTCTTCTTTCAACGTTATGATAAAAGCAGAGTAATTTCAATGCTAAGGATGATGCAAGCACATACTCAAATGGCTAGAGGTATTTTGTTACTTTGTGTTAGTACAGATTCATTAGATACCTCTATAGAAAGAGAGATGTCTTCAATAGCAGATATGGTTTTGACTTTCGGAGTTCATATGATTGGAAGTGAATTTGAAACTAGAATGATTGTTAGAAAATTTAGAAATGCGCCGGAAAATCTGTCTGTAATGACTTATAGAGTAACCCCTGAAGAGGGAATTACTCCAGAAACAGTGCAAAGAATTGCATGAGCGGAGGTTTTAGTATGGTTTGTAACACTGGAGCGCTCAGAGGGCGTAAAGTGGTTAGAATGCGAAGAAATCTTGAATCGGATGAATCAGCAGTAAGTCCGGTCATCGCAACAGTACTTTTGCTTGCAATTACTGTATTGTTGACTACTATTGTGGTTATTTTAATTTCAGGCAGTATAAATACGGCAGAAAAAGCACCACCAATAGCTGAAGTTAGCGTTACTGGTTTAGATAACGGTTTTCAAATTGTTAAATTTACAGGTTTAAATAAACATTTAGATCCTGATATGGTGGAATTTAACATCTATCACTCAGAAGATTCCAATATGTCCGGAATTAAAGGATTTGCAGGTGATTCAGATGTCTACGGTAGGATTGGATCTGTAATTGCCTTTCACGATAAGGATGCGATGTATACTGTCAATGAGGGCGATTATTTCATTATTAATTCTACAGCCGCTGGAACAGATGATGGGATGTGGATTATGAGACTTTATTATCTAAGGTCAAATTCAGAATTATCAGAAATAAGATTGCCTGCTTTGTAATTATCCTCCAATATAAGACATCTCTATTTTTTTAGGTTTTGTAATAAATTCAGTTCTTATTTCTGAAAATCTATCGTCCCTTCCTTCCCAAATTCTTTTTATTTCAGACATAACATCCTTATTTTCCCTTAAAATCTTCTTTAAATCGTAACCTATGAACCCAAATAGGCATGTGTATAATTTACCATCAGAAGAAATTCTAGCCCTAGTACAATTTGAACAAAAAGGTTCAGAAATAGAAGAAATAACCTCTATTTTTTGAGAACTATGTTTTTCTATCCATTGTTCTGCAACATCAGATTTTTTATTTCTTCCGATATGCGTAAATTCAAATTTTGAATTAATTAGTGAGAGAATTTCTTTCTTAGTCATTACTTGATTAAGATTCCAATTGTTTGTATTTCCAACATCCATGAATTCAATAAACCTTAGAATCACATTTTTATTTTTGAAATATTCAATTAATGGTAAAATTTGATTTTCATTCGTACCTTTTTTAACCACACAATTAATTTTAATATTTTTAAATCCAGCATCTATTGCTGAATCAATGCCGTTTAAAACTTTAGAAACATGTATTTTTGTATCATTCATTTCTTGAAATAATTTGTTTTCAAGAGCATCGAGGGAAATAGTAATTCTATCTAAACCCGATTCTTTTAGGATTTTGCTATGGCGAGTTAATAATGACCCATTCGTTGTAAGGGCGATTTCTATTTTGGGATAAGTAGAACTAATTAAATTAATTAATTTATCAAGATCTCTTCTAATTAATGGCTCTCCACCAGTGATTCTTACTTTTTTAAGACCTAATTTGACAAAAGAGTCTAACAAAGTAATAATTTCCTCATAAGTTAACATTTCATCTCGGGGCAAAAACTTCCAATTCTCATCAAAAACTTCTCTAGGCATACAGTATCTGCATCTGAAATTACATTTGTCTGTAATTGAAATCCGCAAATCTTGTAGGTTTCTACCTAATTTGTCTCTGGCGATAGTATCAACTCAGTTTAATTGCAGACACTAGGATATAGATTGTAATTACGCTTAAATTACTATAGTCAAGTTTTGTTGTGGGTTAACTATTCATGGGCCTTAATGCGCGTTCAAAGACCGAATTATCAGAATTACATGATGATTCAAATATTGCCGATGTGTTTCATTTCAAAAGAATTAAAAAAATAACCAATAAAAAAATAATCTGGAGATTGCCTTGTTCAAAAAGTCATTTTATTCGATGGTTATTTATTTCCGCTCAAACAAGTAAAAAAACAAAGATTATATTTACAAGTAAAATAGGTAAAGATGTCTTATCTTGCGCCAATGTTTTAGAAAAATTAGGTGTTAAAATTAAAAAAAATAAAAATTATTGGGAAATCATAGGTTGTGAAAAAGGTAAATTCAATATGAATCCAGGTGTGTTGGATTGCGGTAATAGTGCCACTACATTGCGCTTTTTGACATTCTTATTGGTTAGAAATGGAATTAATGCTAAGGTTATTGGAGATGAATCATTAAGTAAGAGGAATTTTTCACAGTTAATTAAAATTTTAGAAAAAGGAGGCGTTATAGTAAAACATGAAAATAATAAGGGATTTTTACCATTTAGCGTTCAAGGAAAATTTAATTTAAATTTGATTGATGTTTCTGTTAAAAAAACATCACAATTGCTTTCCGGTCTCATTATTACTATGCCAAGCATTAACGGAGAAAATAAGCTATTAATTAGTGGGAAAATGGTTTCAAAACCTTATTTTGAATTAACATTACAGATTTGTAAGGAAACGGGAGCGATAATAAATATTAATGATGATATTATTGAATTAAATTCCTGGGTTCCTAAAATAAATAATTCTGTAATTATTTTTGGCGAAGCATCTCTAGTTATTTTTCCAATATTATTCTGTAAATTACATGATATTGATGTTTTGGTTGAGAACTGGTCACAAATAGATGAAAACTTGGGTTTTGAACTATTAGGTAATTATCTTCCACATTTTGGTTTAAAATGGAATATCGATGAAAATAAAATTATGGTAAATAATGTTGGCAATGATTCATTTGTATCCCTTGATATAACTAATAACATTGATTTAATAACTCCATTGTCTATTTTGATGTCTTTATCAGGAGGAGGTTCATTGAAAGGAATTTCCCATGCAAAAAATAAAGAATCAAATCGCATTGAAACAACTATTGAATTGTTCGAAAAATTCGGATTAAAATTAAATTTATCAGAGGAATTAGTAATATCAAAATCTAACTTATCTATTCCTGAAAAAACAATTTATGCTTATGGTGATCATCGTTTACAAATGTCAGCATTAATTCTGCTTAGTTTTACTGGGGGTACTTCAGAATCAAATCCATGGTATGAAAATAGTGATCCAGAATTTGTTGAGAGATTACAATCATATGGAGTAAGTATATACTAACCATGCCTTCCAAAATGCCGATCCAGCTCATCTATTGATATTTTTAATGCAGTAGGTCGGCCATGAACACATGCCCATGGATTTTCAATATCACGCATATCAGAAAGCAAACGTCTCATCTCAGGAAGAGTAAGAATTTGATTAGCCTTTACTGCACCTCGACAAGATTGCATAAATGCAACATGATCTTTCAAGTTTTGAACAGAGTTTAGAATTCGATCTTCATCACCTAGATCTTGGATTAAATCATTAATAAAACTCAAGATTTTTTCAGGAGATAATATTGCTGGTTGCCCATTTAAGAACCATTCGCCATTAATTTCATCAATTAAGAAACCGACTTCTTTTACTTTTTCTTTTTGAGATCTCAATCTTTCTGATTGAATGGCATTTAATTCTAATTTCAAAGGCTCTAATCTAGTTTGTGGGACCCAAGATTGTTTAGAATAACGCAATCTTTCAAACCTAATCCTTTCATGTAATGCATGTTGATCAACTAGAAGTAATTCTTTACCAGTTTGTACAACTATGTATGAATTTGCAAATTGACATAATGGAACCATTTCAGGTAATTGCGTATTATTTGAATTAGAAAGTTTGGGCTCATTTACAGGACTAACACTAGCTATTTTTCCTGAATGTCTGTGGAGAGCCCTTTCCTCTATAGAAAGAGGTGCAGAGGTGGGAGATTCATTCATTTGAGGTAATGTTTTTTGATTTGATGGAGATGTGCTTATTTGTATTTTAGACTTTTTAATTTCCTTTTCTTCATTAATGATTTCATTGTCCAAAGATAATTGCTTTCCTGCAGATTCTACCCATTTAGGTTTTTTTGACTCCATTAAATTATTACTTAATTCATTGTCACTGACTTTTGTGATTCCAGTTAATTTGCCTTTTTCCTCGGGTTGTGTAGGTACTTTAGAAAGAGTGTATTGAATTGATCTCTCTAGTCTTTGAAGAACTCTCCATGAATGTTTTAATCTTATTTCTCTCTTTGTCGGATGTACATTTATGTCTAGCTCATTTGCTGGTATTTTTAAATTTAAGATTGCCACTGGATGTCTTCCCACCATTAATCTAGTATGATATCCTCTTCGAATTGCTTCTGAAAATGGTTGGCTTGTTACTACTCTATTATTGACTAATACATGAACTTCATCATTCCTTCCTCTTGATAATTCTGGTGGAGAAATCCAACCAGACCATAATTCATCACCAGGTGCATTTATGTCTTCAGGAGGTGATTTCAATTCAATTAGATTATTTGCTGATAATCCTAGTAAATCAAACAATCTATCTTGTAAATTGTCTGCTGAAGGGACATTTAGCATTAACCTTCCTTCATTTTTTAAATTAAATGAAATACTTGGATGTGCCATTGCGTGCTCTACTGCAATTTCAACAATTTTTGCAGATTCAGTTGCAGGCCTTCTTTGAAATGCAAGTCTTGCAGGAACATTAAAGAATATATCATCAATTTTTACAATAGTGCCTTGATTCATTGCACAAGGTTCAATATTTCCAATTTGACCTCCTGACACATTTAATTGATAGCCATCTTTACCTTCCTGCCTACTGGAAATTTTTAGTTTAGAAATTGAAGCAATAGAAGAAAGAGCTTCACCTCTAAAACCAAGGCTATATATTTCATGAAGGTCCTCAATCTTTAATAATTTACTGGTAGCATGCCTTTCTATAGATAATTCCAACTCATCTTTGTTTATTCCAACTCCATCGTCTGTTATTTTTATTGAATCAAAACCACCATTTTCTATTTCAATAATTATTTCTGTAGAACCTGCATCAATACTATTTTCAATTAATTCTTTAACAACTTGTGCAGGTCTTTCTACAACTTCTCCAGCAGCAATTTTTGAAATTGTATTATCATCTAATTTTTGAATTTTAGGCAAATTTACTCCTCCATTAATTCATGTTTACCTTCTAATAATCTTTTTAATTTATACATTTTTTCTAATGCATCTCTTGGAGATAATAAATCAGGATCAATTTCTTCTAAATATTTTATAGTTGCAATTTCGCATGAATTTAATTTTGAATCATTAGATTCTTGCATTGATTCTAGAGAGATTTCTTTCATGTCATTTGAAATGACATATCTCAAAAGGCTAGTTTGACCTATTTCCCTCTTTTCAGGCTGACCAGTACCTGCTTTTGCACCAGATGCTTGTGATTCTAAAAATGAGAGTAATTCTGCAGCCCTTTCTACAATATGTGATGGTAGGCCCGCTAATGCTCCTACTTGAATGCCATAAGATTCATCGCATGATCCATCACTTACATTATACAAAAATTTCAAACCACTCTCTAATTCTGCAATTCTAACATGAACATTAGTAAATGCTTCAAGTTTGTCTTCTAAACCTACTAATTGATGGTAATGGGTAGCAAACAATGCTCTCGATTTTAATCGAGATTCAATATCTTCACATACAGCCCATGCAATTGATAAACCATCAAAAGTTGAAGTCCCTCTGCCAACTTCATCAAGTAAAATTAAACTTTTTGAAGTGGCTCTTCTTAATATGTGTGCTACTTCAATCATTTCTAACATGAATGTCGACCTTCCTCTTTTCAAATCATCACTTGCACCAACTCTGGTAAATATTCTATCTACAACGCCTATTGTTGCTTTGTTTGCAGGTACAAAAGAACCCATTTGAGCAAGAATCACTATCAATGCATTTTGTCTTAAGTACGTTGATTTACCTCCCATATTTGGACCAGTAATTAATAACAATCTTCTTTTATCATTCATTTTCAAATCATTACTAACAAATTCAGCCATTTTTTCTAAAACGGGATGCCTTCCCTTAATGATTTCAATTTTATTCCCCTCTTTTAATTCTGGTTTGCACCAATTTCTTTTTCTTGCTGTTTCAGCTAAGCTTGAGATTACATCTAATGATGAAATAGAATCAGCAATTTGGATGAGGTAAGGGGCTTCGATTCTACATTCATCTCTTAATTTGCAAAACAATTCATATTCTAATTTTTTACCTTTTTCATCTGCATTGAATAAAATATCTTCTTTTTCTTTAAGTTCTTCAGTAATAAATCTCTCTGCATTTGTCATTGTTTGTTTTCTTCTATAGTTCTCTGGGACTTTATTTAGGTGGGTTTTTGTTACTTCTATAAACCAACCAAATTGACGATTATGCCTTACTTTTAGTGAGGGTATTTCCAATCTTTCCCTTTCATTAGTTTCTAGATTTTGTAACCATTCAATGCCATTTGAAACATTTTTTCTAAACGCATCTAATTCACTTGAATAGTTGTCTTTGAACATATTTCCATCTCTAATCCCAACTGGTTGTTCATCCAATAAGGCATCTTTAATTTTTAATTTCATATTTTCTAATAAGTCTAAATCTGCTCCTATCTCAAGGAGAAACAAGTTTTTTGATTGTAAAAGTATGTTTTTTATTTTTGGCATTTTTTCTAATGCAATGGATATTGCAACTAAATCTCTGCTTGAAATGTTTCCATAAGATAATTTTGTAGCTAATCTTTCTAAATCCCTCATCCCTTTCAAAACATCCCTTATTTCGTGTAATCTTCTATTTGATCTAATTAAATCAGCAATAGCGGCCTGTCTTTTTTCAATTTTTGAAATATCTTTTAATGGCCTCATGATCCAATTCCTCATTCTTCTTCTTCCCATCCAGGTTCTTGTATTATCTATAGAATGCAATAATGAACCCTCACTTTCATTATTTAATGTTTTTATTAACTCTAGATTTCTTAATGTCGTGTTGTCTAATGTAACAAGATCTTCTTCTTGTTGTAATTGAGGATCTCTTAATTGTAATTTTTCATTTTTGTATAAATTGTCTAAATATGATGCAGCTAATCCTAGTGCATCTAAACAAATTTCAGAATCATCAAGTCCGAGAGAACCTAAATCTTTTAATCTGAAATTTTCTTTTACAAATTCTATTGATTTTTTAGTAGAAATTTCATGTTGTGATGTGCTTAATACTTCAATAGATGAAATTATTGAGTTAATATTGTTATTATTAGCTGTATTTTTCCTCATTACCAATTCAGTTAATTCCCATCTCATTAATTCATTTGAGCATTGATTTAAATAATCAGTGCCTCTGAATTCCATGGACCAAACTTCACTGGTAGAAACATCGATGATTGCAATGCCGATAATTCCTTTTTTAATTATAATTGAAGCAAGTCTAGAAGCTTTATCTTGTTCAAGTAAATCTTCTTCATATAAACTTCCAGGAGTATAGACTCTAGTAACTATTCTTTCCAATAATTTTGCTCCGGGCCTTAATTCTTGTTCTTGTTCACATAAGGTGATTTTATACCCTCTTGTAACCATTTTTTTTAGATTTTCTTCTAAAGCGTGCCAAGGGAATCCTGCCATAGGTATTGGATTGTCAGCTTTTTTATCTCTACTAGTAAGAGTAAGTCCTAATTCTTTAGATACTATCTCAGCATCCTCATAAAACATTTCGTAAAAATCACCCATTCTAAAAAATAAAACTGTGTCCGGATGTGCTTCCTTTATCTCGAAATATTGGTCCATCATATTACGACTCAACGTGCACAACTCCTCTCTTGGAAGCACAACAGACTACAGGAGGTTCATGACATTGCCGATTGTGAAAATTTACCAAGAACCTCTGCCTCTATTTTCATAAAATTGCCATGCAGTTGCACCAAATACAGAAATTGCAATAACAAATACAACTAATTGCCCAAGCATATCCAAACTTCTTAAAACAGATTGACTTGCTTCTGAATCTAAGACCCCTTTAACTTCAATGCCATTGTCGTTTGTTCCATAAAAATGAACTTTTTCCCCACTACTTTTTGCTAATCTTGAATTGATTTCATAATTTTCAGGCAATTGTAAGTTTCTAGTTACATAGGAAATTTCTCCATCCTTGTCTTCATTTGGTGTTATTTTATTTACTTCTAATGAATTTGTGGCAGAAGAGATCCATAATGCTCCATATGAATCTATTGCTGCAGAAGATCCACCTTCATCACAGAGCTTTGAAACAATACCATCCATGCTAATTATTAGACAGTCTGTTGGTCCAATAACGGCTGCGATATATTCATCTCCCCAGAATTTGTCATTTAATGAAATAATTTGCGATAATTCAACTCCTGCTTTAGAGTGAATTAATTGTACATTCGGACTTCCTGTGTCTGCTGCCGAAACATCGTATAGTGTTCCGATTGTAAGTGCATTTGTTGGATTAACTCCGAATACTGAAGAAGAACCAATAACTAGTGCTCTTTGAGTACCAATCATTTCTACATGAGTTAATTGAACATGTCCTTCACCATTCCCATCACTTCCAGTAGATGGGGGGGTTGTTCCACTAGAAACTTCAGTGCCGCTAAAGTAATGCACTTCAGAACCATCCATGGATTGTGTAATTATAAATCCAGAAACACCGCCTAAACTACTTATGTCTACAATTCTTTTACTTGATGAATTGTCAGCCCAATTCATAACCCAAGATGTAGATGATTCTCCAACTCCTGTCCATAATTCTATCCCATCATTTGTTCCAATAAACCATTGATCCAATCCAGAGAAATCAACAGCATTTGGTTCTGAATCATGTTCAATTGATTTCCAACCGTTTTCAACATCCCAACTCATTAAATTTTTAGTCCCATTATCCAAAAAAATTGCTAATGCTTTATCCCCTTCATCATTCCAATCTATGTCCATTAGTGTGCCTTGTTCTGCAACATCTGATTGTACCCATCCTGGTATCACATTTGAATGGTCAAAAAAGAATGCTCCAGCGATTACAATCATGAAGAAAACACCTATTGACAACCATTGCATGTCACTTTCTTCTCTAAGCCAATATTGCATTTTTTCTAAAAATGACTTTTCTTCATCCGGTTTATCGTACATCGCCCTCATTCCCCGAGTATGGGTGTACTTGAAGTATCTTGCCGAAACTTAACCTGTTTTCTTAACCCAATTAGCGTTATATACGCCTCGCTAGTCGGCTTGTTCCGAGTTGGTTAGAAATGGCACGTAAACCCGCAAAGATGTATCGCAGAATTTCAGGTCCTGCATATACTAGACGAAAGTATATGGGTGGTGTACCAAATAATCGTATTTTGCAATTCCATACAGGTAATAGGAGACTTGCAGAATTAGGTGGATTTGAATTAGAATTAAATCTCATTGCTAAAGAATCTTGTCAAATAAGACATACTGCTTTGGAAGCTGCTAGGGTTATTTCTAATTCAACGATTAGAAGTGCTGCAGGTGTTGATGGTTATTCTTTGAAGATACACACATATCCACATCATGTTTTGAGAGAAAATAAACAAGCAACTGGTGCAGGTGCAGACCGTGTTTCAATGGGTATGAGGCAATCATTTGGAAAGAATGTAGGAACTGCAGCTAGGGTAAAGAGAGGACAGGTAATAATTTCATTAAAATGCACTCCTAAAGATTTTCTAGAAGCAAAATCGGCATTAAGGAAAGCAAGTATGAAATTCCCAACTCCTTGTAAGATATCTCTTGTAAGTGGCCACGAACATGTAAAAGGTTTGGCTTAATTTTTCCAAGGGTCGTGCAAAAATGGATTTGAAAGAGGCTCTTAGAAAGAGTCTTGAAAATTCTCCAATAGTGTGGAAGGGCGAATATGCTTATTTTGTGAACCCTTTATCGGATGGAGTCCCTAGATTAAATTATGAATTGATGGATTTAGTTTTGGAATCAATTATTAAAATGGTAAATTGGGATGAAGTTGATGTAATTTTAGGTATAGAGGCTATGGGGCTTCCGATTAGTACCTTGCTAGCATATAAAATGAAGAAACCAATGATTGTTGCTAGAAAAAGAAGTTATGGGCTTGAAGGCGAGATTTGTGTAGATCAGAGTACAGGATATTCAAAAGGGGAATTATATATCAACGATATAAAGCCTGGAGAGAGAATTTTAATTGTGGATGAT
This sequence comes from Methanobacteriota archaeon, assembly GCA_002692465.1. GTDB lineage: Archaea > Thermoplasmatota > Poseidoniia > Poseidoniales > Poseidoniaceae > MGIIa-I. The sequence goes on along the minus strand of NZKH01000005.1, from coordinate 47,189 downwards.
GTTTTGTCTACTGGCGGGACTATGTATTCAATAATCAATGGTGTAAAAGAATCTAAGGCAATAATTTCAGAAATAATAATAATTTTTGAAAAAGGTAACGGACTAGAACAATTGAAGGAAAAAACAAATGAAAACATACAATCTTTGATAAGGGTTGATATGGACGGTGAGAACGTCGTTTTCTTATAGGTGATATTTTGGACTTGAGTAGACATGAATTTGAACTCGATGATTTAGTCGAGAGAATTAAGAAGAATGATACTCGATTAGTCGCGCTACAAGTTCCAGAAGGACTTAAAATGCAGGCTTTAGAGATGATGGACCAAATTGAATCGGAAACCTCTGCAAGAGTAGTACTTTCTGCGGATCCCTGTTATGGTGCTTGTGATTTAGTTCACGATAAGATGCAAAATATTGGAGTTGAATTAGTTGCTCATATGGGGCACTCACAGATGAATATAGATTCTGGAATGCCTACTCAATTCATACCTGTAACTTATGATGGCGTGCCAGAGATTGCTCCGGTTATGCCATTTCTTCATGCTCATAGAAATATTGCAATTGAGAGGCTTAACAATCCCTCAGGGCCCGTTTTATCTGAATTAGAGGCACTTGACAAGTTTGAGGATATGGTTGGTAGGATATCTCCCCTGAAAGACGTTAAATTAGGATTAGTAGGAAGTATTCAGCACTTACATTTACTTCCGACTTACAAAAAATACTTTGAAGAAGCAGGATTTGATGTTATTGTACCTATTGGGGGTGCTCGTTTAACTTTCCCTGGGCAAGTTCTTGGTTGTAATTACTCAGGCGATGATTCTTCAATAGGACATTATATCTTCCTTGGTAGTGGTGATTTTCATCCAATTGGATTAGTCTTACACACTGGAAAACCATTGGCTATGCTAGATCCTTATACTGGAGAAGCAAAAGAAATGGGTCGAGAACGTATAGAACGTATTCTTAGACAAAGATCAGGATTAATAATGTCTTCAATGGATAAAGAAAGGTTTGGAATTCTTATAGGGGCCAAACCAGGTCAAATGAGAAGGAACTTAGCACTTCGAATGAAAAATAAACTAGAGAAACATGGTAAGAAAGGATATTTGTTAGCTATGGAGCATGTAGGGCCTGAATTAATTGATTTCTATCCCGTAGACGTGTTTGTAAATACTGCTTGTCCAAGAATTGCAATTGATGATGCTGTTAAATATGCTAAACCCATGATAACTCCTTATGAACTTGAAGTTGTTTTGGGCGAGAAAAAATGGGAAGATGGCTATAAGTTTGATGAAATTCATTGATTTTAATTTATATCGATTAATTTAATTGTTATCGTTCAGAATCTCTAATAACAATCGGTGTTAACATCAATTGAATGGCTGGATATCTTGACCGAATAGGTGCTGGTTTGGTACTGAAAGATGTAGAACCATTAAGTTTTGATTATATACCTACATCTTTAGTTGGGAGGGATGACAAATTAGTTGATTTAGCTACAAAATTTAGCACAATTATTTTACCTGAAACTAGTTGTAATGTGTTAATAACTGGTCCAGTTGGTTCTGGTAAAACTGCATTAGCAAAGGTATTTGCTAAAGATCTTGAACTTAATTTTTCAAATAAAAGGAGTATATCTCATGTTCATATAAATTGTAGAAATTTCAATACATCTCCTCAAGTCCTTCATAAAGTGATAACAAAATTAGACCCTGGCTATCCTGTTAGGGGTTTATCTTCTAGTGAAGTGCTTTCAAGTATTAGAAAAATTCTGAGGAATTTAAATCAACATTTTTTGATAATATTAGATGAAGTAAATCATATTTTGATGAAGGAAGGAAATGATATTCTTTACAAATTATTAAGAATTGATGAGGATAAACAAGGTAAGGGGACATTATCCTTGATTTTAATTAGCCAAGAAGAGATAGTTTTGAATTTATTGGAAGGTGCAGTAATTTCAAGGTTAGGTGTCGGTAATCATATTAGGCTTAGTGGTTATAATAAAGATGGTTTATTTGAAATTGCTAAGCAAAGAGCTGAATTATCATTGTTTAAAGAATCTTATGATGATGAAGTATTGGATTTAATAGCAAGTTCTGCAGCTTCAAAAGGTGATGCAAGAAACGTTTTACATTTAATAGAAGGTGCAGCAAAAAATGCTGAAAAAGAAGGTAGGAAGCATATCATTCCAGAAGATATACAGACAATATCTAGTAAGGAAGTAATAGCAGTAGAACCACATGTTGTTGATACTTTAAGACCACATTTACAATTATTATTATTAGCAATTTGTAGGCGTTTGAAAAAAGAATCAGAAATTACAAGTGGAGATGCAGAACAATTGTATAAAGTTGTATGCGAAGAATATAATCAAACACCAAAGGGACATACAACATTATGGAAATATATTAAAAATTTAGAAAATAATGACTTTTTATCCAGTAAATACGGTTCCATGCCTCAAGGAAGGGGTAGAACTCAACTTTTATCGATGCCTAATATCTTGCCTTCTGATTTGATAAATAGGCTTGAATTAAACCTTAATCGGCAATTTAATATTTGATGTTGGACCCGATGAGGTAATAAATAGACCTAGAGTGGGCGAGTCGCAAGGAGATATGATATGGCTAAAGGCGAGGATAATACATTTGTTGCTGTAGTTAACGACACAGATCCAAAAAATGGGGGTAAAAGTTACCCATTTAGTATCTCTGGTAGTGATTATAATCAATTCATTGGGAAAAAAATTGGAGATGTTGTAGAAGGCCAGTTTGTAAAGAGTAAAGATTCAGAAGAACCTTTGGATGGATACAAGTTGGAAATTACGGGTGGTTGTGATAAAGTTGGAACTCCAATGCGTAGGGACTTAGATGGCGGATCTAAAAAACCTATTTTGGTTACATCTGGAACAGGATTTAAGGGACATAATATATTTATGAAAAAAGGCCAAAGATACAGAACTAAGCATGAAGGATTACGAATGCGTAAAAAATTCCGTGGTTCTACTATTACAAATGAGACTAGGCAAATAAATCTAAAAGTTGTTGGAAAAGGTAAGAAATCTTTAGCTGAAATTTCAGGAACTGAAAGTTCCGAAGAAAACTAAAAATTATCTTATTATACAACGGGGGATTTAAACTGGCGAAAAAGTTACCAAAGCAACCCGAAGTAAATATTGGATTGGTTGGTCATGTAGATCATGGGAAAACAACACTTACAAAAGCTCTGTCTGGTGTTTGGACAGATACACATTCAGAAGAATTAAAGAGAGGAATCAGCATAAAATTAGGATATGCCGATACAGCATTCTATAAGACCAAAAAAGGTGAATATTATGCTTCAGGGAAACATCCTGATGGAGAAAAAGATGATCCAGTTGAGTTGGAACGTGTAGTTTCTTTTGTAGATGCACCAGGGCATGAAACTTTGATGGCAATCATGATTAGTGGAGCTAGTATTATGGATGGAGCCTTGTTGATGGTGGCAGCAAATGAAACGTGCCCTCAACCACAAACTAGAGAACATTTAATGGCTTTAGAAATAGCAGGAATAAAGAATATAATAGTAGTTCAAAACAAAATAGATTTGATAAGTAAGGAAAAAGCTATCCAAAATCATAAGGAAATAAAAGATTTTTTGAAAGGAACTATTGCTGAAAATGCACCGATAATTCCTATTTCTGCTCATCACGATGTTAATTTGGATGTATTAATTAGTACAATTGAAAATGTGATACCGACGCCAGAAAGGAATGATAAAGAAGATGCATTGTTGTATGTTGCTAGGTCATTCGATGTAAATAGGCCAGGTACAAGGCCTAATGATTTGCAAGGAGGGATAATTGGTGGAAGCATTGTTTCAGGACAATTTAAAGTTGGAGATGAAATAGAAATAGGCCCAGGTAGAAGAGTTTCAGGAAAAGATATTTGGATACCTATAGAATCTACTATATCAAGTATTAAAGGTGGGGGTTTAAATTTGGATTCAATGAATGCTGGTGGACTTTGTGGAATGGCTACTAAATTAGATCCTAACTTTTCAAAAAGTGACAATTTATCAGGTCAAGTTGTAGCAATCAAAGGAAATTTACCACCAATTAGACAAAAGGTTGAGTTAGATGTATCTTTATTAACAGAAATGGTTGGTGCTGGAGGAGACTCTACAGAAGTTTATCCTTTAAGGCATGGTGAAACTCTTATGGTTACAGTCGCAACTGCAAAATCAGTTGGAACGGTTTCGAATAATCAAAAAAATAAAGTATTCTTAAATCTAAAATTACCCATTTGTGCAAATATTGGAAGTCGTTTAAGTCTTTCAAGAAGGGTGGGTACAAGATGGAGATTAATTGGCCATGCTAGCATTGTAGATTGAGGTGTTAATCTGCCAAAGATATTGGTTGACTCTTGTGGATGGATTGCTGTAATTGATGCAGAGATAAATATTGATTTATCATTGTTGGAAATTGTTGGTAAATATGAATTTATAGTTATAGATTCTGTATGGTCTGAATTAAATAAATTTCAGGAAAGTAGTAGTAAATCTATTCTTTTAGAGCTTTTAAGGAATAAATCTAAACCTTTAGAATTTAACATTATTGAAAAAAGCCATTCAGACGATACTCTATTTAATCTTTCAAAAGAATTTGGATGGCCAGTGCTTACGGTTGATAAAAAATTAAAAAAAAGGTTATTTGATTCTAATTGCCCAGTCATTCAAGTATTGGGTGGAAAAAAACTAGAATTAGTTTCTTAAATTATGGAAGTGTAAATAGTTCATCATCTCCATGTCCATCAAGTAACTTTATCCTTACTCCTGCATCAATCCAAGCATGGGAATAGTTTATTGCCCCATAAGCTCTTAGAAGATCTCCCTTTTCTAAGAAATATTTTGCATCATTAAGATAATCCAAGGACATTTTCAACATTGAATCAAGTTTTTTTCCATCTTCACTTCCTTTTTCAACTAAGGGAGTGGCTTTTTCAAACGCCTTTGTTGTTAGTTCAATATAATGCTTTACTAAACTCTCACTTAATTCCAAATTATTCAATTTAAACACCTTCCTCGTATTCAATTCCTATTGATTTAAATAATTCATTTGCTCTTTCAAAATCATTCATTAACTCTGCATTTTTAGCCATTTTGAATATTTTCTCTCTTTTTTCAGAATTTAACGACAATTTCATATTTTCATATTCAAATCTTATTTTTTCCTTTTTCTTTTTAATTAAATCCCCAGAACCTATAATTCTAATTAGGCCTTCTCTATTTGCAATTGTAAATAAATTTTCAGAGTTACTTGCAACTATATCGCCAAAATTATTGAAATTTTGTTCTATTTTTTTATTAAAAATTTTATTTTCCATATCTAAAATCCACCATCCATCTATAGTCCATATCGACTTAAATGGTTCTAAACAATTTTCATCAAAAAGCTCAAGACTATCCCAACCAGAAATATTTGGTCTCCCCTTCCAAATATTCCCATCTAGTGATTGAACTAATACTTCCCCGTTTTTTAATTCTGATGACCAGGACCAAACCCTATCTTCAATTTGTCTTTGTGTTGTACTCATTTTCAACCTTATACAACGTAAGCAACCATCTCCATCATGTATTATTAGGTGATCTCTATCAATCCATCCTAATAATTTTCTAATTTTGCCAGAGAACAATCTTTTAATTCCAAACCCTTGATTGTTGAAAATATGTAATTGTTCATGACGATCGGATAGTATCCATCCTCCGCCAGGCCTATGTATGATGTCTGAAAAACCTCCTTGTGTTGATCTTCCTTCATGCAACTGTTCTCCATTATTAGAATCAATTACTACAAATCCATTACCCATTAAAACACCAAGCAAATTTTCATTAGTTCTTATTTTATATGGTTTGAATGGCATTTTTATTCTCCATTTTTGTTTTCCATCAAAATCTAAGAAACAAATATGTTTTTCATTTGAAATGGCAATACCAGTCTGATTAAATTCTATAGAAGTCACCACTCCTTGAAATTTATGGCTATAAAAAACTTCCCATTTTAGCATAAAATGTCCCTCACAAGTTACCCCACGCCATAAGTTGTGATTTTGCACTGTTTGATAAATAGAACATTCTCGATCGTCCTATTTTTTTAACACTTAAAATGCCCTGCTTGTGTAGTCCATTACATATTTGAGAAAGCCTAGTTCTTCCAATTCCTCCTAGCATATTTCTCATTTCTTCGTCTGAGGGTGAAATTTCACGTTTAGAACATAGTTGAATTACTTTTATTTCGTTACTATCTAATGATCTTAATTTTTCAATGTCTAGATTAAATGATTGTTCTGGCGGAGAAAATGTCTTGTTTTCTTGAATTCCCATCAATGTATTTTCAAATGAATTCTGTTCTTGGATATTAATTCCAGTTTGTAATTTTTTGTGTTCAAATTCATTGCCAAAAGTTGTTTTTGAAATAATTTGATCATCAATCCATAATATATTACCATCTTCAGTTTCTAATATTGGTGTTTCTGCGGGGGTATTATCTTGTAGTTTTTTCATGGTTTCTAAATCCGAGCGGAAAACTGCAAAACCATCTTTCCTCATTGATTTGTTCCTATCTCTTGTCCTCCCACCTAATTTCCCAAACACGCCAGTAGGCAATGGAGGTTCATCAAGTTCTTCAGGTATTATTTTATTATATTCTTCATCATCATCTACAAAATCTATTTTTTCATCAATTATTTGAGGTGTTTCAAATTCTTCATGATGCTCATACTCTATTTCTTCTTGAATTTCTTCGGATTCCTCAAAACTAGTATCTATGTTTTCAGAATCATCTATGTTTTCTTCTTCGATTTGTTCATCTTGAATTTTTTCTTCATTCTCGATGGAATAATCATTTGTTTTCGAATTAATATTTGAAAATAATTGATTTAATTCAGAATCATAATCTTCTTTATTTTTTACATTATGTACTATTTTTCTCATTAATTTAATTGATTCAGAAGGGTGCCCTGATGTTCTTTCTTGGATTTCCTCAACTAAACCTTTGGTTGGTTTCCATTTTTCTCTACATGTGGAATTAACTCTTTTTGCAATCATTTCATTTATTTCAGAATTATTAAATGAATTTATTTTTATTTCTTCATCAAATTCATCAATTAGTTCTTGTGGCCAAGTTGCTAATTGCGCGGGCGTTAAAGCTATGATTGAGACTGCATCCAATGATCTTAAAATTTGGGATAATTGTTTGAAAACATCAGCAATTTCACTTCCTGCAATATTGGGGTAATCAAAACTCAATATTGGCAACCTTCCAGTTTCTGGGATGGAATTGATTAAATTTTCTTGTAATTGTTGATGCATTCTTGGAACTTCAAAATCAGATACTATTGTGATATATAATTCCTCTAAAAGGTTCTTCATAGGGTCTTTTGTAGGAAATAGGTTGAATTGAAAGTGCTTATATGCTTCATTTCCTACTAAATTTAGCAAAGAAGTCCTTCCGGTGCCTCTATTTCCTATAAGTAGTATCATCCTGGAAGATCTGTGCTTGCACCACCCAATAATTTTCGAAATGATTTCATTTCTCCCAACAAGAAGTGGTTTGTCTTTAGGATTCAGTGGTTTAATGTTAAAGGGGTTGATTCTCATATTAGGTAAATCAAAGGGAATATGTTTTGCATCTACCATAACACCCTCAGAATTATAATAGGTTTAACAAGGTTGCGTTAATAACGCATTGTTAACGTATGATTAACGTATAAAAACGCATCACCCAAAGCATTTTTAATCAATACAATAAATTTTAAAATATATCAATTAACGCTTGATTAACGCTTAATTAACGCTTGATTAACGCGTTAATTTGCGTTAATCCATCAAAGAAGAAGCGGAATGATTTAGGGATATAATCAATAGCACGTGGTGAGGAACATGGCAGTTAACAATAGTCGGCTTCAAGGTTTTTACAAATTGAGTGTCTCAGAAAGAAGAAATTTATTAGCAGAAATTGCTGGTTTGAATGATGAACAAGTTTCAGCATGGGCAAGTACAGGTGAATTATCGGAATCAGCTGCAGATAAAATGATTGAAAATGTAATTGGAACGTATTCTTTACCAATAGGAGTCGCTACTAATTTTGTTATTGATGATGAACATTATCTTATTCCTTTCGTATTAGAAGAGCCTTCTGTAGTTGCGGCAGCAAGTAATATGGCTAAAAGATGTCAAATCAAGGGTGGTTTTACTTCAAATAATGATGATCCTGTAATGATTGGGCAGATACAGGTAGTTCATTGCACTGATGTTAATGCTTCTAAAGAAGCAATATTATCCCAAAAAGAGCATTTAATTGAATTATGTAATGAAGTGGATCCTATCTTAGTAAAATTTGGTGGTGGATGTAAAGATATTGAAGCTAGAATCATTGAAACAAACTCTGGAAACATGTTGATTTTACATTTATTAGTTGATTGTAGAGATGCAATGGGTGCAAATGCAGTAAATACAATGGCAGAAACTATAGCACCAAAGGTTGAATCAATCACCGGAGGAACTGTAATTTTAAGGATAATTTCTAATTTAGCGGTGCATAGATTGGCTAGAGTAAGTGCAATTTTTACGCGTGAGGAAATGTCAGATGATGGTAAAGACGTAAAAAGAGGTGAAGAGATTATTGATGGTGTAATTCAGGCTTATCATTTTGCTGCAGCAGATCCATTTAGGGCTACAACTCATAATAAGGGAATAATGAATGCTATTTCTCCAATTGCTATAGCATGTGGACAAGATTGGAGAGCTATTGAATCTGGGGCACATAGTTATGCTTCTTATAATAGAGAATATGGTTCAATGACACATTGGGAAAAGAATGATGATGGTGATTTATTTGGTTCTATAGAGATACCAATGGCAGTTGGTTTAGTTGGAGGTGCAGTAAGAGTTCACCCTGCAGCACAAACAAATGTTGCCTTATTGGGTATTAATTCTGCAAATGACCTTGCTAAAGTAATGGCTGCGGCAGGATTAGCCCAAAATTTGGGTGCTTTGAGAGCATTAGCTACAGTAGGTATTCAGGCAGGACATATGAAATTACATGCAAGAAATATGGCTGTAACTGCGGGTGCTAATGATGATGAAGTAGATGCCGTAGTTAGTTTAGCACATTCGAGTGGAGAAAGAATTACAGCAAAATTAATTGAAGATTGTTTGGCTAAATATCGTTCGTCTAGTTAATTTAAGAATATTCTTTCCATTCGTTACCACTATTTGCTGCTCTATACCATTGTTTATTGTTGTGTTTGATCCATTCAAATCCATGTTCATCAATGGTACCTACTGAATAAACCCAGGGTGTAGGAGATGATTCTTCAGTTTCATTTTTAATTGATTTTTTTGAACCTGATTGAATAGTGATTTCGTTATTACTGTTAATTATGGCTGCGAATAAACCAGCTAAAATTGCTGGTATAATCCTCCAAATAATTTCATTAATTGATTCTAAATTAAATGTATTATCATTATTTTCAATTATTTCAATTGCATCAGCAATTAATAAACTACCGTACGTAATTCCCCAATTCATGTATGTTATCATTAAAAATCCAATACCAGCACTAATTGCGGCAGCGAATCCAGAGTCTGTTTTTCTTTTAATTAAATTTGATTGTTTTGAACCTATGTAGAAACAAAATAATGGGAAAGCAAGAGTCAAAATATCTATAGAGTCTTGTATGTAGGAAAAACTTGCTTCAAGATTTCCTTTAAGATCATTACGTTGAATGTCTATGAAAAAACTCAAACCAATCGCTAATGAAACGAAAAAATACAATTTCACTCCATAAAAAATTGACTTGGAAAAACTCATCTGTTTCAGATGGTCTTGTAGAATTTATAATATAATATCTTTAGTGGATTATTCTTCTACCACGATGTCAATATTTTCTTCTGAGTTTATTTCTTCTTCCAGAGCTATAGGTGTTGAATTTCCATCATTCATTCCTAATTGTTCAGATCTTTCTCTAAACCATTCTCTGACCTTTTTATGATTTGTATGCGGGCATCCAAACACTTCAGAAAATCTTCTCGTTGTAGTTAATCTTCTAGTATTTCCCGAACGTCTTCTGTCAATTAATCCTGCATCAGATAATTCTTTTACGTAACCATATGCCTTTTCTCCGAGAAGTTTTACTAAACTAGATTGTTCCATCGGTTGGTGGTATGCAATTAGAGCAGCTGCTTTAAGTAACCTTGCAGGAATTTCAGTTTTTGCATCTTTAGGTAATTTATCGGCAATTGCTGGTTTTACTTCTAAAGCCCATTTCCCAGAAATTTCTACTAATTGCAAAGCACCTCCTCTTCTTCTTTTTAATGATGATTGCAAACCAAGTAATGCTTCACTTACTAAGGAGACGTCAGCCTTTAAGCCCTGTGAAAGTTGTTCAACGCTCATAGATTTTCCAACACCAAAAAGAGTTGCTTCAATTAATGTTTGAAGTTCAGCTGTCAACTTCAACCACCTCGTTAAAAGAATTATTTTCCTCTTTGAATTTTTCATTAATTGACTCCCAACTTTTTATTTTTGGCCATAAATCTTTAATTTTTATTTTTCCATTAGGCACATCTTTTTGTTCAATATCTGTAAAACCCCTATGAGTTAAGAATAACATAGAAACGAGCCCAGTTACTTTAGCTTCGGAAGAAACATCTATTTCTTCACCACTTTCCTTTTTAATTTCCTTAGCAACTCCATCAGATAATGTTTGTAAATCAATTTCGCCATCTTTGTTCATTTCTCTCATTAAATTCCAGCATAGTTCGATATCGCCTTCTAAATTTTCATCATGCATTCTTGCTCCTACATTTCCTAGAGCTTCTTCAACTTCCAATTTATATTTAATTCTATTTTCTTCTCTAATTTTATTTATTTCAGCATCGTCACAAGCACCTCTTAAAGCACCTAATAAATCACCTAATGTTACAGGTCTGCCTTCTTCTCTACGGACCCTTTCCTCAAATAAACCATTAAGATCTGCTTCCAATTCTCCAGAAATAACGTTATTTGTGAAATTAAATTCATTATCATCAAAATCAGTCATCCAACCCTCGTCGATAAAGTAATCATCAATTTCATCATCCATGTCTGCTTTATTCTGACGATCTAATAAATCTTCGACTTGTCCTCTTAAAACAGCCCATGCCAACCTAAGCAATCTTCCACATGAAGGTAAATCAATATTATCTGAATTCTTTTTTATTCTTTCACTGAATAAATTAACAAAAGAAGTCAAGTCAATATTCCAAGGATCTAACTCAGCATCTTTAACTAATTCAAAAACTAAAGCTACTGAACGATCAAAGGGGTCAACTAATGAAGAGTATTCCGCATTTTCCATTTCTGCAATAGTTAATAAACGATCAGCATAATCTATTGCTTCCTCTCTGGTTTCCTCTCTATTTTCCAATAAATTGTTAATTATGTCTTCTCGAATGAAGTATGAATCAAGTTTTGATTGCATTTATCAACCACCTCTCAGGGCTCCTCAGTTTGCTCTAACTGATTAATTTGGATTTCTTCATTTTCTATTGCTTCAACTTCTCTTATTGCTTCTTTTAATTCTTGTAATTCTTCAATATCTTCTTTTAATTCTTCAGCCCTTTCAGAAAGTGCTGCAATTGAAGAATCTTTCTTTAATGGTACTTCTCCTTTAATCTCAATATCTAGACCACCTAGACTTGGTGGTGCTGATAATGGTTCAGGAACTTCAGGCATGTCTTTTTCAGTTGGAAGATGAGCTAACTTCTCTCTCTTTTCATTCATCGCTTTATCTGCTTTTTCTCGAATCTTTTCTGCCTTTTCGCCTAGTTCTATTGCTCTTTCTCTATTGAAATCAGCGATTCTTCTACTACAACCATCTCCTGCATGTGTAATGCCTATGTGGTGGTCGGCCAATTGTAAACTTACTTTTCTTAGAGTAACCATTAGGAATTGAGCGCTATTTGCTCTTGCCCTACATAGTCTTGCGATTCTCTCTGCATTGAATGCATCCAAGTTTTGATCAACTTCATCAAAATAGTAGAATGGGGATGGGTCATGATCTTGAACAGCAAAAATAAGAGACAACGCTGCCATCGATTTTTCACCTCCAGAAAGACCGTTTAGTTTTGCCCTGGAACTTTTCCCTTTTGGTTGACACCACATTTCTAAACCACCTTTGAATGGGTTTTCAGGGTTTTCTAGTTTCAACTCACCCCTTCCACCATCTGAAAGTAATCTATATACTTCTTTGAAATTCTTATTAACTTCTTTAAACACAGCAATCAAACGTTTTTTACGTTGCTTTTCAAGTTTTTCAGAAATATCGATTAGTGATTTCCTTCTTGCTTGGCATAATTTATTGTCTGTTTTTAATTCATCTAACCTAGTTTCAGTTTTATCATATTGTTCTATAGAAAGCATGTTTACATTGCCAATAAACTCTAATCTCTTTTCAATTCCTCTGATTTTATTTTCTGCTTGTGCGACTGTAGGTATTGATGCACCGGCTTCTGGGGGGTTAACTCCAGCTATTTCCATTTCTTCAATTAATGAAGTTAATAATTCTCTTTTACTTTCTAGTGTGATTGTATGTTCGGAAGCCCTCCTTCTAGCAGATTCCGATTGTTGAATTAGTTGATTTACTGTAGTTCTTAAACTACCTCTTTCTTCTACTAATTTAACCCTTGAATTTTCTAGTTCTTTATTTTCTTCTGAAATTGTAGAATATTTGTCTTCAAGTTCCTTTAATTCACTTTTTAGTGATTTTTGTTGATTCTTCCATTCAACAATTGAATTTTTCTTAGTTTCTGAATCTTGTTTAAATGATTTAATTTTTGAATTTAATTCATTTAACCTATCGTTTAGAATTTTTGTATGTTCTTCTCCACCAGACAATTGCGCTTCAGCTTTAACTTGAATTCCTTGTGCATTTACTCTAAGTTCTTGCACTTCTCTCAAAGTTTTTTGTAAGTGTTCTGGGCTTGCTTTTTGTAATTCTAAATTTGCATTTTGCCTCTCTTGTTCAGCATCTTGGCATGCCTTATTTGCTGAAATTAATTTTTCCTCACTATTGTCTCTTGTTCTCTTTGATTCATTTACTGATTTTTGAGCGTTGGAGATCTCTTTTGTTATTTTTTGTAATTTATCTTCGGCAGCATCAAGTTCTATCTTCCATTGTTTAACTTTAGCAATACTATCATTTGTGGTTAGATTGTTAATTTTTTGATGTACTAGTTGTTGTTGTTTTCTTGATTCTATTAATGCAGATTGAACAGTATCACTAAGTAATTGCAATCTATTTATTTCAGCTTCTAGTCTTTCTACTTCTCCACTTCCTGCGATTTGACCGCCAAAAAGAATACGATTCCTTCTTTGATTTCCTCCAACCATGGCCCCTCCGGCTTCAGTTAAGTCGCCTTTTAAAGTAACCATTCTGACTCCGCCCATATGTTTTCTAGCGGTTGAAAGGTTACTAACTAGTAATGTATCTTTTAGTGCATATTTTATTGCCAATTCAATTCTTGGATCATAATCTAATAATTCCCAGGCAAAACCTTCTACATTTTCTTCTTTAGTTAGCATTAATGCTTTTCCACTTGGTCTTCTAACTTGTAATTTGTTTAGTGGTAAAAATGTTGCTCTACCTGCTTTATTTTCTCTAAGCCAAGCAATGCATCTTGCTGCTACTTCGTCTGTTTCTACGATAATGCTTTGCATTCCAGCGCCTATTGCAGTTGCCAAAGCATTTTCATGAGCATGATCTTTTGGTTTTGCTAATTGACTTAAAGTTCCTAATATTCCTTTGATCTTCCCCTCATCTCTTTGAGTTAGGAGTGATGAAACGGCCATTGCCATTCCACCTCTGATTCCACTTTTATTTTCCATTTCTGCTCTTGCTTTTGCTAAATCTCTTTCAGAAGAAATCAATTTGCTATTGATTGTATCATGTTCTTCTTTGAGTTTTTGCTCTTCTCTTTGTCTTTGAGTTAATTGAGTTGCTAAACTTTCCCTATCTTCTCCGGAATCTTCTGTTTTTATTTCTTCACCCTGCATTAATAAATCGTCTCTTGATAATCTGGCTTCTTCTTCGCCTTCTTGTAGGGCTGCCAAGTGTTTTAATGACAAATCATATGCTTGTTCAGACCTATCAAATTCTAGTTGTATTTTTGTTAATTCTGCAGCGGAGTCACTTACTTTTTGATTTGCCTTACCTAATTCTCTAGTGAGGGAATTTGTTTCTTTATCACCTGCCATGAGTGCTTTTTTAGCATCATTTTCATCTTTTTCTGCTTTTTTGAACGCATCTTTTGCTTCTTGTAGTGATTTCTTTGCCTCTTCTTGTTTGGATATATGTTCATTAAGGTTTTTTGCTGCTTCTTCAGCATCTTCTCCGTAATAACCAATATTGTCTAAATTCTCCTCAATTGCTTGTTCAGCTTCTGAAATTTTGTCAGATCTCCTATCAATTTCTAATCTTAATTGGTTTAATTTATCCATTAATGAACTACTTTCATCGCCTAATAATTCTCTCATTTGTTTTTCAATTGCGATTACCTTTTCTTCAATGTTCATTAATTGCTTTTCGCCATCTTGTGCTTTTTGTGCGGCTTCTTTTGATTCTTTAATACAATTACTTTGTTCTTGAGCAACATATTCAATTTCTGCTTGAGCGCTGCAATATTTCGATTGGTGTAATAAGATTCTAGCATCATCTAATTCATTTTTCAATTCCTTGTATTTTAGAGCCTGCGTTCTTTCGGCTTTCAAATCTTTAAGTCTTATTTTTAATTCTTCTTCTAGGAGTTCAATCCTCTCTAAGTATTCTTCAACCCTTTTTCTTTGTCTATCTGCCTTGCGTATTTCATCATCATAAGAAGTAACTCCTGCTACTTCTTCAAGCACTTTTCTACGATTTATGGCAGTCATTGTTGCTAATTCGGTAACCATTCCTTGAAGCACTATGTTGTAACCATCTGCTCTTGCATTGGCGCTTGAAAGTAATAATTTAAATTGCCTTTGGCTGCTTGGCTCTCCATTTAAGTAATAATTTGATGAAGCCGCACCTGAACGTGTTTTCTTTACAGTTCTAGTAAAATGAACTTCGTCAGCATCAATTTTTAGTCTTCTGCTGCCGTCAGAATCTTCTGGGTTATCAAAAATTAGTGAAACCTTACAATATTTTGCTGGTTTGTTATTTTTCCCACCATTAAATAAAAGATCAAGTACATTACTTGCACGAACATCTTTTGCTGATTTATATCCAAGGACGAATTGTATGGCATCACCACAATTACTTTTTCCAGAACCATTAGGTCCAGTAATTGCAGTAAACCCTCTTTCATAAGGAACTACAACTTCGCCTTTGAATGATTTAAAGTTCTCCATTTCGAGGCGTTTTAGATACATCAATTTCCCATCCTAATATGTTGAAAGTATTATACGAACAAACACATTAAGAGGTTGAGGGTAATTTGCTGACTATAAACAATGCCCTTCCTTAGGCTTTCATGTTGCTTATTTTAGGGTAAATTTCAGTTGCCAACTAATCCAACATTCCTGTTTGATTACATCTTGCACATCCTTGACCATTACATAGGTGGCAAGTTCTGCCAACTTTCATTTCCCCAGAATTATAATCATCATACAAATTTCTTTCAAAGTCATCTTCATAATCACTTAATCCTAATTGGCTGTATAAATCTGAAACGGTAGCATTTGTCTTACCAAGTGATTCTAAACCACCTTTGAATTTCCTTCTACTCCTTTTGCCACCTTCGAAAAATGAATCATCTTGGCCAATATTCTTTCTTCTTGCTTCTGAAAACATATTAGCAGCACCACTTGTTCTAGATAAGAATCTCATCGAACGATACATAAAAAATGAACCATACATGATTAGGCTTAAATCGATCGAAATTGCTGGAACTGGAAAACCAATTATGGCTGACCAATCTAATGATCCATTTGGGCCTGTTAATCCATTTAAATCTGCGAAACCAAAAGAAAGTAAACCTAAACCAAATCCAAATCTTATTTTTGCATTTCTTCTTTTTCTTTTTAATTTTCTTTCAGTCGAACCTCTTGATGCCCTACTCCTCACATTACTTTTAAATTTACGAGAAAGTAAAATTAGCCCAATACCTACTCCGATTCCTAGGAAGTCAGGAGTTTCCCAAACGCCAACAGATCTAGCACAATCAGCAGGGTTTCCTTTAGCAAATCCGGCTGAAACAGTACTGTCTGAACATTCCTCTGAAGTAATAAATGCAGGAATGTCTAATTTATATCTTGGAGTATTTTCGGTGTAAATATCTTTCACTATTCCAACTTGTACATTATAAATAGAAATTACAAGAATGCTCGCCCCAAGCAAGGCAAGTAGCAGTGAAAGACCCCTGCGCATGTACCGAGTGATGACTGTACCCAAATAGCAATATCGGAAGATTTTTAATTTTGATATTAAGAAAACGTTCAATTATAGAACTCAGTCGCCTAAACGAAAACATGCCCAAAGTTGTTCTGGCTGGTAGCGGAATTGCAGGATTATTTGCCGCTTTAAATTGTGCTGATGCGGGTTGGGATGTTTGTGTAATAACCAAACAAAGTTTAGAAGAATCTAGTACTAATTATGCTCAAGGAGGTATTGCAGGAATTTTAGATAAAACTAATTCAGAAGGTAAAGAAATACATATCAAGGATACACTTGATGCAGGAGACGGTTATTGTGATGAAAAAGTAGTTAGAGAGGTCGTTGATGAAGCTGGAGATAGAATTAGAGACTTAATTAATATTGGTGTTAATTTTCAAACTGATGTAGAAGGAAATTATGATTTAATAAAGGAAGGCGGGCATTCTCAAAAAATAATCTTACATTCTAAAGATTCGACAGGTAAAGAAATTGAAACAGCACTATTGTCTAAGGCTATTAATCATCCGAGAATTGAACTTTTATCTAATCACTTAGCCTTGGATTTAATACTTGAAGATAGAAATTCGGTAGATAAAAAAATTATTGGTTTATGGGTTTACGATATAGAAAAAGAAGTTGTAGAAACATTTTCTGCTGATGCAGTTATTTTAGCAACAGGTGGAGGTGGCCAATTATTTTCTAGAACAACAAATCCTAGTGTATCTACTGCCGATGGAATGGCAATGGCAAATAGGGCAGGTGCAGAATTGAGAGATATGGAATTTGTACAGTTTCATCCTACATCTGCAGCAGTAAATAGTGATAGGCCGTTTTTAATTAGTGAAGCAGTAAGAGGTTTTGGAGGAGTATTGATGACTTCTATAGAGTTTAAAGATTGGAAAGATCAAGATGATATTAAGAATCCCGAAGAGTTTTCATTTACAAAGAAATATTCTGATTTAGGTTCATTAGCTACTAGGGATATTTTGGCAAGGGCAATTGATCAGGAATTAAATTTTTCAGGTGAAGATTATGTTTTGTTAATTACTGAACACCTAGATAAAATAGAATTACAAAAAAGGTTCCCTACAATTAATGATTTTTTGTTAAAGTATGGCATTACTTTAGGGGTAGACCCCATTCCAGTTGTTCCAGCAGCCCATTATTTTGTGGGAGGAATTTCGGTTAATCGATTAGGCCAGGTAATTAACAAATCAAATGGAAATGTGATTAATAATTTGTATGCAATTGGTGAAGTGGCTTGTACCGGAATGCATGGTGCAAACCGTTTAGCATCGAATAGCCTTCTTGAAGCAGTAGTTTATTCTTCTAGAGCATCTTTGAGTTTAAATGAAAACATTTCAAAATATAATGTTGAAACTACAAATGAACTTCCAGATTGGAGGGCAGACGGTTTAGAAAATTTGGTAGAACATTATTCCTTAATTGATGATTTGAAAACACTGAAAATGACAATGACAAGAGATGTAGGGGTTGTTCGTTCAAATAAACGTTTAAATCGAGCTTTAAGAAGAGTTAATTTAATTGAAAAAGAAGTAAACATGGTTTGGTTATCTAGTGTTCCGACAAGGTCTTTAATAGAGTTAAGAAATATGGTTCAAATATCTCTTATTATTATTAATTCAGCATTAAATAGAATCAAGAATATTGGTTTACACTATAATGAAGATAATTTTAATCATTAATATGTGAAATTGAAATTTCTGAAATAATTGCCATTAATGTAGAATTAATTGGTGTTGGAATTCCTAGTTGTTCTGCTTTTTTAATGACTTCACCACAAATGGAATTTATTTCTGTTCTTTTACCTTTCATTACATCTTGTAACATGCTACATTTATTTTCTTTAGTTGATGTTAATATCTGTGTTAATAAATCTACCATTTCAAAATTATCTGGAACATCAATCCCACTCTCTCTTGCAACATTTAATACCTCAAACATTACTGAAGATGCACAATTGAATAATTGGGGAGTAAGTAATTCTCCATTTTTCACTCCACAAATTGCCGCTAGTGGATTTACTGCAGCATTTATAGATAATTTAGTCCAAAGTTTTGATCGAATGTCTTGAACATTAGAAGCATTTAATCCAGCATCGTCTAATAATTTTGTAACTTCATCTAATGTCTTATTTTTTATTTTTGTTAATGGCATTTTTCCAATGATAATTTCGCCCTGTCCTGCCCAATTAATTGTAGTAGAATTTTCTTTATTTGCACCATGTGTGATGATTCCTCCTAATACAGATTCAAAACCCAAAACTGACGAAATGATGTTTTCATTTCCAATGCCATTTTGAATACTAATACAAAAGCCGTTATTCGAAATTAACTTTTTTGAAATATTTGCTGCTTCTAATGTAGAAAACGACTTTGTACAAATTAAGATCAAATCACATGAGTTTTCCCATTCTGAATCTATTTTTTCATTTTTTGAATAAATTCTAAATTGTTCGGGATCAATATTTATTTTTTGATTCTTTTCTAAAATATTTAAAGTCAAACCATTTGTGACTAACTCAAATTTTTGAATCTCAGAATTAGTAAATAAAATTAGTTGGTGCTCTTCATTATTTGCTATTGAACCTGCAATTAAGCCACCTATGGATCCAATTCCAATAACCCCAATTTTCATTATATTACACCAGACCAAGCAGCTAAATGAATTTCAAGAGTATCTGAATTGTAATCTAACCAAGCCATTAGGAACACATCTAAACCCACCATTTCCCACGAGATTGAAACATCAATTTCATTATTTGAAGTGATTAAAGTAGTTGATGTTAAATTTTCTTCATCAAGGGTTATTTTCCATGGAACAACATCCCCATGAAATCTAGTAGAGACTGAAAAGTCATCATTTGGCCCAAACATTGAAAAATTAATAAATCCATTTAAATCTTCATATGAGCAATTATTACACTCACTTAATTCCCATAATGGGGTATTACCCCATGCAATTTTTGAGTCAGTCCCATTAACTAAAATTAGGGGCCCTTCTTTAATGGAATAAAATCCTGATTCAAAAGGGTTATTTCGATTACATTCAATTAAATTACCCTTTTTTGGGAGTTCAATTAATAATGTTTTGTTTATTTCTGCTGGCAATATTTTTCTTGAAGTTGAAGAAGTTGCATTCCAAAAAATTTGTTCAGAACTGCTCATTAGTGGATGAGCAGTGTTGTTTGAACATAGTAATTCATTTTGATTTGATATCTCTAATTCTTTACCAGGCTCAAAGGGACTAATATTTGTAAAATTATTTGTAAAATTTATACCATTAGATGGTGAAAGTATTAATTTCGAATTTATTGGAGGAAGTAAGTTAATTGAGTATGTAGTATTGTTAATATTGTAATATATTGACGGTGTTTTTATATTTTCAGTATTTGATAAAAGAAAACCTGCATTTCCTAAAACACAAACTCTTGTGTCTCCATAATTTAAAATTTCGTCGATTAAATTGAGTTCCCAAAAAGGAGATGAGTGAATTTCCACTTCATCAATTGTATTATTTATTGTAGTGCAAAGTTCTGGAGAAATAATGTTATTGTTTGATTCCCATCTTGCTGATGTCGTAAATATTTGCTGATTAGGGATTAATGTCATATGGTGATATTCTTTTAAACCCAGATTCTCAATTAATAATATTGCATCGATACTTTGATTTGGTTTAACGTCTTTGTTTGAAGAAATCTTTATTTCTATAGTGCTAAGGGGTTTAATTGTAATTTTCTCGCATACCTCAATAATGTGGTTATGTAAACATGAAATCTCAAATGTAATGTTTTGTGTAGTTTCTAACCAAAAATTTAGCATGAGTTCTTTGTTAATTAGAGAAGGATTCGTAATCGTCAATATGATTTCATTATTTTCATCAAAATAATATTGTGAGTTTAATTGGATTTCAATTTCTGAATCCCAATCCTCTATTGGTTCTAATGGCATTTTCGCAGGCAATAATAGTAAAAGTAGAATGACAAAAAATGATGCAAAATTTTTCATTGCCCCATCATCTATTTTTTTAGACTCATCAAGAATTATTGGAAGTCTTTGATCAGTACCATGTAAAAATAAAGTCATAAAACCACCAATTACTATGAATGTCCAAAGAGAATTTCCCTCAAGGAACCCATATGATACACCAAATACAACAATTAATGCCATTAATGCAATTTGTGTACTTGCTTTAGCCATTTCTTCTAAACCGATTAAACCAGCAAGGATTCTTCCTCCAGCAAGTGTTGGCAATGGTAATAAATTAATCCACCCAATTAATGTTAATGCCATTCCCGCAAGCCCTATGGGGTGAAGCCAATACAACCCTAAACTTTCTGAAAACTGACTAGATGTTAATGAAAATATAAGTTCAATTAGTAGAGGTGGGTTTGCTTTAAGGGGTAATGAATTCAGCCCCGTAATTGAATCTGGTGATAAAATAATACCCATTGTTAGTAATAAAGCTCCAGAAATAATCATTATTGCAGGCCCGCTAATACAAACTGCAATCATTTTCTTTGTATTTGGCCAACAAATAGAATCCATTCTAGGGTGGGTAGGTATTGCAATCAAACCAAATGGCCATATTGGTAAGGGTATTGGAAATAATATTGGAATCATATTTCCAATTCTTATATTATTACGTTTGGCTAGGTATATCTGAACTATATTTGCAATAAATAAGATGCCAATTAGTGGGATTGCATAAAATAATAGCGAATCTAAAATGATGTTTAAATCAAAAATAGAAGAATCTTTTTGATGTCCAGCAATCCATTGTACTCCCATTCCTAAAACTGATAAAAACCCTAGTGCCCAAAAAATAAATAATTGTTTTTTACCGAGAATGAACATACCTCTTGGTATTGGTAAAATTTTAATTACATACGGTTTTTCAGGGTATAACTTTGCCATCCAATCTAATTTTTTAAGATGTAAATTCAGTTCTTCTAAAGTCTTTGAAACATCTTTGTCATCAATAGGCTCCACTACCCAAGATGGCCAAATACCGCCTAAAGATTCGTACAAATTAAAATGTCTCGAAACTATTCTTCCAAGTAACTCTTTTTGATTCCATCTAACTTTATGTGCTTTTAAGGGCAAAACATCACTATTTTCTTCGTTGTCCATCGTCTCACCCAATCATCCGAAATGTTTGGACGGTATAAGGTTCATTTATACGGATTATTTATTTTTGAAACGCTTTAATCTAAAAGTTTCTTCACGTTCCATTTCTTCAAGACGTAATTGAATAAAATCTCTCGCTTCTTCCATTTCAGGAATTACTTTGAATTCTAAAGCGTTAACTCTACGTTTGGTAGATTCTATTTCAGCCAGTAATCTTTTCAATGTCGCTTCCATCTCTGCTGCTTTAACAATTTTTTCAATTAATTTTCCATATGAATCTGCAGCTTCATCAATATAGGGGCTTGATCCTATGAGTCCTATTCCTCTTTTTTCCATATCAACTCTAAGATTGATACCTTCTACAGAGGGAACTACAACTCCCATTATATTACGCCTTTGAACAGTAACTTCTGGATGAGTTGAACTGGCTAATGCTGCACTTTTTACTGCCAAACCACCTTCAACAGCACTAGCAAGATTTATTCTTTGTAGAGCAAGTTGATAAGTTCCTGAAAGCTCTTGTTTTGCTTCAATCATTTCCGAAAGTAGAGTTCTAAATTCGTGGAAAAGCCCATCTCTTTTCATTTTCAGTAATTTATATCCATTTTGTGTCTGTTTGATTCTTCTTTTCAGATTTATTAGTTCTGAACGAGTTGGTTTAATGTCTAAAGCCACAAAATCACCTTTTTTTGATTATTTTTTTTCTGTAGGATGATATTTATCAATCCATTTTTGATCTAATCTTACCAAATATTTTGTATTTATTGAAGATAATAATTCCCAAGCTAAATCCAATGTGCCTTCAATTGAACGGTCTTCATCTCTACTTTGTCTTAGGAACTTATTTTCAAATAAATCTGCAAATTTTAGCATTTGTAAATCACGTTCATTTAGTGCATCTTCTCCCACAATTGCTACTAAACCTCTTAATTCTCTTCCTTGAGCATAAGCAGCATAAAGTTGATCAGAAACAGATTTATGATCTTCTCTAGTTTTATTTGGACCAATACCAGCATTCATTAATCTTGATAATGATGGAAGTACATTAATTGGTGGATAAATTCCCTTTTGGTGTAATTCTCTCGAAATAACAATTTGACCTTCTGTAATATATCCCGAAAGGTCAGGAATTGGGTGTGTAATGTCATCACCTGGCATAGTCAAGATTGGGAATTGAGTAATACTACCTTCTTTTCCTTTAACAATTCCAGCACGTTCGTAAAGCATTGCTAAATCTGTATACATATATCCAGGATATCCCCGTCTACCAGGTACTTCTTCTCTAGCTGCACCAATTTGTCTTAGAGATTCACAATAATTTGTCATATCTGTATAAATAACCAGTACGTGGTAATCGTGCTCAAATGCAAGATATTCTGCTGCAGTAAGTGCTAATCTTGGAGTAATTAATCTTTCAACAGCAGGATCGTCAGCAAGGTTTACAAATAATACCGCATTTTCTAATGCTCCTGTTCTTTCTAAATCATATCTAAAGAAATTATATTCTTCTGCAGTAATTCCCATTGCACAGAATACCACAACGAAATCTTCATCACTATCTTTTAATTTTGCTTGTCTAGCAATTTGTAAAGCAATGTCATTATGTGGTAAACCTGATGCACTAAAAATTGGTAATTTTTGTCCCCTAACTAATGATGTACAAGAATCAATTGCACTAACTCCCGTTTGAATGAATTCTTCAGGGCTTCTTCTACTGTATGGGTTAATTGCAGCACCAATAATATCAGCATTATGTTCAGCAACAATATCTGGACCACCATCTCTTGGTTTTCCAGCACCAGTTAAAATTCTTCCAACTAAGTCTTTACTTACGGGTAATTTGAAAACATCCCCCATAAATCTAATTCCTGTATCTAAGTCTACTCCAGCAGTGCCTTCGAAAACCTGAACGACCACCATTTCGTCACTAGTATCTAGAACTTGTCCATTCTTTGTACTTCCATCTGATAGCCTTAGTGAAACAATTTCACCAAATGATACTGGTTCAGTCTTATTTAAGAACACAAGTGGTCCTTTAACGTCTGTAATTGTACGATATTCTTTTTCTGTCATTTTAAACACCTCTTTAGTTTTCAGCCTCCACAGCAGAATTTATTTCTTTTTTCATTTCGTCTACTAATTTATCTATTTTTTCTAAGTAACCTGGTTCAAATCTAGCACGCATTAAATTTGTTCGACTTTCAACATTAACTACATCTTCAAGTGCTGCACCTGCTGCAATAGCCTTCTTTGCTTCATCTTGGAAACTTAAAATTGCTAAAGTCATTTTATATTGTTGTTCTAGAGATGAGAATGTATCTACATCGTGGAATGCGTTTTGTTGCAAGAAATATTCCCTAATCATTCTAGCCACTTCAAGGGTTAATTGTTGATCTACTGGAAGAGCATCAGAACCTACAAGTTGAACGATTTCTTGTAATTCTGATTCTACTTGTAGCAGACTTGAAATCTCAGTTCTCTTTTCAGGGAAGTCTGGTGCAATGTTATCTCTATACCATTGATCTAATGATGCTGGGTATAAACTGTATGAATTTAACCAATTAATTGATGGGAAATGCCTTTGCCTAGCTAGACCAGCATCTAATCCCCAAAACACTTTTACAATTCTTAAAGTACCTTGAGAAACAGGTTCAGAAATGTCACCACCTGGAGGGGAAACAGCACCAATTACAGTAACTGAACCATCATCACCAGACATTGTTTCAACACGACCAGCTCTTTCGTAGAATTCTGCAAGCCTGCTAGATAGATAAGCAGGATAACCTTCTTCTCCAGGCATTTCTTCTAGCCTTGATGAAATTTCACGCATTGCTTCTGCCCATCTACTTGTAGAATCAGCCATTAAAGCAACATCATAACCCATGTCTCTGAAATATTCAGCAATTGTAATTCCAGTATATACTGATGCTTCACGTGCAGCTACTGGCATGTTTGATGTGTTTGCAATCATAACCGTACGATTCATCAATGGTTTTTCGGTATTTGGGTCAATCAAATGAGGGAATTCTGAAAGAACTTCAGTCATTTCATTTCCTCTTTCACCACATCCAATGTATACTACGATTTGTGCATCGGACCATTTTGCTAATTGTTGTTGTGTAACTGTTTTTCCAGAACCAAATGGCCCAGGAATTCCAGAAGTTCCACCTTTAGCAAGAGGGAATAAGAAATCAAGGATTCTTTGACCAGTAACTAACGGAGTATCTGGTGCATATTTTTGTAAAAATGGTCTTGGAGTTCTTACAGGCCATTTTTGCATCATTTGCAGTTCTGTACCATCGTCTAATGTACAAACTGTTTCTGTAACATTAAAATCTCCTTGTTTTATGTCTTTAACAGTTCCTTCTTTATTGGGTGGAACCATAATTCTGTGTTCTATTGTCTCAGTTTCTTGAACTGTTCCAATGACAGATCCAGGTTTAACTACATCGCCAACTTTTACAGTTGGGTTGAATGTCCATTTTTTATCCATTACGATTCCATCAGCATCGACACCTCTTGTAATGAAAACACCCATTTTTTCTTCTAGGTCTTCTAGGGGTCTCTGAATTCCATCATAAATTTGGGTAAGTAAACCTGGTCCAAGTGCAACAGATAATGTTTCACCTGTATTAATTACAGGCTCACCAGGCCTTATTCCACTGGTTTCTTCATATACTTGGATAACACATTTGTCACCATGTAATTCAATTACTTCTCCCATTAAACCTTCATCACCTACTCTAACAACATCAAACATTGCTGCTTTTATTCCTATTGCAGTTACTACAGGTCCCGATATACGGTAAATTTGTCCTTTCTTACTCATTTTTTCCACTTCCTTTTTTTATTATTTCCACAAATCGACTCCGATTGCTTTTCGTATTGATTCTCTTAATGTGTTGTCTTCCTCCGTACCAATACCTAATACGGTGGGAGTAATACTATTACTCAGGCGTACACGAAGACGCTCTGGTAATTGGGTTAATAATTCAGAATTTACTACAACAATACCAACACTTTTATCATTTAGTAATTCTTTCAAATGTTCTGCACTTTCTTCTACAGATTCTGAATTATATAGGCGATTAATTCCAGCAAGCTGGAACCCTAGTGTAAAGTCAGAACTTCCTACAACAGCAATTTCCATTTTTTCACCTCAGGCACCTATGTGAGCATCAATTAAACTTTTATCTAATCCAACTGAAAGCCCTCTAACTATCATTCTAATATCTCTGACTTCTTGNCTCATGAGTGCTAAATAATGAACAACNGGAAGNGCTGAAATNGGAGANAAATAACTCATTTTTTCAAGCACATGAAACGTTCTTTTATTTAGAAACATCATTATGGGGTCAAGAGATTCAATTTTATTTGATTCATCTACAGCTTTTTCAAATTCTGAAACGTCAAACCTACTATTTTTTCTAAGCACTTCAATAATACCATTTTCATCCATTGAGGATAGATTTTTGAGCATTCCTGTAGTTATTAATTTACCATCGGGCAAAAATAGTGATTCAATTAATTCCGGAGATAATCCTTGTCTTTTTCCTTCAAAAAATTTCATAATGTTATTGTGATCAATTTCCATATGTAAATATCTTCTCAATAGTGAATTTGCAGCATCCTGGCCCTTAAGAGCAGAAATAGATTCTTTGTAGTAGTGTTTATCCAATGCATCTTCATAATTTGCCAAAGTTGCATTAGCATCTAATGATGATATCGCTCTACCCCATGGTTTATTCCCTAATGCGATAGCAACATCATTCAATGAAGATGAATTTTTAACAATATCTAACCAGTTTGTATTCCATTCATTTTCTTCTGGTAGAATGTCATGAGATAATTCCTCTGCCGAAACATTATTTTCTACGGCTCTTAATACAACTTTTGTATTAAAGTAAGAAAATCTATTTGCATAAACTCCTACTTGTTTTAGTAAATCTCCTTTACAAAAACCAAGCACTTCATTTAATTCCTTAGAAAGTCTATGGGTTAATGCCATTTCTAGTAAATCACTACCAGAAAACCTTGTTGAATACATATCAATTTCATTCCTATATCCTTTGTCTGCAACAGTAGATGCTAATTGTTCAGGTGATTGTTGAATCATTTGTCTCAACTGCGTTCTATCCAATAATTTCCCACGTCTTGCTTTACAGCGAGCTGCTGCGTTAGGGGCATTAGAACCTCCTCCACTCAGACCAGGAATTGACATAGACATTTTTTCACCTTATTCAAACAGTATATTACTTACATTTTGTATATTTTCATTCCAACAAGACTCTAATCTAGAATCAAATCTGTAATCTAAACTAATTGATCCATCTGCACTTTCCAGAATAAATCCACCTAGTCCTTCTACATCATCACCAAGTTTGAAACTAGATCCTGCTTTAGATAAAACACCTCTATCAATACCTACAGGTTTCAAAATCATGCCTTTATTTGTTGAATTATCTGCTTCCTTTACAATGGATTCAAGCAATGCTTTACGGCCAGATAATTTACCAGACCCTACTAATTCCTTAACAGATTTCCATGTAGAATCCAATTCTTCCCTTTTTGCAATTAACAATCTTTTTTGATTTGTTTGTTTTGCTGAAGCAACAACTTCAACAGCCAATTGAGCTATTTCTTTGTTAACTTTCTCAGTAGCATTATCTTCCATTTTTTGGGCTTCATTTTTTGCTGAATTGATTATTTCAGAAGCTTGCTCATTAGCTGAATTGATGATTTCATCAGCTTCAGCGTTTGCAGCAGAATTGATTTTTTCAGCTAGTTTTTCTAACGACATTTAATTTCCTCCGGTATCTCTTAACATTCTTTTCTCACATAAATAGTGGTAAAAGACCAAGAATAACAATAGATTCTGGCAATGCAGTAAATATGATTGCAGTTCCAAACTTACTATCATCTTCAGCTAACATTCCTACAGCTGCAGCACCTATGTTTGCTTGTGATATACCTGCACCAATTGCAGCTAATCCTACAGCAATCCCTGCTCCTAGGTTCTTCCAAGCAGCTTCTGTACTTGCGTTGTCGTCTCCTTCAGCAGTAGCAATTCCTACGATTGATGTTGCAATCATTAATACTGCCATTATTCTTAATCCGTTCTTTATTATTTTCATTTTCATGTTTATTTCCTCCTTTTTTTGTTCAGATATATTTCTGGACTGTGATAATTTATTCTACCTCCACTAATTTTGGTTTTGAACCAAAAGGTTTGAATGGTTCGCCGCTACCATCATAAAATTGTTTCATCCACTCGACGAAATGTAAACGTGCAGCATGTATATTTGGACTAAATACTCCAAGTACCCAAGCAAAAAGTTGAATGCTGATCCATAATAGCATTGCAATAATTCCTGAAATTATTGCTAAGGTGTCTCCATTGGCCACTAATTCAAAGGATTTAATCATATTATCATAACCTAACATATTTCCCGCTTCAGCAATTTTTACACCAACGACTCCAATTGCCATTAGCCGAATATATGATAACACATTTGAAAGTAAAGAGATAGTTTCTAGTGGTCCAACAAAAATACCAATTGGTCCAAAACCTTCGTATTTTGCTAATCCATAGCATAAACATATAATTCCAATTACTAATGTGATTCCTCCATATAGCACTAAATCACTCATGGCTGAAGCATAATGTTCTGTCAAACCTTCTCCATTTCCTACTAAAAATCCATAGCAAGCTAAAAATCCGCCTACTAAAACGATTAGCCACGAGCCTTTTTCAAAGAAGGCTGCTACAAGGCCGTGTCCTTTTGCAACATCTATTATCCCAATGATAAATCCTAAGGCAAGATGCAAAATTCCAAGATATAATGCGATAACAATCAAATCACTCATATGAGTTCCAACTCGATGGAATGGGAAGGATAGTGTTATTCCAAATGGCAATACTGCCGTAGGTCCATATCCATGTTCTAATTCGGGATAGAGTACGCTTAGGAATGCGACTGGAGATTTATTTTCGCTGTAAATATAATGACCGCTGGCATCCTTAAGGTAATATCCACTCCCATCTGTGAGTTTTTCATAAATGAAAATTTCCCAACCAGCAAATTCTGCATATAGATAACCGAAAATAACACAGGAAATCCCAATATATACTACTAATCTAGATGCAAGTAATGCTGCTTCGTTATCGTTAAATTTATTTTTAATCCAAAGTCCAAGCATAATAGTAAAAATCCCATAAATCATGTCTCCTAACATCATTCCAAAAAATATTGGATATGTGAACAACATGAACATAGTGGGGTCTATTCTTCCATATTTTGGCCTTCCAACTAAATCAGTAAGTAATTCAAATGGTTTAGAAATATTTCTATCTGTGTAAGCAATTGGGGGTAATTCCTCATCGTGTTCTTCGTGATGTTCATTGTGGTGTCCATGGTGATGTGCTGCTTCGAATTTTTCAGTTTCCACTACTGTTGATACCATTTTTAAGGCTACACTTGATTCTTTTACTGAAGATGAGGGGATCCATCCGTCCATCACGAAAGCATGCTCACTTACAGCAACACGGACAGGTGCATTAAGAATTTCTAAATCTCTTTCCAATAATTCAATACAGGCTAATAAATCTGCACCATGTTTTTCATTCCATGAATCAATTTCATTTTCAAACTTTTCTAAATCTGAAATTAATTTGTTCTTTTCTTTTTCCAGATTATCAACTAAATTTTTCGCTGAACCGGAGGAATTAGGAGTTGTAATGGCATCAAAATCACATTCAGAGATTATTGATTGGATTTTTTCAGAGACTTCGTTATCACAAAAAACTGCTGCAACTCCTCTTTTTACATTGCTACCGGTGAAGCACATCACACTTGCATTTTTCTCCAAATCACTCCTTAATTTTTGAAGATTGCCAAATTCACCAATCCAGCAAGATAATGATTTATAATCACTTAATAATTCTAAATCTAAATTTAATGTAGCAATTCGCGTAATCGTGGCTAAATTTTGAGAAGTTTTATCTAAATTATTTTTTGTATCTTCTAATGCATTTATCTTTGAAAGAACTTTGTCAAGGTGCTCTGGAAATTTACCCTCTATGAGCGATCTAACGTCTGCTAATGACTTCCTAGGTCCTTTGGAAGGTTTAATTTCAGCGGCACAACCTCTCATTTTTACTAGTAATGAACTAACCTGGTCAGCAATTTTATCTGGACTTCCTAAACTGATGTCTTCAATCTCTCCGTCATAATCTAGCATGTGAATTGATCCTAATTTTGAAGCGACATCAAGTGTCTCTGATAACTCATCTAAAGTCCCGGCTACTACTATTCTGGACATCTCAGCAGTAGTAAATCCACTAATTGTAACACCTCCTTAACTATTTCATAAATGA
This sequence comes from Methanobacteriota archaeon, assembly GCA_002692465.1. GTDB lineage: Archaea > Thermoplasmatota > Poseidoniia > Poseidoniales > Poseidoniaceae > MGIIa-I. The sequence goes on along the minus strand of NZKH01000005.1, from coordinate 17,229 downwards.
TTCAATAACAGAATCTATTGCTTTTTTTCTTTGCTTAGTTCCTTTTTCAACAATGCCTTGAATGTTTTTATCTCCGTCTTTTGTAACAACATCTGCTTCTGATTGTGCATTAGATCTAGCTTCTTCAATCATTTTTCGTGATTTAGAATTAATATCTTCTTGAGATTTTTGAATAATTTCTGTTGCTTTTAATCTTGCATCTGATAAAATTGAAGACGCTTTTGACTCAGCATTTTCTATGGTTTTTTCAGCCTCTTTTTCCGCATTTTTGATTGCTTTTAGAACATCTGCTTTACCCATTATAATCCCCGATGTTATTCCCCAAAAGTATTAGGTTTATGAGTTTAACATTTTATGCGTTTTTTTATATTTTTTAAAAATTACAAAATTCCAAACTTTGCCCTACATGTTACAGCACGCCAAAGTAATCTTTTTGTTAGCCTATTAAATGCTAAATTGACTAAGAAATCAGGAGAACGAAAAAGCAAACTACCAATTGCTAATGAACGCTTAGAATTTCTCATAATCTTTCCCATTTGAATTTTCCAAATCCGTTCATATTCAGTTAATGGTACATCATTTAGTATGTGTTCAGCAACTACTTGTCCTGCAATTCTAGCACCAATCATTGAAGTTGAAATGCCCGCTCCATTGGAGGGCAAAACCATACCTGCTGCATCTCCAACAATTAATTTGTTATTTTTCACCATAGTTTTTAATGAACCAGACATAGGCAATGCTCCAGAACCTTGGTAAATTATTTCTCCTTCATATTTGGAATAAAATTTCTCAGCAAAAAATCTCAAATTTTTCCCTTTACTGTATTTCTTTTGAATACCTAATCCAATGTTTGCGCCATTTTTTTTAGGAAATACCCAAGCATATCCCCCTGGAGCACTAGATCCAAAATGCAATTCAACAGTGGATTCATCATAATCTCCATTAATTAACATAAATTTTACAGGAATGTTTAATGATTTTTCATCCCAATAATTTTTTCTTACAGGGTCATTAACCCCCCCACAACCTAAAATGACTTTGGCTGAAAAAATTTCACCATTTCTAGTATGAACATTATTTCCTTCAACCTTTGAAATATATGTTTCAGTTAGAAATTCAACACCTTTTGATTTTGCTAATTCCACTAATGCTTTATCATGTTCTGGTCTATTGAGCATAATCCCCTCAAATGGAAACTCTAGTCCTTTTCCTGAAGGTGGTACTAATTTTAATTTTTCAGTTCTAAGTGAAATTGCAGATTCTGGAGTTTGGAATAACTCCTCCATTTCGGGAACATCAGGACATAATCTTCGTAATTCATCTACTGATGGGATTAATTCTCCACATTGTAATGGCTCTCCAATTTCTTTTTTACCATCAATTACCAATACGGAAATACCTTCTTTTGCAGAGTACCGAGCAGCAGTACTACCTGCAGGGCCCCCGCCAATAATTATCACATCCCACACTTTTTTCATAAAAACGCCTCAATCATATCGAGAACGAACATAATGAGCTAATTCTAAAACTAATTTTTTTGCGGGGTTTTCCTCAATAAAATCAATTTCCCTAATTGCTGAATTAAGATGTTCATTTACTAATGTTCTACAATAATCAATACTTCCTGAAATTTTTAGTAAATGTAAAACTTCATTTAAATCATGTAAATGAAACTTTGAAACAAGATTCAAAAGATTTTCTTTTTCTTTACCATTTAAATTATTGATTCCTAGGAGTAATGGTAGTGTCATTTTACCTTCAAGGATATCCAAACCCCTTGGTTTTCCTAGTCGATCGTCCCCTATTAAATCCAATAAATCATCAACTAATTGGAACGCTAAACCTAGTTGCATCCCAAAATTAAATAATGAATCTTGAATTTCTTTTGGTTGGTTTGTTAATATTGCTACAGCTTTACATCCAGATGCAAATGGTCCAGCCGTTTTACCTTCGATAATGTTGTAATAATCATCACTCGTTGTTGAAATGTTGTGGATATGCTCAATTTGTTTTAATTCAGCTGATGCCATTTTTGAACACGTTTCTGCCATTAAATCAACAATTTCTTTTTCATATTGCCCACCTAGTCCAAAACCTAAAACAAACAACCAATCACCGGTAATTTGGGCTTTTGCAGTGTTTTCAATTTCATGAATTGTTTTTACTCCTCTCCTAATTTTTGCATTATCGTTAATATCGTCATGAATTAATGTTGCAGTATGAATGATTTCGTACGCAGTAGCTAATGGGAGTACTTTTTCAATATCTTCTCCTCCTAGCATTTCGTAGCAAAGTAACAATAACATTGGTCGGATTCTTTTTCCTCCAGCCATTAAGATATGTTCTGACAAATTAACAACTTCATCATGCCCCTTCTTTCTAGAATTTTTCATTAATTCTTTAAGGTAATTATCAATTTTATTTTTGTATTCCCTTAGGTGGCGGAGATTCCGAATATTCTTTGAGATTGGCCCCATTGTTCTTCCGAAAAGAGGCGTATATATGAACGAGTGTCTTAACCCATATCTGCTTGCGAGTGAATTTTTATGAATGATGAAAAATTAGTTATTGGAATTAGCAAGCAATTTGATGACGGTTCACAGCCCCATTTAAAGCGTTTATTGGGTGGTTATAATGTTGAATTTTTGGAATTCAAAACCTCATTAGAAATAATAAAATCATTAATGGATGGAGAAATAGATTTGGCAGGATTATCTGGCTTATCTGCTTTTGATTTGGGATTTTCAGGAAATTCTAGTGTTTCAGGGTTAGAGATTTCTACCTTTTTACCCAGAAGAGAACCAACATTAGTTATGGTTTGTAAGGATAAAATCAATCATTTACCCCGCAATGGAAACATTTTTGTTGATGGCGAATTGATTCGTAGGCAATTAAAGAGATTCAGGCCTGATTTGAATATTTTTGGAAAAGATGATTTTGAATTAGATAAATTAGATTTAGTCTCATATTTTAAAAAATTAGCAGAATTATTCGAAGAAAAGATTCTAGATGGTTATGTTCTTGAAAGATCAGAGTGGAATGCTTACGTAAATGATGGAAGAAGGCATACTTTAGGTATGCAAATGGAAAAAGACGAATCAAAGCAAAGATTTGTTCCCCCGCCTTTACGTGGCTTTAGTTTGCTGATTTCTAGGGTTGGATTTCCTCGTTCTATATTTGAAAAATTAAATGATAATCAATCAATGATTTCATTTAATGTGGAATCGAAATTATTTATGGAGTTGAATAAAGATTCCTTAATGGGACTTAATGTCTCCATCAGGAAAGTATCGACTATTGCTAGATCCTTGAATGAAGAGGGAGGCTTAATCTCAGATTTAATTTTTGAAAAATTAATTAATCTCGAAAAAACAGAGGAATTAAAAGATTCAATTCAAATGGTAGAGGTCGTAATGGAGCGGTTAAACGAAAATGGAAATAAAACATTTAGCCTTGAGAAAAAATATCTTCCTGATGACGACGAGTTTAGGATTTTGAAAATAATGGTTGATGAATGGGAAAATATGATGAATTTAACCTTTTAAGAATTATAAACTCTCATTGTTTGAAGTTTTATCCATCAAATCTTTCAATTGTTCTTCAAAAGAGTTGAGATCAATTTGATCTCTTTTTCCAGCACTTAATAAAATAGAAATTGAATATTCTAGAATTGTATTTCTAGTTTTTTGAAATTCAGAAGGAATGGAAATATCAGCAATTTCTTGGTAAAACATACTTAATTCTCTAGCATTGTTTTCCCATTCAGAACTTTTTGCGTGCAAAAATGTTACAATTTCACTTACTGATTGTGTAAATCTCAACCACTCATTCATTGATTTTTCTAATTCTTCTCTCTTTTCCTCAAATTTATTTTTAATTTCCCCGTGTCTTTTAGCGACTTCAATAAGTTGTTCAGATGCAGAATTTGTGTTATATTTCTTTTTTGAAATTTGTCTTGATAATTTAATTAATTTTTTTTCCATTTGAGTGATGTCTAATAGTATTTGTTCCCTATTCATGGAATAATTATTTAATGCATTTTCTGCATCCTTTTTTAAATCATATAATTGAGATTTAAATTGTTCTTTACTTTGTTTTAAATCATCTGAAAATAATTTAATTAATTCTTCAAGGTTTTCTGATGCCGTTCTTAATTTTGCTTTTGATTCCCTGTCTATCTCACCCATACGAGCCGACCAGTCTATCTGATGCATCTATCCTGCTTGAATATACCTACTCTCGTAAACTAAATTTGATTAAAAAATACGCTATTTTAATTGAAAACATTAGTAAGATACTTAGGGGCCGAAAAATGACCCGTTGTTATTATGGTATCAGATGATGAAACTCAAATGCTTTTGACGAAATTATATTCGGCGCGTTTGGAATCTTTAAAATCAATTGCCATTCAAAATGAAATATCAAAAAAAGGTAGTGTAGAACAATTGAGAGCACGCTTAATTCAGAATCTTATCCTTTCAGAATGGAAGTTTGATTGGTCCTCAATTCAATCATATTCTAAACAAGAATTAACACAATTTTTAAGTGTATTTGGAATTAAACGTTCAGGTTCTATTAAAGGGCAAAGACAGCGTTTATGGCTCCATTTAAATTGTGATATAAAGTACCATTCATTGGATAATCTTGATAATTTATCTAGGGATGAATTACATGATCTTTGTCTACATCTAGAATTGCCCCGTTCAGGTTCAAAATCTCAGTTATTTGGTAGGGTTGCAGGAGTTTTGTCAAGCCAAAGTGGAGGTTGGGGCCAAGTAAAAAGAAGTTTAAGAAGGCCTAAAGGTGGAAAAGCAAACATAAAAATCCCAATAAAAGAAACAGAGGCGATAGAAGAAGTTGAAAGCATAGATGATGTTGTAGAAGTTGTAGAAAATATAGTTGATAATACTTCTGAAATCCATGAAGTTCCTTTAATCACAGAAATCGAGGATGTAGGTACAGTCGAACAAATTCAAACAAATGTCGAATTAGATTTAGAGGAACAAGTTGAAAATTTTATCAAATCAATTTCAGAAAAGTGGGGGTCAAAACACGAGTCAGAATTATTTTCACATCTTTCTAATCTTGGATTTGCAGTACATTTGCCTGAAATATCATCAACAATTTATGGTTGTATTGATACTTATTTTGGTATGGAGTTGGGTGATTCTGTAGAAGCAATAGAATTTTATGCTCCTATTAATTCTGCAGAAGAAGCACAAGTAATTGCAAACTTAGAATCAAGAAATGCGGAATTAGATAATGCAATTAGAGACTTTTTAGATGATGGCGATCCAAATGATTTAGCAGACGTAAATGCATTCGTCAAATCTCTTGAATTACAAGGCATGCGTGTAGAAATGCCAATAGTTCGTCAACAAATTATTAAGAGAATTTCAGAAATGCAAGAAAAAATTTCGGTTGAAAAAGCATCATTGTCTTCATCACCCCAGAATTGGCGTGAAAGAGAAGCATTAAGAAAATTAGAACGTTTGAGACCCCATCTTTTGAAAAAATTAGAAGATATAATGAGGAGTAATGATGAGAATTTAGTACGTGCTCGTGTTGAATTTGAATCATTAGCAAGTAATGAAGGACTCGATTTGAGTATTAGCTCGATTAGTGGGCGTTTACATGGTTTGTTTGATTTGCATGTGGAATTAAATGCACATCTTATTAGAGAAGATCCAAGAACCAAGAGAAGAGAAAGAGCCTTAGCAATTCTGAATCATAATTCAATAGATTTGCCGGAGAGTGGTAGAAATACCTTATTAAGAATTGAAAGAAACATTGAAGGTTTTGAACAAGTTATTGATGTTATTTTGAGAAGAAATCCAGGGAAGTTTGATGAAGATCAACAAATTTTGTTAATTAGATTCCTTGAACAAAGAGGATATGAAGCAAATCAAGAGTCAATTCGACCTAGAATTCTGGGGGCTGCAGGAATGTTAGCAGTTGACATGGGCCATATTTCTGCAGATCAAATACCAACACTTGGTCCTGAAAATTTAGTTGCAGAAGCACAAGTAGATTCAGTCATTTCAGAAATTAAGAGAATTGTAAAAAATGTTCAGGAAGAACGAGGTACTTTCTTTGAGGAAGCGGAACAAGAGCCTGTAGTTCCACAGCATCATGTCGATAAGATTAAATCGATGAGAAATAAAATGAAATTAGCTAATGATATTTTAGATAGAATCGGTGGAAGAGGACTTTGAACAAAGAGAATTTTTTTGATAATACCATGATAATTTGTCATGGGGGTGCAGGACATGGTGCTAAAGATCAACCTGGGGTTGATGTTGCTACTGAGGCTGGAAAAAAAATTTTAATGGAAGGAGGAACGTCCATTGCTGCGGTTTTGAAAGCGGTCGAAATTATGGAGAATGATTCAAATTTAAATGCGGGTACTGGGGGATGTATTCGTGCTGATGGCTCTGTTCAACTTGATGCAATAATTGCAACAGGTGATAGGAAAATTGGTGGTGTTATTGCCATTGAGGACTGTAAAAATCCAATTAAAGTGGCTGCTAAATTATTAGATGAACCTGTAAATCTCTTGGCAGGTAGAGGTGCTTCAGAATTTGCTGTGAAAGAGGGCTTTCCCCTTGAAAAAGTAATTGGGAGAATTAGAAAAAATGCTAATGATACAGTTGGTGCATTAGCTATCGATAAAAATGGTTTGATTGCAGCTGCATCATCAACTGGAGGATGTTCAGGTAGACCTGCAGGAAGAGTCGGAGATACTCCTCTATGGGGTCCAGGGATTTGGTGTGAGGAAGATATTGCTGTGATAGCAACAGGTATTGGTGAAGAAATTACATTAGAAATGATTTGTTATAGGGTTGCGCAAAAGGTAAAGAACTCAGGTATGAATATTGAAGAAGCTTTGGATTGGGGTCTTTATCAATTTGAAAAAAGCATTGATGTTGGTTTACTAATCATAAACAGTAAAGGTGATGCATTAGGTAAATCAAACACAAAGATGCCTTGGAAAAAATTATGATTATTTTTTCTGTTTAGCATAAAATCCTTGAATTACACTAGTTACTGTATTGATGTCTCTTATGTTTCTTTTAACTAAGTCTGCTAAAATTTGCATTCTTTGTTTGACATGATTTTCAAAATCAGCAGGTGTAATTCCTGCAGCAGTGCATATAGTCTCTCTAAATTTGCTTGGAATACCAGTTTCTTCAATTTTACATTTTACGGGATCATATTTCCAAATTGCATTCAATCTTGGTTTATTTCCTTCCATTCCAGCAACTTCAGCAACTTCAATTATTTTCCTAGCGGTTCTTCCATTTTCATGAAGTCTTGCCTGAACAATAATTAAATCTAAACCCCCAAGCATAATACTTGGAACATTCATTGGAGGATTAATTAGACGTGTAACAGTTTCCGCAGCAGTATTGGCATGGAGGGTTCCAAATGAACCATCGTGACCAGTATTCATTGCAGTAAGCAATGTAGCCGCTTCTGAAGATCTTACTTCTCCCACAATTATTCTATCTGGGCGCATACGTAGGCTTGATTTTAAACAAGCATTCATGTCAATTTCTGTAGTTCCATCTGGGCGTTCTGATCTAGTTTCCATACGGAGCCAGTGATCGTGATATACTTGCAATTCTGCAGTGTCTTCTACTGTAAGCATACGTTTATCCCACGGAATAAACATTCCCATACAATTAACTGTAGTTGTTTTACCAGAACCAGTTCCTCCCGCTAAAACAAAATTTGCGGGTCTTGAATCTAAACCTTCAATCCACAACCACATCATTGCTGCGAGCCTTAGATTAATGGTTCCAAAGTTAATTAAATCTACAATCGTAAAAGGGTCTTCTCTAAATTTTCTCACTGTTAAAGTGGGCCCATCTGGAGATACTGGAGGTATTGTACCATTTACACGGCTTCCGTCTGGTAACCTTCCATCAAATATTGGTACTTGGTTTGGGCCACTCCCTAGTGGGACATTGGTAAAGGCCGCGATATTTTTTGCAATTGTTAATCCTTCCTCATCATCAATCCATATGTTTGTACGACACATGCCATGATCTCTATGTGCAACTTGAACACATTGAGCACCACCATTATACATTACTTCTTCTAAATTATCGTCTTCAAATAATGCTGCTAATTTACCATAGGGGTTTGGTTGTACCCGCCCTTCTACATGATATGTAGGGGCTGGATGTTTATCGTCTCTGTAAATTGTTACTACGCCATATTGTTCTAGTACTTTTTCTGCCATATTTTTCACCTTTTTTTTTAACTAATAACATTGAATCCGAGAATATAAACTAACATTGATAACAGCGCAAAACTAGGAACATACCAAAACCAACTTTTCATCCTACCTAGCATTCTACCGCTAATTAAAACAGATATACTTGTTGCAGCACCAAAGAAATAAGCCATGATTGTATTCAAATCATCTACCACCATTCCTGATGATTTTGGTGCAAAAATTCCAATCATAAAAGCAATGATTGCAGGAAGCATTAAACCTACAAAGAAAATTATTAGAAAAGCACTACTTTGTAATTCTGTATCTCTTTTATTCATTAATTTGTTTAATCTTGAATATTCTTGACTCATATTAAACAAAACGTCTTGCATAGGTGCATCACCTTGAAGTGATGTCAAAATAAGATTTACAACCCTTTGAACTTGTTTACTTCTACTTTTTACGGCCATTTCAGCCATTGCAGCATCAAATGAGGTTGCTTTACTAGCTTGCATAGCATCACCTATTAATTTTCCAAATAAATCATTTCTAACTTCCGCTACTCTAGCAAGTCCTTGTTGTATGCCTTCTCCAGCACCAATGTTGTCCGATAAAAGTTCTAAAACCTCAGAAATTGCATTTTCAAGACCTCTTCTTCTTCTTCTTTCTAGGATTGGTGGAATTCCACCGCCCATTGTGGCGATTGCAATAATAATTAGTAAAAGTACTGCGGGATAGTCGTTAAGAATTTCAAGGAAATCTAAAATCAAATTTAAACCCCCGGATCTTTAGTATGTGCTTTCATTCCAATAAATGCCATTCCTAGAAGAGTGATTCCTAGTCCAATTCTAACCATATTCATCATTGTTGAATTTGAGGGTAATGTTCCCATGATTGCACCTGCATCACCCATTAATTGGGGTGCTAATCCAACTAATCCAAGTAAAATTGGAGAAATCATTCCAATAGATAATAATGATTCAGGAAGCCCACCTAAGTCTTCAATATATTTTTTCATCTTCTCATTCTGTTCTTCTTCTTCGGCTTCAGCCTGCATTTGTAATGTTTTTAGAACATCAGTATTTGATTTTACATTATTATACATGGTTGTTAATAATTTTTTATATCCTTTACTTGAAGCCTTTTTCATTAAATCTCTAAGGGCAATTTCTAATTTTTTGCCCTTTTTTTGTTGTTTAATCATTTTTTGAAAATCGTCACTTATTATTCCATATCCTCCACCAGCAATTGATAGAATTGCGGCTTCTAAACCAACACCAGAAGACATCATGATTTCCAAAGCCCTAATCGCGTAGAGTAAATCTCTGGATTCTTCTTGTTCTCTCATTGTTTAGTCACCTTAAACGATATCTTCAATAAATTCAAATGTAAACTCTTTTGATTCTCCATCAAATTCAAATTTTGAGAATACAACTTTTTTTTCGTTTTCTTCATAGGGTTCATGTATGTATGGTTGTCCTCCCCTAAAAATTGATAAAACTTCCTTATATTGATCTAAATCTAAAGATCCATTTACAGTATATACTGCACTCTCAGAACCTTCGTCAACTAAATCATCTCCTTCTCCACCATGAATTATTGTTCTTGTGAGTCTTCTAGAGATGCTTACTTTTACGCTGCAATTACTAAATTGTATCCACTCACCATTTGCCGGCCGCAGGAAGAAAACTTGATCGCCCATTGTCATCCTCAGCATGCCACAGAAGAACTGGAACTTGAATGTAATGGGGATTTTAATGGATAATTGAGATCATGTGACTAATTTATACCATCCAAATTTCACTTCAAATAATTCTCCATCCTCAACCATATTTTCTATTGTGATTTCTGAAATTTCCCTTTCACCTTTGTTATTTATACAATGAGAAACAATTGATTCAAAATCTGTTCCATTTGATGAACTGTTTTGCTGAATATATTCAATTATCAGGGATCTATAGTTAATTTCATCATCATTCTCATCAGAAGTTGTAGGTGTCTCAATCTTTTCTTTACTATCTTGCAACTCTGTTTGAGTTGTATCCCCCTCTGCTATTGCTAATGACCTTAAGACATTCAATTTATGGTATTCTGAATCTATTTCTCCATAATGCTCTCTAGAAAGTAAAATACCTTCTATTAAATTTGAGGGTATGCCTGCCTTTTTGTAAGAAGAAATATCATGTTCCAAGGAACTAGAATTTCTGTAAGCTTCAATTCTCTTTAATGTTGCATCAGATGCTTCAACTAATAGATTTGCATATTGTTGAGAATTAATAATTACAATTTCTTCGGGTCTTAATCCAGTAAAGATTGAACCATCATCACCCTGCCTCATTGATGATTTTGCGACCATCATAATTAACACAGGTTCTTCTTGTTGAAATCTTGCTAATAATTCATCTGCTTGAATTTGTAATTCCTCTGGTTGGAATGTGCCAATACTAAAGAAATGTAAACCAGTGGGGTCTCTAATTCTACCAGTCCAAAAAAGTCCGGAGGATGATTCTCTTCGCTCCATTAATTCTAAGAGACCCATTGCTACTAGGCGATTGACCTTTGCTCCGAGTTTAGTGATTATAAATGCAGGATCAAAATCGCCACTTCCTTGTTGTTTTAGTGTTGATTCAGAGTATTCTTGTGCTAAAATCCTTATAGCAGGTTGTCTTTTTGCTCTATTAAAATTTGACTGCATTTATATCCCCCATTTTGTTTTAATTTCCATTGCATATGCTTTTGGTTCCCTTTCAATTATCTCCACATCTTCTGCTAAAAACATCGCTCCTTGCTGGTCTACAATGCTTCTACCTTTCAGATTTACAGGAAAACCTAACATTTTAGTTCTTAATTCTTTAATGAAAGATTCTTTATTCGTATCACTTAATTCTTCCATTGATTTTTGTATGAATTTTTCACTAGATTGCCTATTCATTATGACTGAGATGCAATTTTCACCATCATCCATTATCATTCTGATTCTTAAATCTTTAACTGCGCCAGTTCTATCATCATCTTCTTTTAAGACTCTTCTATTTTCATCTCTCCAAATTATTCCTGAATCATTTCTAATTGAAACGATTACTCCTTGAGTTTCTATATTTGCTCTAGAACCACTATTAATGATTTCTTCAGGTGTAACTAAATTAAATTCATTAGAATCTTCAATTGATTCCCAAACAGCCTCATCGTGTTTTTTTACTTGTTCAATATTATCTATTGTGATGTCTGGAATTCCTTGCCATGATCTTACTCTTACTCCTTCTAAACTTAACCACACAGGTAAATCTTTTTCATTAATTCCTATATCTTGCCAGCTGGTCATTCTACATTTTCCAGTTGAATCAATTATTTCACCAGACCAAACTGTTTTTTTCTCACCTTCATCATTAGTGAATTCTCTCTTAATCCATTTTTTAATCTCCACTGTAATGTCTATTTCTCTCATGCCATCTCTTAAATTAGCAATGTTTTGTTTTGTTGTTGAGTTCAAATCATCTAACGATGGGAATTTTGAATCTCTAAAATTTTCTACCTTTGTATATTGTCCAATATTTAATTCAGGAGTTTCTCTAAATCTTTTAATTTGGGATTTTTCAATTTTAATTAAATCGCCTACTTGATGATTAAAATCTACCCAACTAACGAATCCTATTTTTCCTGTAGAATCAGCGATTTGTCCTTTAACCATACTTAAAGTTCCACTTCCATCTTTTCTTTCAATAGTATTTTCATTTCTGCTAACAACTCTACCAATTACGCTGACAACCCCATCAATGTTGTTTATTTCTGAGATATTTATTGGTTCATTTAATGTAGGAATATTTTCATCACCTTCTTGCAAAACAACAATCCTTGAACTTTGATTGATATTTAGGGATAGTTTACCTTCATATTCATTGACGGATGCTCCTTCTATTCTAATAATTGAGCCTGGTTTCATTGTTTCAGAATGATTTCCCCAATCAGTATATTTCCATCTTTGACGTGTATTTGATTTTCCCCAGGGGTCTTCTTCAATCATACCATAGCCCATTTGTCTTTGTTGGCCTCTTATTTCACGACTCCACGGGTTAAATGAAATAACTTTCACTTCAATTTCAATATTCTTGTCCTCGCCACTTAGTGAATTAAAATTTTCAACTTTTTTAGATTCTCTTGTTGTGTTACTTGTTGAAATTTTTACATCACCAGCTGAAAATTTTCTCAAAACAGATCTTAATGCATCTTTTGGAGGTATTAAGAAGTCTCTTTCATACCTTTCAAATTCAGTTTTTACATCCTCTTCTGATGCATCAGGACACTGTTCTAGCACTGTTTTTATAGCATTCTCTAATTCTTCATTCATTCACAATTCCTCCGGTACCATTTGCATCGTTATTCCATGGCCCCGAAATCTTGGCGACGGCATTACGTGCTGGTTGTGTTAGTATTTTCACTTGCTCACCATACCTTCGTCTAATCGGAGGTTCTTGAATTAATTGATTAAGATGTTAGGGATGAACGAGCGAGATGACTAATGAATAGATTATCATTTATTGATTCATCATTTCCTTTGAATTCTATACCTAATCTAACTAATCCTTTTTTACTGGGCTTTGGCCTTTCAGTGATTAATGTGGCTTCAATAAGGTAGATGAGTTTCTGTGCAGATTCAGCAAATTCAGTCATAGATGTTTTTGGTAATGAATCAATATTTTCTTGACTTTGAGGCAAATATATCAGCCATGCTTGGGTATCATGTTCATTTAAACCGGCTCTGGAAAAAGCAGTTTTCAATTGATGTGTGCCAGAAATAATTCTTATGAATTCGGCATCTGGATTTTTTGATAATGCTGTATGTTCTAAGAAGTTTTTTTCCATTTTATACCAAGTGCTCCATAAATGTCTTTCACTAGCAGCAGCATCTTTTGTAATTAATAACCACCTGTTATTTGGACGATTTTTAAGAAATTTATTTACCAAATCTGTTATTGAAATAGCACTATTTTCAAATTTAAGACCCCAACAAGGGAACCACGGAGTTGCTGTCTCCATAACCCACGGGAATATTCATTCATTTTGATGGTTTTCTATTTTTCATCAGGCAATGGTTCGTCATCAGCACGAGTTTTTTTTTCATTTCCCTCTGTAAGATGCACTTCATTTTTTATTCTTTGAATTAATTTTTCTAATAATTTTGGACCCCAACCAGGTAATGATAATAGTTTATTTTTGTCATTTGTAGTTAATTCTAATATCTCCTTTGGTGTTTGTAATCCTAAATTAATTAGATCTCTTGCTCTCTTTCTACCAATGTTTGGAAAAATAACAAGAGGTAATAATTCATTTTTACAACCATAACGTATTCTTTTTCTTAAATTTTCTACCCTTTCCATTACAACTTTTTTTGAAGTTGAATATTCACTATTGAATTTTTCATCATGATATAGTATTTGTTTTGCCGAAAAAAGTAACCATTCTGCTAATTCAATTCTTGATCTTAAATCTCCAGGCATTACATTATGTTTTTTTTCCAATTCTCTATGTTCATATTCTTCAATCCAATCATTAAGAACCCATGTGGATTTAATTCTACTTAGGTGTATGTCTTCCAACTCTTTTTCATTAAGCAACTCATTATCAATGATTGAGGATTTTTCTAAGAGATGGTCATATTCAGAATCTTTCCACCAAAAATTCATAAAATCATCAGTTGATGAGATTAGATATAATAAACCCTCATCGGTAAGCGGCAAATTTTCATCATTTCTGACAACTCTGCGAACAGCTCTCCTTAAACCCTCTCTAAGTAATAACCCACTAGTCGGATCAAGATACATTCTGTTTACTAATTTTCCAAATTCACTTGCAGCATAAGTCATGATTAGCGGTTCTACAGCTTTTGGTTTATTTTCATTATATTCCCAATTACTAGCAAGGTTAAACCCTAAGCTTTTTGGGGCATTTGAGGTGATTTCAGATTTTTGATTTAAGTTAATTCCTTCGGAATCTTTTGCAATATTTATCCAGGTGGGTACATCATCATTCCAACTTTCATTTTCATCAATTGTAATCTCAAGTGGTATCGAATCATAGAGTTCTTCCTCACACCCAAGTCTTGTAATTAATTCATTTTCTGAAAGCCATTGAATCCATTTTTCAATTCTCTCCTCAAGCATTTTTATTGGTTGTGAATATCCTAAAAAGGTATTTTTGAAAAATTTACTAATTGAAAATCTGTTGTTTACTCCGCCAGTAGAAATCATTGCTAAGATATGGATTCTCAATGCATTTTCAGATGATAATTTTGAAATAACATCTTCGGGATTTCCGTGAATAAACCTTTCAGAAATTTCATCAGCTTTTTCAAATGACCTTTCTCCTTTGCAATGAAGCCATGCTTCTCCAATATTATCAAATCTTGGCCTTCCGGCTCTACCAAGCATTTGTTGAACTTCCATAACAGAAAGCCACCGAGACATTCCATTTTCGAATCGTTTTAAATCTCTAATAATTACTCTTCTTGCTGGTAAATTAATACCCGATGCCAATGTTGGTGTTGCTACAATACACAAGATTTTCTTTTTTCTAAATGATTCTTCAATAAATTTTCTTTGCTTACTGTTTAATCCCGCATGGTGGAATACAACTCCACCTTGAATGGATGATTCAAGAGAATCAGATATGGATGATTCATCACCTAATGATGCAACCTCGGTTCTTAAATCACTAAATTCATTTATTTTTTCATTTTTTTCACGTGTCCACTTTTTAACGATTCTTTCAGAAAGTTTTCTTGCCAAACTTTGTGCAGATCTTCTTGTAGATACAAAAATTAGTGATTGGATGTTTTGTTCTAAAGAATCTTCTAACGCTGCAATCATTGGTTGGGATGCAGGCCCTTTTAGAGTACGAGGAGGTGGTAATTTAGAATTTTCTTTTGAAGAAGAAATTCTTTTTCTAGGTTCAAGGTCAACGTTAGCCAGTGTGGATTGTTCTAATGTGACGGGTCTCCAAGAAGACACGATTAATTCTGCACGCAACCATTCTGCTAATTTTTCTGAATTTCCAATTGTGGCAGATAATGCAATAATTTGAACATCAGAATTAGAATATAAAAATCTAGTTAAATTTATTTCCATAGTTGGTCCCCTAGAAAAATCATGAATTAAATGAACTTCATCAGCAATTATGATACTTAATCCTTCCATGACTTCTGGTCTATTCCTCATTAATGAATCAAACTTCTCACTAGTACAAACTATGATGTCTGAATGATTAATGTCGGTATTTCCTCCATCTCTATCTCCTAGTGATAAACCAACCTTTAGTCCTAGTGCGTTTCCAATCTCAGACAATTCACTAAATTTTTCACCTGCAAGGGCCTTTAATGGGACAATATAAACGGCTTTACTACCTTTATTTTTTACAAGCAGTTTTTGAATTATACCAAGATATGCTATTAACGATTTTCCACTTGCTGTTGGGATTGAGATGAGTGTATTTTTGCCATTTAAAACAGGAATTATTGCTTTTTTTTGAGGTGGGTATAATTCATTAATTCCCCACTTTTTTTGAATAAAGTCTTTGGCCAAAGCAGGTATTTTCAATTTATTTATTGAGTTTGAACTGCTCGCCATGAATATGCTCTAAAGCCCAAGGCTCAAAAGCAATTTGTATGTAAATTTCTAAACATTTTTCCTATCAAAAAGTGATTTATTTAAAATTAGTTCAAGGGCAAGGGTAATGAGCGGGGACATTTTGGTTATGTTAGGGCTGGCTATGGATGAAGACTTTGAGGCCATGATTTTAGAGAGATTAGCAATATTCGACGATGAACCGGATATTAACGACTGGGCAGAGATATTTTCTGGTGCATTAATGGCATGTATTGGGATAGTATACATGACACACCCTGGTGATTTTATTGATCAAACAGTGATGTTGTGGCTATCTGCAGCAATTACTGCAGTGGGTTTAATTTGGGCTGGGCATGGATTAAAAGACATGTCTGTGAAGGAAGTAAGAAGAAGTATTGTAATGCTTGAATTGTCAAAAGAACGTGATAAAGGAGTAGATTATGGATTAATTAGAGATGTTTTATTACATCCTAATCAGTACACTGGATTTTTAATGGAAATTTATGAATCTGCTTATGAGGACGGAGTTCTTGATAAATCAGAACTTGATGAATTAGAAGCAATACGATCAGTATTAGATTTAACAGATGAACAAGCAGCATCAATTGCATTGAAAGCAGCAATTACTGTAGCTCTTAGAGATGGTAAAGTTGAAGAAAGAGAAATTGAGTTAATTGAGGGTGCGGCAAAAGATGCAGGAATAGATGCAGCAGGATTAAAGAAAATTCATGATGCGCTTGAAGATGGTCATCTAGATGATGATGAGAAAAAGATGCTTGAAGGATTAATTTATGGAAATTCTGAAGAAGAATAGACTTTAAATTGCTTCATCAATTAATTTACAGTTGCATTTTTTACAAATGTATTTGCCTGATGATTTTCTTTGTCTTAAGACCTTAAGGTTACATTTTGGACAAATCCATTTCCATGTTGAATTTTTAAGTTTTAAAACTTCCATAAATTTCCTACCTAGGGTGTCTTTTTGATTAATCGTGGGCCAAAGTGATTCTAATTTGTAAAATTGTTTATTGTGTCCTAGGTAACCTAAACAATGAATAAATTCATGAAAAATAATAATTTCTCTATATGTTTCCCATTCATAATTAAGTAGCAGAGGATGAATGTCAACAACTTTTACACAAGAAGGATCTGGGACCTTTGAACTCCACTTATTTTTTGGTAAGAACCTTGTAACTCCATGCCTATATACTGAATTTTTTCTTAGAAGGCCAATTTTTACCAAATCTAAAGAATTTAAATCATTTTCAGTGAAAAAATCCATTTTTGACATTGTTTTTAAAACAGATTCCTTTGAATTTTTTATTATTTGATTAACGTTATTCACTTATAGCCCTCTAACCAATTAATGCCACCTGTGATATGCAG
>NZKH01000004.1 GCA_002692465.1 Methanobacteriota archaeon | reverse complement strand
TCCCTGTAATTTCTGTGGATCATGGATGCCCGCTTGTAGTATTTCCTTTTGGAGATTATAGAGGCTCTATGATGGGGTGTAATGCTAATGCTGTATGGGGTGAGTTTGCTGCTAAAATTAACTCAAAACAGGGAGCACCCCATAAATTACAAATTGTAACGGGCTCACCAACATTAGATGACATTCCCGCAAAAATAAAGCTTGGAAAAAGAGAGTTGAAAAAACGAGTAGGTGCAAAATTAAATTCAAAAATGGTTTTGTTAATGACTACACATAGAGAACCTTTGAAAACACATTGTGATAATATCTTTGATGAAATATGTAATAAATTTAAATTTGATGATAATATAGAAATTCATGTCAAACCTCACCCCGTTGAAACAAGAATAAATTCAATAATGAACTTTAGTAAAGAAATAAAAATTCACAAACAAGATGTTGATTTGCATGCATTAATCGGGGCAAGTGATATTATTATTTCACCAGCTACCTCAGTTCTTGTTCCTGCCCTTTCTATGAAAATACCCTTCGTAAACTTACTTGATCCTAATTCAGAAATTGAAGATTCTCATTTATATTTGCCTTTAATTGAATTATTAGGTGAAACCATTGGAGATGTTTCTGAAATAGATGAATGGATTAAAAATCCACCTAAGTTTGAAGAAAAACGTATTACTGAAATCTTCAAAAAGGTTGGGTATAAATGTGATGGGAAAAATGGTAAACGTGTTTTTGACTTATGCAGATGGGCCTCATTAGGTAAACCCATAGACAAATGGAAAGATCTTGTTGAATAATTTTTAATACATTAAAAATTATGATTAATTAATTGCTCAAGTAAAATCCAATCAAATTCTGAATCAATTTCAATACTTTGATATGGTTCCATAACGTAAAATCCTATTTTTCCACCTAAACGACATTGTTCCTCGTCCCAAATTTTTCTTTTAGTAATATAGAATGCTCCATTTTCTTTTCTCAATGATTTCATCTCTTGTCTGCGCGGCCTTAATTTAGGATCGTATTGGGGTATTGCATTACCTTCTTCGTCAACTTCCCAACTAAATGAGTGGTCTGAAACTCCAGTAACTAATGAATCGAAGTTCCCATTTTCAAATAATTCTAATGCTTTATCAAAATCTTCAGATTTTGTAAATGGTGAAGTAGGTTGAACTAAAATCAACACCTCTGCAGATTGCGCTATTGGATGTTCATTAATTACTGCTAACATAGATTCTTCACTTGTTGTTGTATCTTGAGAATGTTCAGCTGAACGCTTATGGATTTCGCATTCTAACTTTCTACCACAATCTAAAATCTCTTCAGAATCACTACTCAAAATTACTTTGTCTATTTTTTGGCTTTTTAAGGCCGCATTTAAACACCATTCAACTAACGGTGTTTCACCAAACAACCGTAAATTTTTCTTAGGAATCCCTTTTGATCCGCCTCTCGCTAAAATTATGGCAACAACAGATTTTGAGTTCAAGTAAATTCCTCACTTTACTCTACGTAACTTTTCAATCATTGGTAATTCCTGCTCATATACCCGTTTAATGCCATCACCCATAGCAAGTTCTAATGCACGAATATCTCTAACTAATTTTGATAAACCAGGAAATTCAAGGCTTGCTGCATGATCGCTACCTTTTTGAGTTCTATCTAATGTAAAATGCCGTTCAATTATTTTAGCCCCCAAAGTTACTGCTGCAATATCTATTGAAATCCCTCGATGATGACCACTAAATCCAATAATGAAATCCGGATAATTTTCTTTTAGTACAGGAATATAATTCAAATTTAATTGATCGAACTCTGCTGGATAAGTAGAAGTGCAATGAAGTATACATCTGACACCTATGCCCGCTTCTCTAACCCAATTAGCAGCTTGTTCTATCTCTTCTTCTGTACTCATTCCTGTTGAAAATATCAATGGCATCCCGCCTTTACATGCTGCATCTATAGTTTCTTTATCGGTAATTCCTGCAGAAGCAATTTTCATCAATGGCATTCCTACTTCGGTCATTTGAGAAGCAGAAACGGGATCCCACGGAGAGACAAAATAATCTAATCCATGTTCTTCAGCAACTTTCTTCAATTCTAAATGTTGATCAACTGATAATTCAAGTGCATCTCGATGTTTTCCATATGTATCTGCAAAGGCGTTGGGTGAATTATAAGGTCGATCATATTCTTCTGGAGTAAGTAAAGTCCTTGTATGTCTCTTTTGAGATTTTACGGCATTAACTCCAGCTTCTGCTGCCTTCCGAATTAATTTTTTAGCGTGTTCTAAATCTCCTTGATGGTTTTGTCCAATTTCAGCAATAATGTATACGCTTCCTGAATCTACAATGTCTTGTATACTACTCCCCATGGTTTACCCTCCGCGTCTTATACTAATCAGATTGTCTGCTACATTCTATTGAATAAATTATAACTTCGCAAGCCTCCCTAACCGCTCCATTACCTCCTGATGCATTACTTATCCAGTCTGCTTGATTACGAATTTGGGGTTGGGCATTTGCNGGGGCCAATTTTATTCCTACTTCNGAAAATGCNGCTAAATCNGGTATATCATCACCCATAAATGCTACAAAATTAGAATCTAATTTTCTTCGAGTTAATATTTCTTTCAAAGTNATTGATTTNTCTTTNGAACCAACATGTATCTCATCCATCTTTAATTTCTCCATTCTGGATTTGGTAATCTCTGATGGTTCCCTAGATACAACTCCTACAAGTATTCCATTATCTCTCAATCTAGAAATTCCATGGCCATCCAATACTGAAAACCTGCGCTGTTCATTTCCAAGTTCATCTCTCAAAATCGTGCCATCAGTAAACACCCCATCTACATCAAAAATTACCATTTTTAATTTAGATAATTTATTAGATATTTCTTGTGATAATGGTGCCCATTCACTTGGCCAATCTGTCATACTTATTCCTCTTTATTTTCAACTCTTTCACGAACTCGACTTACTGTTCCATCAGGTAAAAAATGTAATTCAGGCACGGGTTCATCAAGTATAATATCTAATTCTTTGACCATTCTATCAAATACTTCTAATTCTGCAGTAGCGGATACCCATTTATCAACCCAATCACATTCTTTTTGAATAGTTTCATTATCTGAATTTTGTGCACGAATTAATTTACTTAAATACCCGACAATCATTGCATCTCTAGGAGTTAATTGATATGTTGCCCAAGGATTTCTTTCTAAAACCACGTTTTGGTGTTCTTTCCACAAAGTGAATATTTTATCATAAAGCCATCCAATAAATAAAACCAATAAAAATACTCCAACATATAAAATCATCATTACTAAATAACTAATCGGAATTCCATAATAGTCATCTCCTGCTTCCCATCTATGTTCTATTCTAGCATAAATCAAAAGTGTTAGTGTAGTTGCCCAAAATAACAAAGAAATTACTGTTTGGGATTGCTGTATACGCCAAAATTGACGCATCAGCCATTTCTTCGATGGTGAATCTGGGGAAGCGCTCATGAATTAAGCGGGTACACTCCACTGTTTTCATGTCTTCTCTACATTGTTTGTTAACAAATGGGTTTATTGGAGGAATCGTTCTAAGCGTTTATGTGGTAGAAGAGGAAGCTAGATGGTTGTTTAAAATGCAACTTGAAAATTTGGATTTACGCAAACCTAAGAATTTAAAAAAATTAATCGCACAATTCAATCAAAACTCTGGAATTTTGATAAGAAATAATAGAGGGATTCTCGGATATGCCAATTTGCAACGTCTTGGAAGAATAATTGAATTACATACAGTAGTTGTTGATCCAGAGTTTAGAGGAGAGGGCCACTCGCACAAACTAATATATTCAGCATGGGAAAGGTGGAAACAAGACCCCATATTGCATGGCAAATCATTTGAAAGTAAAATTAATTTTATTGATGAAAGTAATGAAAATGAGTTGGCATTACCTTGTCAATTAATTGCATTTACAAGAAACGCTGCCTTAGCTTCCTCTTTAACTTCTGCTGGATTTAAAATTGCGATCCCGAAAAGAAAATGGTGGAGTCTTTGGCTGATTAAAACTCAACTTGCTCAATTAAAAACAGGCCCATTATTTTATTTGTTTTGGAATCGATTTTTAATATTCATTAAAATGTTAATTGGGGAAGAAGTCCCAAAAAATAATGTTAAATCGGGATTTTTTAAACGTGTTTTACAAAAAAGAAGACGTTTAATGCATCAATTATCAAATCTGAGTGAATATAAATTATTTATTATGTCAACAGAAATGCAAAATAAAGAATGGCCGAGAAAGGGAGGGCCCAATGAAGAATATTATCACCCTCTAGAAGAAATAAATGTTGCAACTTTTTCCAAAGAAAAACAGATCGAGCCTGAAGAGATTGCTGAATGGGATTCCGGCGAAACGGAAAAAATCCCTTATGTAGATTTGTCAAAATAATTATTCATTAAAATATGGATCTTCATCTTCTTTAATTCTTTCAGACAACACTGCCATCTTATTTTCGGAGGTTTGTATTGTTTTACTCATTGTAATTCCATTTTGACTTTGTTCCACATTTACTTCTGAAACTACACTATCAAATAACCCCCCAGGCACTTCTGAATTTGAATTTAAAATCAGTGAGTCAAGCCACGGAGTCGTGTTTGGTGTGTTTATTGTAAAAACAAAATCATTTGTAATTATAGCATCTTGAGTATTAAATAAATAATTTATATTATTCTCCCCAAAGTCTTCGTAAAATGCATTAAATAAATGTTGATAAATCAGTGCATCATTTGCCGCAAGCATATTACTAATCGGGCTAAATGAGGACTCTCCCCACATTGAAGGTGGGTTTCCAGATAACATGGGATAATAATCAAGATAAAGCATCATGTATGCATTAATTGAAAACAATGGTTTATCATCAACATACAATATTGACAAATTGGATGATAAATTTCTCCATTCAAGGCCTGTATTAGCATTATAATCCCATTCAATACCTTGTGTATCTGTTCCTAAATCCATAGGATACGAAGAGACACTCAAATTATCTATTGTTAATCCCATCAATCCTAAGACAAAATCTACATTAGGCATATTTTCGTGAGAAACTACTG
>NZKH01000003.1 GCA_002692465.1 Methanobacteriota archaeon | reverse complement strand
ATGGTCAAGGACAAGGACAAGGCCAAGGACAAGGCCAAGGCCAAGGACAAGGCCAAGGACAAGGCCAAGGCCAAGGACAAGGACAAGGTGAAGGCCAAGGTGAAGGCCAAGGTGAAGGCCAAGGTGAAGGTCAACAAGGTCAAGGTGAAGGCCAAGGTGAAGGCCAACAAGGCCAACAAGGTCAAGGCCAACAAGGTCAAGATCAAGGTCAAGGTCAACAATCAGGTCAAGAAGGTCAACAAGGTCAAGGTCAACAAGGTCAACAAGGTGAAGGTCAACAAGGCCAACAAGGAGAGCAACAAGATAATGGACAAGGCCAACAACAAGAAGGCGGAGAACAGGGAGCTCAACAAGGCCAACAAGAAGGTCAAAACCAAAACGGTCAAAACCAAAATGGTCAAGAAGGTCAGCAAGAAGGTCAAACCCAAAACGGTCAACAGCAACAACAAGGTCAACAATCAGACCAGCAACAAGGCCAACAAATTGACAATCAAGCAGATAATGACAATGATGGCGATGGAATCCCTGATGAATTAGATAATGATGACGATAATGATGGAATTCCAGATTCTAGTGATGAAAATCCAAATGATCATGATAACGATGGAATCGAAGATAATGAAGATAATGATGATGATGGAGACGGCGTCGATGATGAATTAGAAACACAAGACGGCGATTCTAACACAGATATTTATGATCATGATAATGATGGAATAAACGATGCTTTTGATTTAGACATAGATAATGATGGAATCGATGACCACCAAGACATAGGTCCAAATGGAGAAGATTACAGCAGAGATCATGATAATGATGGCCTTAATGATGGTGTGGATCCAGACGATGATAATGATAACATCTTGGATGTAGATGAACTTGGCGGGGCTTTTAGCAATTACAGATATGATCATGATAATGATGGAATTTGGGATAAAACAGATAATGACGATGACAACGATGGTCTTGATGATTGGTGGGAAATTAATGATGGAAATTCATTAACAGGCCAATTTGATTCAGATAATGACGGAATTGACAATTATCTTGATGATGACGATGATGGCGACGGAATAGAAGATATTCTCGAAGCTTAAGTTTGAATGCATCACAAATTGAAACGGGTATCTCTGGGGGTTCGCCCCCAGAGAACCGCATAATTTTTTTATTGATATTAATTTAAATTTATGATACTCATTTAGATATATCTTCCATTGCATTCAAATATAAAACAAGGATGGAATTAATTTGGGGATTCTATTATGGGTATATATAATAAGGAATTAGAAACCATAGAGCTGAATAAAAAACGTTTTTGGGCATTAGCAATTGTGATATTATTTTTTGGTAGTATTTTTGCAACATTTGGAACTACCTTAGTCGAAACAGATTTATTTAAATCAAAAAATACTAGTGTTATTGAAATCAACGATAGAACTCCCTTAACTCAGATATCAGAAGAACCGCAATATGGGATGTCTGATGCAATTCAGGGAAGTGTATTTGGACAGTTTGAACAACATCCAGCATTACTAGACCCAGGATATGGTGATTTAGGAGTCTTGTATGGTAAGGTGCACGATTTATCTTTACTTTCTCTGAATGCTCCTGGTTTCGGTGTTATGCTTGAAGAACCAACCCCAAACGATCATGATAACGATGGAATTTCAGATTTAAACGATCTTGATGATGATAATGATGGGATTTATGATTTATTGGAAAGGTTTGATGGTTGTTATGGAACAGATCCTTATGATCATGATAATGATGGCATTTTAGACGAATTTGATTGGGATGACGATAATGATGGTATTTTAGAAGGCCCTATTGATTATGAAACATTAGAATCTCAGGGATATGATCCTCGGAATGTTTCTACAGATAGAATTCTTGATGCTAACATAATACACCCTTGGACTAATCAAGCATTAGGGCCTGGGTATTTAGCAGATCAGAACCCATTTGATCATGATAATGATGGAGTAGCTGATGAAGATTCAGATGGTGCTGGCTCAGAGAGTTTTGATGAAGACGACGATAACGATGGAAGAATTGACCAATTTAAATGGCCATGCGATTTTGATGGGGATGGCATACAAGATTATTTTGATCCAGATGATGATAATGATTTAGTTTTAGATATAAATGACTGGCATCCTTATGATGCATCAAACACTACAGATATTACAAACAGTCCTTTTGATGTTGCAACATTGATTGGAACAGAATATACAATCTACAGCGGTGGAGTTGATTTTATTGCACGTAATTCTTTATTAAATGCGGGAAATTCTACATTTACATATATTGAAGATGGGGATTTAGATGGTGATGGTATACCAAATTTCCTAGATCCAGATACTGATGCAGATGGTTCACCAAATAGTGCAGATACAGATGACGATAATGATGGGCTATTGGATATGTGGGATCCAGACGACGATAATGATGGTATACCAGATGTATGTATCAATGTTGATTATAATGGGGATGGATTAAATGATTATGATTTGACAGATTCAAGTCCTTATCAAACACCAGGGGATGATACAGATAACATCCCGGGAATGGATTGTGAAATGGATTATGATAACGATTTAGATAATGATGTAATGAGGCCCTTTGATCAGAATTATAATTCAATTTGGGATTGGATTGATCCTGTAATGGGGGGTGCTCCAGATACAGATGGAGATGGTTTTAGTAATCCAGATAATCCTAATCATGTTTCAGGCCAACAAATGCCATATGATTTAGATGATGATAGTATAGAAAACGAATTCGACTCATTTATGATGGTAACAACTTCAGATGTTCAAAATGATTGGAATTGCCCTACTTTGGGAGTTCATAATGCTGTTCAAATGGTGTTAAACCCTGCATTTGATGGAGCTTTACCTATCTCACCAGAATGTTTGACAATGAGATTATCTTATGCTGGAAATAATGATTGGGATAATGATGGAATTTTAAATTGGGATGATCCTGACGACGATAATGATGGAATACCCGATTATATCGATATAGATCCTGATTGCGATCTTGATAATGATGCGGATATAAACAATTTAGATCCAGCAACATATAGAGATGATGGCCCAAATAGTGTAGATAGTGATATTGATGGTGATGGTTTAGCTAATAGTATTGATTGGGATGATGATAATGATGGGATTACTGATTTTTATGACCCGGACGATGGAAATTGTGGAGTTGTAGATGTAGATGATACCGATAATTTTGATTCACCATATTATCCAGTTGGAAATGGTGGTGATTTAACAGGAACCGCAGATTCTGATAGATATGTTAATTCATATAATGATTTTTGGAATATGACTTTTGGTTTCAATCCCTTTGAATCTCAAGAACCTACTGTTTTGAATTATAATGATGGTAAAATTCCAGAATATTATTGGTTTATTTTATCCAGATGGAGTTCTTACAATGGAAATAATGAATGGGATGTAGATGCAGATGGCGACTCTCTACTTAATGGATTAGATACAGATCAAGATTCTGATGGTTTGCCTGATTGGTTTGATCAAGATGAAGGGAATGATGGCAGACTTGATGTGAATGACCCCAAAATGGGAGGAACGTTCACAATGTCTGATTGCGGATGGACCGGGGGAACAGATAGTGTAGGTGTTGCAGGATTCTTTTGTGGTTATTCTTATGCAATAGTATACCATATGCCATTAAATAATGTTCAAGCACAATTTTCGGTACCGTATTCTACTAGACCAGATCCTGTTTGGGATCAAGGAGCTTATGACGGAGTAAACTCAAATGGAGATTGGCAATGCACACCAGACGAAAATTCAGGATGTTATCATATTCCATTTAATGGTCAAACAGTAGCGGCATTTAATTATACAGATTTAAAAAATGATAGAGGTTTATTCTTAGCATTTGTAGGTCTTACTTTGGGTGTTTGGACTTGGAATTCAGATGTTAACGGCAATTCATTACCAGATGAAGTTGCATTAAACACCTTATTAGTTAGTGATGAAGAATCACAAGATAATGATGGCGATGGATATAATGACACTGTTGATTTAGATGATGATTATGATGCAGTTTATGATTGGAATGATGTTGATGATGATAATGATGGCCTTTGGGACTTTTTTGAAGTAGATACAGACTTTGATCTTGATGATGATACTGGAACAACTGAATTTAATATGTTACTGGGAGGTAACTGTGTGGATAATGATGATGATGGAAATGATGCGGATGTTGATGAAGATGGTTATTTCAATCCAGTATTAGATCGGGGAAGAATGTCTCAAGGATATTTATCACCAAGATATTATGATGTAGACAATGATAATGATGGTGTACCAGATACTGAGGACCCTGATGATGATAATGATGGTAGGTTAGATGTAGACCAAGAAGCACTACCAGGTTGTTTTTGGGGAGAAGAATCATCTCCTTGGGACCATGATAATAACGGCATTCCTAATTGGGCTGATGACGATTGGGATGGAGACGGCCGTACAAATGCTTGGGAAGAAGCAAATGGTTACAAACCAACAGATAATTTAATTCAGCCTACAACTTCTATACATGTAATTTTATGGGATCATGATAATGATGGATTAAGAGATGATATCGATTTAGATGATGATGCTGACGGAATGAAAGATGAAGATGAAATAATGCTTTGGCCGTCTAGATTTGGCTCAAATTCTACAAACCCTTGGGATCATGACGATTATGGTTCAGGTGAAGCACTTTACAATCCTAATGTTCCAGGCACTGGGCCAGATGCATTAGATAATGATGATGATAATGATGGCCGTGAAGATACAGATTTTGATTATTTAGAACAAGGGCATTTAGCATCAGGAGCAAATTGTGGAGCAAATGAGATAAGTAGCGATTGGGATCATGATAATGATTGTATTCCAGATGCAGATGACAAAATTCCAACATTTGTAACACTTAACACACCCGATACATTATGGCTAGATCATTTTATGCCTGCGGTATTTACTGGTGAAGTTTCTTGGCTTCCAGAAGGCGCCTCACAAACAGAACCAGCTCCAAATATTCCTGTTCAAGTGCATATTGAATGGGCAGATAATGGAACGTTAGCCGTTGAAACTGTGGATGTGTTAACGAACGCAAATGGTGAATTTACTGTAGGGCAATTTTTGTATCCTGAAGATTTACATGTTGGCGATAATACCACATACCGTATTTTTGCAGAAGTTACAGAAATGTTCACATTTAATGGTGATGTATCTCCGGATTATTTTGTTGGAGTCAGAGCAAATACAACATTTGATTATACTGCTTGGGATTATGTACGTTCTGATGAGCAACCATTATGGATAGATTTCAAGACACACTATACTGCAGATTGGGATAGGGGAATTTTTGACAAACGGATTCCTTATGCGCCTGTGACGTTTGAAATTAGTGGTGTTGTTAGACAACAACAAAATTACGGGCCGTTTGGAAATCTAACAAATCCAACTGTATACGATGGTTTTGGTAGTGGATATAGAGCGGATTCTAACGGTTGGGCATCAATGAGTTTTGTTCAAGAGAATGGAGCAAATGGAACTTGGGAACAAGTACGTTGGAATTCTTCATTAGACAATGGAATTGGTCAATTAACTGGAGGGTATGAATTAATTATTTGGAATGATGTTTTGAAAGAACATCAAGTACAAGGTAGGTATAATTACACTAATGTTTCTTTACCTCCAGGATTATTCACAGTCAAGGGATATATGGATCCTAATTTGGCGGGTCCATTAGATCCAGTATTCCCTTATGTGGAACCTTCAGAAACACCAGCATTTGATATGAAATCTGTTCAAAGAATGTTTATAGATGCACACATGATTGTAGACGGAACAGTACCATTGTATTGGTGGAATTCCTCAATTAGTAATGGAGATGGAACATTTGGTGCTTGGAGTACATTATTCCATGAAGAAGCACTTAACAACGCAGGGGTATCATTCAATGACGCAAGGGCTTACAAACCATACCCATTGTTATGGGATGGAGACCCGACCTCATTATACGGCCCACAAAATAATTCTAGGGCCAAGGCATTGATACCATTTGTAGAAACCAATTCAACACATTGGTTTGTTAAAATGTCTAATGGAGCCTTTAATGAATTACCCCCATGTGGACCGATTGAGGCATCAAATCCCGATACAGGATATCGTTGTGAAATAATTCCAGAAGTTCTCACTGGTGATCAAGTCAGAGTTGTTGGCTCAGTAGAAAATAGAACGAAAGTACCATGGTATAATGATAACATAGTTCTTCAAGTTGATCTTGACCGTAACTTAGCATTTGGCTCATCAGGTGAAACATTTTGGAATAATCTTCCTTTTGATGTGGATGGTGAAGCGGTCTTCAATTATACATTTGATTTTGAATCTAGATTCCAAGCAGGAATGTATGGTATTAGGGCCGATTTTTCAGCGCCTGAATATTATTTTTCAGGTGATTTAAATGCATTAGCACCAACAGGAGCATATCAAAATGTATCAGTCATTGGAACTACTGATTTCAAATTAAATACGATTCCAAGATTGTATAGAAATACTACTACAACAGTTATAGCTGAATTAATTGATAATGCAGGGGTTCCAGTAAAACAAGCGCCAATTGTATGGTCTTGGCAAGCTGGAGGCCAAGGAACCAATTATACAGACGATTACGGAAGATTAAGCCTCCCTATTCTTGTTGATTCTGATATGGAATTAGGTGAATACGAGTTAAGTTTAGCTTATTCGCCAGAAGGAAACTCTAAGTTGAAACCATCTAGTACAGTAGAGAAATTGTGGATTGTGTCTCAGACATTTATTCATGTTGAAAGAACTTTTGCGGATGAAAAAGGAACGAATATTTTGACAGCCGGAGACGCATGGTCATTCACTGCTCAAGTATTAGATGATAATTCAACACCAATGATTGCAGATATAAGTGATAACGGTTTGAATGGACCATTTGCTCCGAATGGTGGTTTAGTCGATGTTATCTTTGAAGGAATTTCATTTAATAACGATTATAATAGACAAATCGTAGCTACAGTAGCACCTAGTGGTGGAACAATTACATTACCAACAAAATACTGTTTTGAAGACTTATTAACACATACATTTAATGAAAATACAAATGTTCTTTCTGAAAGCCAAGGTCCAGATGGTTTTTGGGATAAAGACATTGGATGGCTTTTAGATCCTTTAGATCCAAGTAGTAGAACTGGTTTCCAAGATGGAACATTAGATCGTTATAATGAAGGCATTAATTGTTTGAAGGCAGACATATATCCATTAAATCCTACAACATTAATGAAAGATTCAACAACCTTCTTACCAGACGGTTATGGTCCTGTAAATGTAATTTTAAGATATGAAGAGGCATTACCAAACGAAGGTTGTGACGTACTAAATACAGAAACACTTTCAGCCGTAGGTATGTGGGATTCCTGTGTTTTAAAATCAGGTCAAACACATTATAGGAGAGTTTTACCATATCAAGGAAATGGTTTTGCTTTAGTTGGAAATACAGATTTAACTATCGATGATCAAATTGTATACACAAGTGGTGAAGACCCATTAACAGGTGAAGCAATAGAAAAACCAATGGTTGTTACAGGCCAATTGTCTGACGAAATGGGCAACAATCTCTCAGAACGTTGGATAAGAGTATCTTATTTGTTGGGCGATTCAATAGAACCAGAATTTTGTCCATCTCAAAGAACGAATAGTAATGGGTATTATGAAATCGAATGTGATGAATTTAAGAATGTAAAGTCAGGAAAAGTTACGGTTACTGTAGAATATAATTCACAAGAAAATAATGATGCATATCGATATCAAGGAAAGACACAAAATGCAACCTTTGATGTATTTTCTAATTCAACATTGGAGATTACCGAAATAGGTCCTAAACAATTTAATGTTGCTAATTATGTTGCTGCGAATGGAACAGAATATCCAGTAATTTTCTTTGGCGAAAGCTTCCATATTCATGCAATTTTAAAACAAACTAATGGATTGCCAATTGGAGATTGTTTGAACATTTATGTCGAGCCAGAAAAAACGTCATACCCAGTTGCATTTATTGAAACAGACCCCTCAACGGGTGAGATGTTTTGGTATTCAAATGATGAGCGACCAGCGGTAAGAGTTGAACCAGTTGCAGGCCAATTTGAAGGATTAAGAACGATAAGAGTGGCTTATGAACCAGATAGGGATGTTAATGGTGGTTGTGATATGGACCGTGATGCATCTGTTAACGGTTCATATGATGACATTGAAGTTTTAGTTAGAAGTAATGTAGATTTAATCATCAGGAAAAATTGGGAACGGTTTGCCGAGAATGGATATAACGTTGGAGACACCGTTTCTGGTTCTGTATCTGTACTTCGTGATAGAGCTGATGTTGCTGTAGAAAATGAGGAAGTTCGGTTTATTAGACAATATTGGGATCCAACGAATCCGGACGCAGATTCTGAAGGCTGGGTTACTGATGATACAATTAAGGTATTAACAAATGAGCAGGGAGTAGCAGATTTCAATTGGAATTTTACAGGAGATACTTGTGCAGGCCAACCCTGTGATGGAAAATGGAGGGTAATTGCTTATTTCCCTGGTTCCATGAATTTTGCGAATCCAGGTTTTAATGTAACAAAGGTCATGGAATTATCTACATTCCAAACATCACTCGAAACTAAAGGATTGTTATCACCTCAATTAATGTTGTCTGGAGCGATTTTATTAGTCTCATCATTATTAGTAGGCATGATTTTGTATAGAAGAATGCAAGATCGTAAACGTGTAGAAATATTAAGAGGAATTTTAACAGACACTATGGCACAATTGAGAGCTTCAAATGAATATATTGCAGTGATTTTCAATTGCTACAAAGATTTAGTTCATCATTTCCGCTCATATGGATTTATGAAGAAAGTATATGAAACCACACGTGAATTTGAATCTGCAGTTCGTGGAGCATTTTACATGGTCCCCGGAGATCAATTAGATAGGTTCTTATCAATTTTCGAAGAAGCAAGATATTCAGATCACGATATTGGACCAACTCATAGAGACGGGGCAATCCAAACATTACAAATGATTTCGGATAGCATCACTATTGCTCTTGGAGAAGAGGGTAGAATTGAACGTACTGCTGAACATACCTCAGACATGCATGAAAAGCAAGTTAAAGCGGGAATGTTCAAATCAGCAGATGGAACAATGATTATTCAAGGTCAAACAGAAGATGATAATGAACAAATTTCGATTTAATCAACCATTTGTCCTTTAGCGTCTAATAATTCCACTGTTAATCCAGCGGCGTTTGCACCAATGAGAATTTCATTGTGAATACTATCACTGAAATCGTCTAATGCTGCAAGATGTGTTGAACCTGTAGTGTCTGTTAATCTATCTACAAGGTGGTTGAGAATACAAGATACCCCATATGCTTGCCCGATTCTAAATGCATGATCAACTCCTCCAATTTCGGGTTCTTCTGCTTTCATCCTTAGTACGACAGTTTGTGAATAAGCAATTAATGCACCATATAATGCTTCCATTGCACTTGCAACTCCCGGTGAGTCTTCAATTTGTTCTTGTGCTTGAGATAGAGCAGTATTTACTCCCTCCTCATATTTTCTGTGTGCAGCAATGATATCTTCAGTTTCTAATTGCATTGCTTCGTCAATAGTGGCTTTCCAATCCATGAGCCTCTGACCTTAGTTCACTGTATGAATATTGAGGTAAAATTTGACTTTCCCCCCCTCTAATTTAATCCGTTGGTTTCATAACGGGGAGGAGGGTCGCGAGGCTGCCCGAACATCGAGGGAGTCATATGAATAAGCAAAATAAAAAGACAAATCCGAATCTGGTTGATTTAATTGACCAGTTGAAAGAAAAGTCCCGGGAAACCGGTTCTGCACTATGGCGAGATGTTGCATTAAGGCTTTCAAAAAGCCGGAAAAATTGGGCTCAACCAAACCTAAGTCGTTTATCGCGACACGCTCCAGAAGGAGCAATAGTATTAATTCCTGGTAAATTATTAGGAAGTGGAGAAGTTGAGGGGAGTCCAACTGTTGCAGCTTATAGCGCTAGTGAAGGAGCGAGGGACAAAATCATTGCCGCAGGGGGAAAATACCTTACATTAAATGATTTAATGACAGAAAACCCAGAAGGAAAAGGGGTGATTATTCTTGGATAATACCTCTATAACTTATGTTTATGATGCCACAGATATTGTGATGGGTCGTCTTGCAAGTAAAGTTGCTAGTCAATTATTAAAATCTCACCAATCAGGCACTAAAGATAAAGTGATTATTATTAATGTTGAAAATGCTATAATTTCTGGAGGCAAAGATCGAATTATTAATGATTTCAAAGCAAGATATGAATTAAACCATCCACGTAAAGGTCCATTTTATCCAAGAATGCCAGATAGAATATTTAAGAGATCTATTAGGGGAATGTTACCATATCAAAAGAAGGCAAGTGGTCGTGCGGCATTAAAAGCAATACGTTGCGAAATTGGTTGCCCTTCACATTTGTCTCTAGATGAACTTCCAGATAATCATGTTTTAGGAGATATTTCAGAAATCAAGAAAGATTTACCAGAACGTTTTATGCGATTAGGTGAAATAAGTATAGCCATGGGAGCCCCTGGGCACCGTTGGAAAAAAGAGAAAGGTGAGGCATAATGGCTAGAAAAAAGAAAAAAGTAGTAAACATGAGCGGAAAAAGAAAGACCGCTATTGCTAGATCCTCTGTGAAAACGGGTAAAGGAAGAGTAAGAATTGATAGTAAACCTGTTGAAATTTATGAACCAGAAATGGCTAGGAATAAAGTGATGGAACCATTGATTATTGCAGATGCAATGGGTAAATTATCAAATGTAGATGTTAATTTGTCAGTACATGGCGGAGGAATAATGGGTCAGGCAGATGCTATTAGAACAGCAATAGCACGAGGACTTGTTCATTTCAACGGAGGAAAAGAAGGAGTTGATGAAGAACTTAGAGATGAATATTTAAGATTTGATCGAAGTTTGTTAGTCAATGATCCTCGAAGAAAAGAACCCAAGCATCAAATGGGTAAAGGTGCTAGAAAGAAGAAACAAAAATCATATAGGTGATTGAAAAATGTTAATACCAGTACGTTGTTTTAGTTGTGGAATTGTAATTGCAGATAGATGGAAGAAATACAAAGAACTTATTGAAGAAGGGAAAAGTGTAGAAGAAGCATTAAATGATATCAAACTTACAAGATATTGTTGCCGTAGAATGTACGTTTCTCACGTAGAACTTATTGAAGAAGTTGCACCATTTAGTACATACAGATACTAATTAGAGTTTAATTTGGGCCCGTGGGTTAGCTTGGCTATACTAGGCGGCTGGGGGCCGTCTGACCCCAGTTCAAATCTGGGCGGGCCCATTCTAAAAATCTGTAAATAAAGGCAACACTCATTTCATTAGTCTGTTTCACAGTGTTTATGCAAGGGCGAAAAGTCACATTATTTCTTGTAATAATTTTTGTAATGAGTGTTATTCCAATAACAGAAATCGGAATAAATAGCGCTGAAACAATTGAGACTTCGGTAAAATGGTCTGGAATTAAAGAGATTGATAATGATATAATCATCAAATCAGGAGCTCAATTAACTATTGAGGACGGAACAACAGTCAAAATCAATGCAGACATCTCAATTTCTGTCGAAGGAAGTTTAATTATTGAAGGTACGGGAATTGATGGTGTAAAATTTATTTCAAATATTTCACAACAGTCTGAATTGGGTTCCAAATCAACCTGGGAAGGAATTCAAATACAAAATACTGGCATTGCAGAAATTAATGGTATGAGTTTAAATGGATCTAGAAATGCAATTCATACTAGTTCTGGTTCTACATTGGACATTCAAAATTCAATAATTTATGAGAGTATGGAAGGAATTATTAATTATGGAACTACAGTAATTAATAGCATCTCTTGTTTAGAAATTCAAAACAATTGCATTATTAACGAAGGCTCAATTACAGTAAATGGGCTAACTTCAAATAATTCAGGCCAATTATTGAAACACAATAATTCAGGATCATTTACAGATTTAGTAGCGAATAATACAGGAGTTGTGCTAGAAGTTTTAGGAGGGGCATCAGGCTCTTTAGATTCTATTGACGCTTCAAATTCAGGACTTGTTTTACGTGCTTATGGAGATCAAAGTGGAATGACTTATTCAGGGATTGATGCGAATATTGCCACACAACTTTTTGATTTTTCAAATAGCGCCTCTTTGACAATTAATGATGTAGATGGGACTTCAATAGAGTCAGTATTATTGGCAAATTCGGTGAATTCCTTAGAAATTAGTGACATGGAGATTTCCGATTCAGAATCCGTAGGCTTAGCAATGGAGGCGTCAACATCTGATACTGTAATAATTAGAGATTCGGCAATTAATGGATATGGCCAATCATTTTCTTTTTCTGGTAGCGGACATTTTTATCTAAATGGTGTGACATTTTTATCTAATGGAAAAGTGGGCCAAATATCATCCTCAGAATTATCAATTGCAAACGGAACTTGGGAAGGGGAATCTCATGGCTTAGATGCTCAATATTCTTCAATTAACGTTCTTAATACGAATATTTCAGTAGGAGAAAATCATGGGACTGCCTTGAGAATTTTGGGAGGAGATCTTAGTGTTAATGGGGATTTAAATTTAACACACGAAGCACAATGGGCCGATACAACATCAATAGGGCTACAGTTAATTTGGTCTCATATTATAGCGAATTCCGTAAATATTGAGGGTTTTTCAACTGGATTTTCATGTGAAACAACCAGCACAACAGAAATTGACTCATTATCAATCATAGATAATACAAATATTGGATATTTCCAAGCTTGTTCAGAATCACAAATAGGGTCATTAAATACGAATTTTGGAGATTATGGTTTGTATTCCAAATCAGGTCAAATTAGTATTACAGAATGGACAGCATCATCTCATACAAGTTCATTATTGTTTACAGAATCAAGCGCAAAGACATACATTCGTGATTGGGGAGGAACAGGATTTACTTTTGCAGGACAAGGGGAAGCAGATGAATTGTTTTATGGCTCAACGGAAATTAATGAAAATTTAATTCAAGTTTCAGGTGCAGAAAAATATATTGAAACTAACATAGAAATCACTGATTTGTCTGGAACAAACACTCTTGATGAAATAGAAGTAAGTGTCCATAATTTTTATGATATTAGTGACATTAATGGAATTGTAACTTTGCCTTTAGTTGGTCAAGATTCAGATGTTTATGCTATTGATTCTGCACAATCAATTTCTAGAATGAAGAGTTTGTCTACTAATGATGTTAATCCAAGAATTGAATTACCAGTATTACCTTCAGATGGTAGTGATTGGATTATCGAATCAGGAGTAAATATTGTGTTAGATGATTTTAGTGGAGAATTACTTTCTAATATTTCAATCCAAGACGGAGGGAGTCTAAATTTGATAGGATCTTCTTTGACTGCATTAAATGTTAGTATTGAATCAGGAGGAATATTAACTGGAACAGATTCAAATTTTATTGGAGAAGAATTTTCAATATCTTCGAGTGAAATAGGTGATGAATCCTCATCATTATTTTTAGAAGGATTGATTGAAGTAAATTGTGAATTAGTAAATATGAATTGGTATGGAATTACTTTGAATGGAGATGTAAATCTTATTACAAGTAGCAATTGTGAACTTTCTTTATTTGGGGGGGGATTAATTGGTTCAACAACAATATCTCAAGGAGGTTCTATAGTACAATTTACTAATTTGTTAGTAAGTGTAGTTGATCAAGGAGAACCGATTTCCTCTGCTTTTATCTCATTAGACGGCATTCAAGAAAACAATGAAATAATTTCGGCAACTACTGATTTAACAGGTACCGCAAATTTAAGAGCAAAAAGTGTAACTTACAATGAAAGTGGTATTTTTGAAGATGAGGATTTAGATAGGATTGTAACTATGGAAATAGGGCAATTAGAAATCAGTCAAATTAATTATTGGGATGTTTCAGATAATTCTGAAATGACATTTATTGCATCAACAGTAAATACTGACGAAGTATCTAATTATTTGAATTTAGATTTAGAGTGGTCACCATACTATCTTTTTGACGACTTGGTAGTTTCCGGTTTAATGGAAATAGATGATGGTGTCGATTTACAGATTTCAACTAATAAAGGAATAACAATCAAGGGAGAATTAAATGTTGGAAGTGCTAGTTTGCACGGAGCAGATTGGGCAGGTATCCTAGTTGAGGGTGGGGAAATTAATTTTGAAGGAACTTATCTTTTGAATGCTGTACAAAGCTTAAAATTAGTTGATTCTGCCGTTGCAGAATTAATAGATATTACATTTTATAATTCTATTAATGGTCATATAATGATTGATGATGGAAGTTCAGTTATATTGAAAGATAGTTCATTGGAGTTAGGTGATGATTGTATTAAAACTTCAAATCATCTCGATAATTCATTAGAAATAGTTTCTTCAAATATCTCTTTATGTAATGTTGGAATTAGAGCAACAGGGACTCAAATTAATTTCAACCAATTATCCATGTATGGATTAGATACAGGGATTAGGGCCGTTGCAATTGATGGAGCAATTAGTAATGTTATAATGGATGAAATAGACACAACAGGCTTACAAATTTTAGATCAAATGAATGAATTAATTGTTTCAAATATTGATTTAAAATCTGATTCAGTCGCTTTGTCTATCGAAGATAGTGTAGGCGTTCAAATTTCATTTGGAGATATTTCAAATGTAGAATTAATGAGGTCTTCAGTAACATTTGATAATTTGATTGTTGACGAGATTAACATTGTCGATAGTAGGGCAGCAGAACCAATTCAGTTTGAAAATTTAATTTCAAATAATGTTAATGCTATTGGGAATTCGGGTCAATCTTGTATATCTTTGATTTCGAGTAATGTCACTTTAATTTCTCTAAATGACATCTGTGTTAATATGGTAGGTGGCGAAGTAAATGAATTAATAATTAATTCATCCTTTGAAACTTTATCTTCTTTAGAATCTACTAGTTACAATATAGTTACAATGAAAGGTTTAGCAGAATTAAATCTGTTTCATACGCATTTATTTTTAGCAACATTAGAGGGCACAACAGTTGATGCTAATTTTGAATTATCACAAGAAAACACACCCTCTTCTACTCAATTTAGTGGTAGTGAAAATCAAACAATAATTTGGAAAAAGTTTGATTCTAATGGTTTTAACGATTATTCAAATGCAACATTACTGATCACATTTAATGGAGCGTTGCCGTATTCAACTACAGTTCAGATTGGCCCCTCTTTCGAACTTCCAATTTTTGAATTAGAACTTAACCCCTCTCCGATAATTAGTTTAATTCTGCCTGAAGGGTTAGATAGAATCTCAGAAGGTTCAAGCACAACACCTTCAGGTGTTGCTGCCGAAATAAATTATACAGTAATAGATGAACACGGCATATCTTCAATCATGTGGATTTTAATAAATTTAGATACGAATGAAGAAATACATTTGACTTCAGATTCTGCTTATTCATTATCAGAATTGCCAGAAGGAGAATATTCAATTTCACTTGGGGCTATTGATAATTACGGCGCAATGTCTGTAGCAACAGAATTTTTCACAATAACGCCTTCCGATTTTGATGGAGACAATATTGATACATGTATTTCCGAATTATGGTGGGACGATGTTAATCAAAGGAAGTGTGGACCAGATAATGTAGATGAAGATGATGATAATGATGGGTATGCAGATACAATTGACGCGTTCCCATTTGATTCATGTGCACATAAAGATACAGATTCTGATGGAAAACCCGACGAAATTGTTGAAAATTGTGAAACTAATTTAATTTTAGATGAAGATGCAGATGGCAATGGAGTTATTGATGCTAATGAAATTTCAGTAGAATCGGATGAAAGTAGTGGAAACGGTGCATTTTTTGTGTGGGCATTATTATTGTTAGTAATTGGTGGTGCATTATTTAGAAGATTTAGATTAACTGAGGTATAATTTTGGTAAACACTTCACCGGAACTAATTGGAATTTTAATAATTAGTGCAGTTGGTTTAATTGTTATCTATGACATTTTGCATATAATAAAAAACAAAAAAACAGTGCCTAAACTAGGAAATTTACCAATGGGTGGATTTGCTTGGAGAAGTACATTAGAGCAGGAATTTTTTAGAAATGGTCCCAATATTTTGACTTTGATTACAATGGCAATATTGCCTTG
This sequence comes from Methanobacteriota archaeon, assembly GCA_002692465.1. GTDB lineage: Archaea > Thermoplasmatota > Poseidoniia > Poseidoniales > Poseidoniaceae > MGIIa-I. The sequence continues at coordinate 15,166 of NZKH01000003.1, read as the reverse complement.
GCTTTTAGCATCATTATCAGCAACCCCATTATGGCTAGTTCTTATTTTTGACTTATTGTTATTTTCATTGGTAATTACAATGCTTTTACCAAAAAGATATGCAATTACAAAAACTAGTGTTTATGCTGATGGGCAAAGACTCGATTGGGACAAAATAAAAAAAATAGACCCCGAAGTTTCAATTAACAAAAGAATAGTTTTGTTTAGGGAAGGTTGGTGGATTTTTGCACCTTTGCCATTGGGTGGATCTCGAAAGGAATTACTAATTGCTAAGGAATTAATTATTAATGCACAAAATAATAATTGGTCTAATAATAGTAATCTTGAAGAGGAATAGTTAGTATAAATACCCTCTGCCTTCTAGCATTTTTATGGAATGGACTAAAAGTGGCAATGATCTATTTGTTAGAATCGATCCAGGTGAAGAAATTCATACATCTTTGCAGAAGCTTGCAGATGAAGTCGGCTTTGATGCAGCAGCAATAACGAGTGGAATCGGGCGAACAAGAGATACTCTTTACGGTTACATGAACGAAGAGGGAGTATATATCCGCAGAAAACTCGACTCACCTTCAGAATTGGTAAGTTTGTCAGGAAATATTGCTAGAACTCAAGATGGTAAAGCATTTACACATATCCATTGTTGTTGGTCAGATGATGATAATAACGTTCATGCTGGACATATGTTTCAATCAGTTGTACACGTGGTTGCTGAAATCCATATTCGTATATTATTACAAGCGATAATGACACGTTGTCCTTTACCTGATGTAGAGCTCTTAGGGTTACACTTTTCGTGATATTCAAAGCCAATGAAGTTGGTGGGTGTACATGGCCGAAGAGAAACGAATCGAGAAACTCTCAGCGGCAATCCGTTATCATCGAGAATTATATTATAATCATTCAGCACCCGAAATTTCAGATTCAGAATTTGATGCACTTTGGGACGAATTAAAATCATTAGATCCAAATAATAAAATTCTACATGAAGTAGGCCCAGAGCCTCTTCCAGGAACAGTAAAGGTAGAACATAAATTCCCCATGAGGTCATTAGATAAGGGAACAAATGATGATGATATCATTCATTTTGTAACACAAACAACTTTTGGGGGAGAAAGATATCTTGCACAACCCAAATTAGACGGTTCAGCTTTATCTTTAGAATATGTTTCAGGAAATTTGTATAGGGCCGCAACAAGAGGGAGTGGAGAAAGAGGCGAAGACGTAACGATTAATGCAAAATTAATTGCAAATATCCCGAAAAGACTCAATGTTCCAATAGATTGTCATGTAAGGGGTGAAGTTGTAATGCCCCTTTCAACCTTTGAAAAAAAATATAAGAATATCTCACCAAACCCACGAAATTTATGTTCTGGGGCCTTAAGACAAAAACATGGTGACGGTAAAGCGCAAGCCGAAGATTTGATTTTTCAAGCCTATGATGTTAAATTTCCAAATGCTACACCAGGGTTTGAAAACGATAGTGAATTATTAGAATGGTTAAAAAATGCAGGAATTGAACCTGCACCTTGGACGGTTTTTAATCTTAAAAACCCCCAAAATGAGATGATTAAACATACCAAAATTTGGTCTGAAAAAAGGCCAAAATATGAATATGAAATAGATGGAATAGTTTTCAAATTAGATAATTTAAATCAAAGAGAATTATTGGGAATGACAGCCCACCACCCAAGGTGGGCATTAGCCTGGAAGTTCCCCTCCCAAGAAGCGAATAGTGTACTTTTAGATGTGGATTGGCAAACCGGAAGAACTGGAGTGGTTACACCAGTAGGGCGAATCGCACCACAAATGGTGGGGGGCGTAACTGTTGAAAATGTTACATTACATAATGTTGGAGAATTACAAAGATTAGGACTTAAGGTCGGCGACAAAGTCTTAATTACGCGTAGAGGTGATGTAATTCCAAAAATCATTGAAAATTTAGGACAAGCAAAAAATGAGGATATTCAAAATAGAAATCATGCTGACGGCACATTATTTGAAGGTAAGTTAGTGTATAGAGAAATTCAAATTCCTAATAATTGCCCATCTTGTTCTAGAGAATTAACAATAGATGGTGCATTTTTAAGATGCACATCATTAGAGTGCAGTGCAAGAACAGCTAGAGCTCTAACATATTGGTGCAGATCTTTGGAAATGGATGGCATTGGTGAAAAATTAATAGATTCATTATTAGAATCAAAATTTATTGAAACAATTGCAGATTTGTATAAATTAACACATTCTCAGATATCTTCATTAGAAAGAATGGGCGATAAAAGTGCAAAAAATGTCATTCAGGAATTAGAAAAAACCAGAAAACTACCACTTTCAAAATTTCTACATGCATTAGGAATGGAAAGAATAGGGCCAGAAGTGGCAACTGTGATTTCTCAACATTTTGTTAAAATTGATAAGTTGTTAACTTGGGCAAAAAATGGTGATAATAGTGAATTAACTAATATTGATGGAATTGGTGAAAAAGTAGCAGAAATTTTACGTAATGGAATTATTAAACGTTTAGAATTAATTAATGAGCTGTCTGAAATAATTGAAATTATTGATCAAGAGGAACATGAAGTAGGGATTTTTGAAGGGAAATCGTTCTGTATTACAGGGTCACTTTCTAAGCCAAGGAAGGAAATTTCACTTTCAATAAAAAATGTAGGTGGTAAAGTGGTCTCTTCTGTATCATCAAAATTAGATTATTTGATTGCAGGTGATTCTGCGGGTTCAAAATTAAAAAAGGCTAAAGAATTAGGTGTTACAATAATCAATGAAATTGAATTATTTACTCTAATTTCAGAGACTCAAGCCGCAATGCCAATTAAGAAAAAAACATTATTCGATTATGAATAATTATGGTTTTCCAACAGCATAAACATCCCATCCTAATTCTTCAAGCTTGTTTAAATCAAGGACTCTTCTTCCATCGTAAATAAGTGGCTTCCTCATATTTTTTAGTAAAGTTTCCCAGTCAAGGTTAATACAGACAGAATGCCCTGTAACCAATACTACCAAATCAAAACCTTTTGCAGAATTTATATCAGTAATTACATTAACATTGTTAGGATATACATCATTCTCTAAATGAGGGTCCCACACTGAAACTTTTATTCCTGATTCTGTGAGTGCCAATGCTAGGTGCTCTGCAGGAGTTTCTCGGTGATCTCCTACTTCAGCTTTGTATGACCATCCCAGGAATAATACATTTGAATTATTTGCAGGAACATCGTTTTTGTATAATATGTCTTTTAATACTGAAAATACATGTGTTGGCATAGTTCTATTTACCGCTCTTGCAGCAGTAATTAATTCTGCAGGAACACCGACTTGCTCTGCTCTTTGAATCATGTAATATGGGTCTACAGGAATACAATGGCCTCCAACACCAACTCCTGGAGTATATCTATGGAAATTCCATTTTGTTGCTGCAGCATTAAGAACATCTTCAATATCTATATTTAATGCAGGGAATATTCTAGCCAATTCATTTACAAGCGCTATATTTATGTCTCTTTGAACATTTTCTATTACTTTGGCAGCTTCAGCGACTTCGATTTTCCCAACGTAATCAACTCTACCACTCGTTAATTTAGAATATATATTAACTAACATATTCCCAATTTCAGGATTTAAACTTCCTATGACTCTTGCAACTTTTCTAACACCATTTGCTTCATCTCCAGGGTTAAATCTTTCAGGGCAATATGCAATATTTACATCAACTCCTTCAGTTAATCCATATTTTTCAATTAAAGGAAGCCATGATTGGGCAGTAACTCCAGGATAAACAGTGCTTTCTAAAACAACAATTTTACCAGAATTAGGCTTGATAGCTTTGAAAATATTATCACCTGCACCAATTACATATTTCAAATCAGGCTTCAAATCCGAAGTAACAGGTGTAGGGACAGTAACAATTAATATCTCACAATTTTCAACAGCAGTTGAAGTATCTGTAGTAATGTTCCATTTTGCAGTATTGGGGTCAGGAATAATATTGTCAATTTCAGGGTCTCCTGTTGGATTTTTCCCTTGAAGAATTGTATCTACAACACGTTGAGATACATCTACTCCCCATACATTAAAGCCAGCATCTAAGAAACCAATTGCAGTAGGCAATCCTACATATCCAAGCCCAATAATTCCTACAGAAATATTACTAGTTTCAATAGAAGTGTTCAATCCTAAATCCCCATCCATGTACCCGCCTTCACAATTATGATTATCAATACGTCGTATGAAATTAAAAAAATCTTTAGTTTTTTAAATTTTCTAGAATCTTCGGCGTTCTTAAAAAATGTGAGAAAAACTCAAATTAATTTTTTATTTACTATAATAGTCATTAATGATGATTTTTTCCAAGGTTTTATCAGCAGTGATAAATTACTATAATTGCATCAAAAGAAAAAGGTTGTTAATATGGAGAGGGTTATAACTTCAAAATCTTGTAAAGAAGTAGGAGTATTAGGCCCGGAGGAGATAAAATTAGATAGAAATAGAATGAAGTTTATTTTAAAAAAGAGATTTCGTCATCTTTCAGGTCGTAAAAGATTGGGCTTAGTTTGGATAGTTTTAGATCCAATTGTGATCTCATTAGTATATTTATTTGTATTTACTGTATTAAGAGCATCAACAAGTGTTCAAACAGTTTTTATTGGTATTACTTTATTTCGTTTAACTCAAAATTCGCTAAAAACAGGAATGAACTCAATACAAGATTTTACAGGTGGTTTGAAAGCAGAAAGAGTACGAACTCGTGTATTAACAGGCTCAATGATTCGCTATAGAATAATTGATAATTTACTTCAATCACTCGGAGTAGCTTTAATCCTTTATATTGGATATGAAGTTTCTTTATTTGGCACAGTATCATTTTTAATTATAGCCCAAATTATTGGTTTTTTAAGCGAAGGAGTTGGGATGAATTTAGCACCATTATCTAAGAAAATACCCGATTTAATTAATGTTGTAAATTATATTTTAATGATTTTATTTTTCGCAGCTCCGGCTTTATATCCATTAAGTTCGACTCAAGGAATACATTACAAATTAAATGAACTCCATCCATTTACTTATTTCGTAGAATCAGCAAGATATTTAATGGGCGAACAATCCGAAATACTAAATTTAGATAACAGAATTTTTGGCTTTTTCTTAGTAGTTTTAGTATTATTAATAATAAGAGGTTATTCACTTATTGATAAATTAAGATGGAGGATGACAACATGGTCTTAGATAAGTCCTCTTTATCGGTTGAGGAATCTGATATTGATTCGGCGGTTAAAAAGTCTATAGCAATAGAAATTTCAAACTTTTCTGTAAATTATCATATTTTTAGACGAAGCCGGAAAAAACCGTTAGGTGAATTTGAAAATTTCCATGCATTAAAAAATTTAGAAATAAACATTAATGATGGGGAAATAGTTGCTCTACTGGGTAGAAATGGTGCGGGGAAATCTACCATGTTAAGATGTATTGCTGGATTACTCCGGCCAGCCGAGGGGAAAATTATTACTAGGGGCCGAGTCATTTTACTTGCAGGCGCAGATCCTGGTTTTATTCCACAATTAACAGGGCGACAAAACGTTACTGAATTGGCTTTAGCTTATGGGATTTCAAAAAATGAATTAGATACTTTCATTGAATCAATTGAGAACTTTGCAGATATTGGTGAAGCATTTGATAGAAATTTTTCAGGATATTCTTCTGGTATGCGAGGGAAAATTGGATTTGGCTTTATTACAGCATTAAAACCAGATATATTGTTAATGGATGAAACACTTGGAGTAGGAGATAGAGAATTTAGAAAGAAAGCTGCAAAAAGATTGGAAGAATTTATTGAAAGATCAGGGACTGTAATAATTTCGACACATTCACTTGGTTTGGCCAAAGATATTTGTTCAAGAGGAATTGTTTTAGATCAGGGAGAAATAGTAATAGATACTAATGCTGAAGATGCAATTTCACATTATATTGGTATGACAGAAGGTAGCTGATTTGATGACTTTTTTTGAGATACTTGAAAATTTAGGAATTTGTCTTGCAATTTATTTGGGAATAATATTTTTACCTTGGATCTTTGCAATATTTGTAAATAGGGCTAAAGAAAATATAATTGAAATACCCTTAGATCAAAAAACTTCAATTATTGAAAAAGAACATTCATATCATATTGATTTGGGTACTAAACTAATTATAAATATAGACGATTTAGAAGATAGTTTACCAAAAAACACAGACTCATTAGAAGATCCTAAATTAAGTTTAATTCAAAAAATAGAATTTATTGAAAAATTATTAAAAAATAGTAAAAAGGAAATGAAAAATGCAATACAAAATAATTTATTAAGGGATAATTTAACAAAAGTAAGGGAGAATCCAACTGATAAGAAATCTTTGTTTTTTGTTATAAGGAATTATTATAATAATAATCAGTTTGATGATTGTATTAAATATGCAGAAAAAGTGCTCCAAATCGATGAAAACAATCTTGATGCAATGAAATTTATTGCTAAATCTTATAAAAACCTGGGAGATTTAAAATTAGCCTCTAAACATAGTTTGAGAATAATAAAGTATTTTCCTAAAGATAAAGATACATTATTTATGTTGTCTAGAATATATTTTACAATTGAAAAACTTGATGAATGTATTAGTTTTTCAAAGAGAGTTTTAGAAATCGATGAGAATAATTTAGAAGCGATGCGTTTAATTGCCAGGTCTTATAAAAAATTAAAAAATGATAAACAAACAGTAGAATCTTATTTAGAAATAATAAAAAAATATCCTAATGATATAAAATCATTACAAGAATTATCAAGAATTTATTATAATGATGAAGAATATAAAAAGAGTATTGAAATTTCCAAAGCCATTTTGAAAAATGATAAAAAAGATATAACTGCATTACGTTTAATTGCTAGGGCAAATAATAATTTAGGTAACAATGTAGAGTCTTTGGAGTATTATTTGTTAATTTTAGAATTAAATCCTAAAGACATTGATACCCTCTCTATAATTATTAGAATGTATCATAAAATGAATGATTTCCAAAATACATTGCATTATTGTGATCAGTTATTACTTTTTGAAAAAGAAAATAAATTGGGGTTATCTTATAAGGCTAAGAGTTTAGTTAAATTAAATAAATTAGAAGAAGCAATAATTATTGGAGAGAAGCTGTTAGAATTAAATGAGAATAATTTACAAGTTTTAATTGAATTAGGCCAAAATTTATACGATCTTGAAAATTATAATAAGGCGATTTTATATTTGGAAAGAGCATTAAAAATATCAGAAAAGAATAGTACAGCAATTAGAGTAATAGCTTTATCATATGATCAAATGAATTTAAAAGAAAAAGCATTACAATATTATATTTTAGAGTGTAATAATTCTCCTAAATCAATATCATCATGGGAAAAGAGAATTAATTTATTGTACCGAATGGGTGATGAAGTAAAAGCAAAAGATTGTTTGAATGAAATAATTAGATTGCTTGGAGATACATTAGAAGCTAATTTAATGGCTTTATCCGTAGCAATAAGTTGGTATTGGGAGGAAGAAGCAACAGAAATAACAAACAAATCAAAGAAGAGATGGGGAGATGATGTTGAAGAGAAAGTCTCTCAAATATGGAACGAGCATTGGAATAAGGAGACATAATTATAATTATGTTCAATAAAATATTTGAAATTATTAACAAAGGGGAGATTATTTTTGAAAATTAGAGTTAAACATTCCAAAAAAGAGATAACTTTTTTCATTGACGTTGAGGAAGAAGATAATTTACACCCAAGTCCAAAAGTATCATTATCTAAGCGTAATTTTTCATTTAAACTTCCCAAGGGCTTGTCTTCAAAAAATATTCACCCGGATCATTTAGCATTAATTTCGATTTTGGTTTGTCATCCATTTATTGGAAAAAGGATAAAATTCCCTAAACCTATAAGTAAGAAATTTTTTGAGGCAACAAATGTAATTTCAAGATATGTTGTAGAAAACATAGACGAGGACTTAGAACCATGGACCCCTCTTGCAGATTCAAGGCCAGCATTAGCATTTAGTGGAGGGGCAGATTCAACAGCAGCATTAGCATTAATGCCGGAAAATACAGTACCAGTTTTTTTAGACAGGCCCCTACCCTTACTTAGAATATCAAAATATGATAAAAATGCACCACATGTTGCATGTGAAAAGTTGAGTGAACTTGGTTATGATGTTTATAAAATTGAAGCGGATTTAGAATATGTTCGTAAACCTGTAGGGTTTCCTGTAGATGTCGCAAATGCAGCACCTGCAATAATTCTTGCCAATCATATGCAATTTGACGCAATCGCATTTGGAACAATTATGGAATCTGCCTTTGGAGTTGGCCACCCCAATTATAGAAATTATCCAAAAGGCTCTCATTACAGAATGTGGGGCACACTTTTTGCTGCGGTTGGATTGCCGTTATTACAAGTAGTTTCAGGAGTTAGTGAAGTAGGAACTTCAATAATTAATCGAGATTCTTCATTTGGCCATATTGCCCATTCTTGTATGAGGGGTAAATGGATGAACCCATGTCGTAACTGTTGGAAATGTTTTAGGAAATTGGTACTTGATTCAGTAGTAAATAATAAAAAAATTTCTGAAAAGGAATTAAATGAGTTGTTTAAAATTAGAGAAGCAAAATATCATTTGTCACAATTCCCTATTAAGCATGAAAATGTTTTAACTTATTCAACATCCAAATATGTAGAATTATTTGAATTAGACATAGAAGGAAATGAGAGTATGATGAGTTTGTTGACGAAAAGAGTTAGAGGGGACGTTCTTGAAGTGGATTGGATGGAAAAGTATTTTCCTGTGATGTTTGATATAATTCCTGAAAAATATAGAGATGGATTAAAAATAAAATTAGAAAAATATTTACAGCCAATGACCAAAAAAGAGCAGGAAATTGTATTAAATTGGAATTTAAATACAATGCTTAATGATGAATATTATCAAGAATTAAATAGTAGTTTTTGTAAAAAACTTAACTCTCATTAATCATGTCAATAAGATATTTTGCGATTTGCTCCGCCCCATTTTCAGTATGAAGTAAAGCAGCCTTCTTTTTCATAACTTTTCTAAGATCCTCATCATATAACTTTTCAATTGCATCTGCAATATTGCTTTCAGTTCTTTTTCTTACAATTAACATTGCACCTACGTCTTCAGCTACTTTTGCTCTTTTTAATTGATCATCTTGTCCTGTATTCATATTAGGGTAGAATATTGTAGGTAAAGAAAATTGAACCGCTTCATGGAATGAATTGTATCCTGCTGCCATTATTGAAAAATCAAATGCCCTAAAAAACCTTGAATTTGGGTAATCACGAATAATTCTTATGCGTTCGCCTGAAACATTTAATCTTGCACCAATCATTGATTCACCTAAAACAACATAAATATCTTCATAACGTTTTAAAGCATCTATAGTCATTCCAATTTCTGAGTTAATATCATTTATATTTCCAGCACCAAGTTGCACATATACAATTACGGCATTTTCTGGAACNCCTAATCTTGCACACGCGTCCCTTCTATTCATCAATTCATCTTTATCTAANAGTAAAATNGGATTACAAGTAATTAAATCGGGATTATATTCCTCCTCAGAACTTAAATCTAATTCNACACTATCTTTTGGACGAATTATATAATCAAATAGATTAACACCTTCATTTGGNGTTTTTGCAATATTTTTCTTTAAAGTTCCCCTTCTTAACCAAAATTTTGTCAGTTCTTTATGATTAGAAATTGAATTTAACATGCCTCTGTATGGAAATGCACCATCATAAATAAAATAATTTGGTCTATGGATCGCAAAAATATTTTCCATAAATTCTTCCGTAAGTGTATTCCATGTTTTTGCATCCATATTTTCAAATTTCTTTCTTCCAGGAATATGGTATGCCACAAATTTACCTTGTTCCTTTAAAATATGAAGTGTGGGCATAGTGGTAAAAAATATAATTTCCATTTCTTCATCTATTTTCTTCATTCTTTTTGCAATCGCTAAAATACGTGTAAAATGTCCAAAACCAACGCCATTAGTTGGAAATACTACAATTGTTTTTTTATTTACGTGTTTATTTTCAACAACTGAATCATGATTTGGAGGGTTTTTTATCCCTAATCTTTCCTTAGCCAAATCCCATGATATTTTTATTAATCTAAAAGGCAAGAGTATTAATTTCCAAGGTTTAATAAGAGAATTAATTATTGTATTTCCAATTCTGTATGAAGCAGAAGTTCTTGTTCTCCGCAAATCACGTTTTAATCTTTCAACTACTAAAGTCGATTTTTTTGGAACAGTCCCATATTTTCGATTATTTGACTTTGAAACTTTAGATTTAATTGTTTTAGTGACTTTCTTACTGAGTTTATTTTTAGGAGATTTCCGAACTACCGTTCTTCGCTTCCCTTTTTCCATTATATTACCACCAAAAAATTTTAACCATAAAGCATACTATTAGGTGCGCCATCTTTTCCAGATTCTTGAACTTGTAATTGATGTTCAAGCATACTTTTTATTTGTTCTTCAATACGTTCAGCTTCTTCAATTAAAGGAGTGGTGTCAAGGTCAACAACTGACAATAAAGAATCTAATTTCTCAATTAATGCAGAAGCCGCTCTAGCATCTGGAAAACGAGGGTCAGCCTCCACTAAAATACTAAACATGTTCAAACCCATTCTTCTTGCCTCTCCAAGAAGAACGCCACTCATCCCTCCGATAAGTCCCTGTTCAAGAAGTGGGATTTCCATAGATTCTAGTAATTCTAACCCCTCTAATGTAGCGGCCACTCCCACGAAATCTATTTCCTCTGGATTATCATGATACTCAACAATTGGCTCACCAGAACTAGGATCTGGTGGAGGGGATCCCTTTTTTGCAAAAGCATCAATAAATATCCCTTGGCTAATTTTATTTTCTTTTGCCCATTCAAGTATAGAATCCCTCATTGAAAATGCCAATTCTCCTCCCACTTTAAATTCTGAAGAAATTAAAACAACTTTATCACAATTTTCTAATTTACAAATAGGCGCTCCAGAATAAATTCTAACCGGAGGCATTGGCCTCCCGTCTTTGACTAATGAAATTGCAGGAATTCTATTGTCACTGATTGCCCCACTGAAATTTAAGTTAAGATGTTCTAATAGATATTGGCCTACAATGCTACTAACCATTCCAACACTTGGAAAACAGCAGATTAAGAACGCATTTTCTACGTCTGCGTCTTCTGAGATTTTTATTTGAGTACCCTCTCCCATGATTCTCTTATGAGTAATCCCTCCAAAATGCTTTGGAAGGAGAACCTTACCATCTGCCCATATTGGAAGGGGGATTTTAAGCGTGGCCCAAACAGATACAGCATCAAAATATAGTAAAAGAGGTCATATTTTATCACCTTCGGCTTGGAATAGATTTGAGTCCTGCCCAAGACAGTTTTGGTTATCAAAACAAAGATTGCCTAGGAAAACAAGTATGGCGGCGGCTATTGGTACAATTGTACACGCTTCGATAGAAGACATAATTGGTGAAAATTTAACAGGTAGAGACCCTAAAGAATCAGGATGGATGCCTACTTTGGCCAATAGGGTATTACGTAAAAGGTGGGAAGAAGAAAAAGAAATATTTTTCAAAACACCCAGACACCCAGAATGGAAAGATTCCGAGTGGGATAATGCAAAAAATCAACAATATGGCGCTATAGAATTATTATTAACAAAAGTAGGGGCCTCTGGACTTGATGCCAATTTAATTACGATTAAATTATGGAGGCAAGTTCAACGAATCATTCTTTCTTGTGAAGGGGAATTAAGATCAACAGATGGTCGATTAATGGGGCGTATGGATTTACTTTTAGCCAAGTTTGATGCTGAAGGCAATATTATTGGTTGGGTTGTTGCCGATTTAAAAACAGGAAAAGTTCCAACGGGGCCCTTAAAACCAACAGTAAGTAGACAATTAAGATTTTATCGTGATTTATTGGCTGAGAATAATAAAGTTCATCCAGAAATTACGGCTGAGGGTTGGTATACTAGAGGCCCCATGGTTGTAGAATCTAAAGGCCCATCAGTTTTGGAAGATGCTTACACAGCATGGGAATTATCTCAACCAAGTGAAATACCATTTGAAGCACAACCAAGTGAAGAAGCGTGTGGTTTTTGTGATTATAAAGCATGGTGTGCTCATTGGTGGAATTGGAGGCATTCAGGAAAAAGTCCACCTCAAAGAATGTTTGTAGATGCTGTAGTTTTAATTGAACGTGCAGATGTTGAAAAAGGAGCAGCATTAATTGAATTATGCACTCCGAAAAATGATGAAGGAGGTATTATCCCTAGTGGTAAGAAATTTGGTGCAGTGTTTGAAGGTCCAGCATTAAACTCCTTGAAAAAAATAGTAGAAGATGATTGGAAAGGAGCAGTATTTTTGGGTTCTGTGAAAGCAGATAAAAACGTTTGGAGAGTTGGAAATTGGTGTGATGTTTTACCTTGGAAACCCATCCCCGATAGCGGTATTAAAACTGATTAATTCAAAATCAAATCTATTTCATTAATTATTTCTTCAGATAATTCCTTATTGCTTCTTTTAATCCAAATTAAGTAATCCCTATCAATTTTATTTATCTCTTGTAAAGTCCTTCCTTTATGTCGCCCAAAAGCTAGAATAATGTTTTTTCCAGAACGCCTTAATCTTCCATTTGAATCAATAATTGGTAGATCATTAATGCTTGGTCCTAAATCTTGCTCATGTTTTCCAAGAGATGCTGTATTCCAAATTTGTAGTTCTTCTAATGATTTTCTAAATGGCATTGGATTTTCTTCCATGATTTTCCATAATAATAGCAAAGTCGCGGAAGCATCACTAATTGCATCATGTGCGTTTGTTAATGAAATACCATAATTTAAACATAAAACTTCAAGTTTGTGTGGCCGGGGTAATTTTAATTTTCTTGCTATTTCAAGAGTGTCAATTATTGCAAATGGCTTCGGAATAGTTTTTCCAAGCCTCAGAAATTCATTTTCTAAAATAGGCCAATCGAATCTTTTTATATTGTGACCAATTACTATCGAATCATTTAATAAACTTGAAATATTTTCAATATGTGCTCTAAAACTTGGTAATTTGCGCACATCTTCATCAGTAATTCCATGAACTTGAGTAGAGGAATTTGGAATGTTAATTAACGGATTAACAAGACAACTAGATCTTATTTCATCACCATTTTTTTCAGAGCCAATAATTCCATATTGGATGATTTTAGATTGTCTTATTGAAATTCCGGTTGTTTCGAGATCGAATCCAACAACTCTATGGTTGCTGAATATGTCTTCCGCCATACTTCTGCATTCGACTTATTGTCCTTGAATATTACATAAGAATCAAAAAAGGAACTCTCTTCGTTTGTTTGTGCGCTGGTTAAAAAAGTTTAAGCATCTTTGGAGCGTTGAAATTAAAGAACCACCTACTTTTGATGAATTAGAAAATCAAACAGAAAAGAAGTTAAAAGAAGATTATAAGGAAAAAAAGAATGCAGAAATTGAAAATGTGTTTTCGACACTCGAAAGTGATGAATCAGAAGTTGAAAGGGAAGAGATTCAATCAGCACCGGATTATGATGTTGGCGAAGTTGAAGTAGATGATTTGTTGGAAAACAAAGAATTAGAATCACATTATCAATTAAATATTGTAGATGCAAAAGTTGAGGGTTCTGATGAACATTTGATAGGTGCAAAGCACATAGAGCCGTGATTTTTTTTTACTATTCAAAACTAATAAATTGATACAATTAATACTTAGCGTTGAAATATAATAAGGCAACCAAACCATGCCGGGGATGGGACATGAAGGGGTTTTACCGTAGGAAATTTATTGCAAATACATTAGTAATTTTGATGATTACAACAGTATTTTTCGCGGGTTGTACTAGTATTAGTGTGACGAAACCTAGAGCATCATTAACAGCCTATCCAAATGAAATAACATCTGGTGAAGCAGTGAATTTTGATGCTCGGGAAACAACAACTTCAGAAGGAGTTATTACAAATTTTATATGGGATTTCGGAGATGGAAACCAATCTGAAACGCTTGTTGGTTTTACTAGTCATGTGTATAATGTACCAGGTAAATATTCGATAACTGTAACTGTAACAAATAGTGAAGGGGGAGTTGATAGCACTACTACAGATATTTTTGTTAATGGTGTCCCTGTAATAGTACTAGACGTGCCATTATTAGTTAAGGCGGGAGAATCTGTAGTTTTAGATGCATCCTCTTCATATGATCCAGAAGGAGGACAATTATCCTATGAATGGGATTCTAATCTTTCAAAAGATTCTGATAATAATGGTAATCCTGTTGATGATATTGACTTTACAGATTCAATTATTACTTTACCCACTACTGAAAGTGGTTTAATCTCAGGCCGTTTAAAAATTATTGATGATGTAGGAGCAACAACAACTCAAGATTGGGAAGTCGATATTAATACACGTAATTTTGAAGTTCGTTGGGCAAAAAGGGTGAGAGAATATTCTTGGTCTGGTAATTTAAAGACTGGTGAAGAATGGAATAATTCACATATTCCTTCAATAGATGGCATTTTATATTCAATAAATGCAACATTAATATTAACACAAGATGGGAATCTCTTAGGAGATGAAAATTTTTCCCTATCTTTAGAAGTTCCAAATAATAATTGGGCAGCGGATGCTGAAAGCACTAGACAAAACCCCGCAGAAGAAGCAAAGGCAATCATTCATCGTGAAGAAATGAATAAAATTCCAAATGGTACGGAAGTATATTCTTCTGATTCAAAAGATATTTTAATGAATATCCTATTTGATGATAATTCTCTTTTTGGTACAGGAAATTGGGTTTGGGAAGTACATTCAAACGGATTAGATTCAGGGCTTCCTTTTGAATTTCCTGACGGCATAGATCCTGGAAACGATTGGACACTACATCTTACTTTTGAAGTATATGAACCTGTAATAGTAGAACTCGCTTATTTAATTTATTAATTAAAATTAATTGGAATTGTTGTTTTCCAACTTGATAATGGAAGCTTTTTCGCTTTTCCCAGAGCGATAATCGGGTTAATTTTATTCAAGTTTCCATGAA
>NZKH01000002.1 GCA_002692465.1 Methanobacteriota archaeon | reverse complement strand
TAGCCATGCATCAGCATTTAGAATTTATTTACGTAAAGCAAAGGCTGGACGAAGAATTGCAAGACTTGTAGATAGTCCTAATTTACCTGAAGGTGAAGCTGTTTTCAGTGTAGTAGAAGATGGTTTAACAGATTGATGGTAACAAAAATTTAGTATCATAATCTCATAAATTATACTAATAATAGCGACATATTCAAAGTCACTACGTTAAGAACTGACGATATGCGACACCTCATAGAGCGTGTATTAGAATTAGAAGGCGACAAAAAAGTTGATGCTATTATAGATGATGAACCAACTCCAAGTAATGATCAAGCACTTGAAAATTTACTAAGAACCTTAACTCCAAGAATTAGAGTTTATGGTTGTGGAGGTTGTGGTAGTAATACAGTCAATAGACTAGCTCAAGAGAATTTACTTGATGATAAATACGTAATTGGATATGCAATTAACACTGATGCACAACATCTTTTACGGATGGAGGTTCCAAATAAATTACTTATTGGAAGAACTGCAAAAGGGCATGGTGCTGGAGGTAATCCAGAAAAAGGTGAGCAGGCCGCTTATGAATCTGAATTAGCACTTAAGAAAATTGTGGAAGAAACAGACCTAGCATTCGTAACTTGTGGGCTTGGGGGAGGTACTGGTACTGGTAGTGCACACGTATTAGCAAAATTTGCAAAAGAACAAGGTGCACTAACCATTGCAATTGTTACTTATCCATTTAATTCAGAAGGAAATATGAGAAGACAACATGCAGAATGGGGTTTAGAACGATTAAGAGATATTTGTGATACTGTTGTTGTAATGCCGAATGAAAGACTATTACATGTAGAAGGTGTAAAGGATCTTCCAATTAGTTCTGCCTTCAGAGTAGCTGATGAACTACTCATGAGAAGTATTGCGGGTATTACTGAATTAATTACAAAAGATGGTTTGGTTAATTTAGACTTTATGGACTTGAAGAGTGTAATGGAAAATGGAGGAGGAGTTGCAATGATTGGTCTTGGTGAATCTACAGGAATGAACAGGGCAACTGAAGCGACAATGCAAGCTTTAGAATCACCATTATTGGATGTGGATTTTTCAGATGCAAGGGGTGCATTAATCAATGTAGTTTGTGGACCATCACTTACTTTAGGAGAAGCTGAAGAAGCTGCATCAGTAATTAGAAATAAAATTAATCCTAATGCAAAAATCATTTGGGGTGCTACAGTAGATGAAAGCATGCATGAAGAACTAAGAGTAATGGTAGTGCTAACTGGAGTTCGTTCAGAACATATTTTTGGTGCTGCTGTAACTAATCAATTAAAGACATTAAAAAATCGTTCAATTGAATTTGTAAATTAATCAATAAGACCACTTGTATTAACTGGTAAAAGTGTTACGGGGTGCATGGTTGAGCCAGAGCGAGTGCTGCATTCAGTAATGGTGATTGCATTTGAAAGAAAAGGTGCGGTTGATGAAGATTTAAAAATTATTAAAGCAATTCAAAATGAATTAAACCTAGGAGATGATGAAAAATCAGATGCACTGGAACACATAAAAAAATTCAGAGGAAATGGAGATTGGTCTGGAAAAAGAGATGCTGTTGTTTCAGTAGCTATTGATAGAATAGAGGAAGCAATGGAGGATAATCAAATAAACAATCCTAGTATCATTAATGCTCTTAAAAAATTAATAAATGTCACCCTTGATGAACAAAAACCATCCAATGGTGGTGATCCTCTNGCNGCTTTTGAAGAAGAAGAGGAAGAAATGCCAGATACTACTCTAAANTTTGGGCTTGAAGAAGAGGAAGAGATAACCNCCGTAGAACTCATAGAAGANGATGATAGCCAAACTCTCGAAGATATCGAGGANCCTGAAGAAGTTGNAGATGATTCCATAATTAGCCAAGATTCNTTTTCTCTTGGAGATGATGATGAAGAATTNGAAGATGATGAAGAAATCGATCCTTTTGATTTAATNGGGGGAAGAGAATCNTCAAATTCTAATAATGGAGGAAGTTCGTATAAAGATCCGTTAGAAGAACTAATGGATGAAGTTGATGATGAAGAAATTCAAGTGGAAACTATAGAATTAGGTTCTGAAGATTCTGATGAAGAAGAAAAAGAGCCTGTGAAAGAGGAATCTTCGGAAAGTCAAATTATTGAAATGTACCGAATGATGTTAGATACTGTTTGGGTTGATGATGTAATTGATCCATCAGAAGTAGCATTACTTGCAAGAAAAAGAAAAGACCTTGATATTTCATTTGAGACTCATATGAATTTAGTAAGAGAAATGTTGGAGGATTCTGATTGAAAACAATTTTTTGGAGAGCGCTTGAAATTGCTTGGTCTGATGGCAGCATGTCAAAAAAAGGTGCATTAATTATTGAAAAATTGCATGATGCAATGGGTTTGGACATCTCATTAAGAGAAGAAATTGAAGACCGTTTTGCAAAAGAAGTCTTAGAAGAAAGAACCGAAAGAGGCGAAGGTACTGGTGATGCTGAATTAGAATCTTGGGCAAATACAATAATTGAAGAGTTAAATTCTGAAAATCTAGAAGGGCAGATAATCTGTATCGGAGCTAAGGCTGTAAAACAAGGCCTTTCTAAAGAAAAATGGATTTTTGGAATGAATTTCACTGAGGAATTTAACCAATCAAATACTTTTGCTGAGGGTGTTTGGATGGAAAACGATTCTAAGAATGAATTTGAAGAATTTTTATCTATTCTTCAGCCACTTGAGAAAGAATTAAATTTCAAATAAGGTGCTAAAATGTTGAAATATCTTAAACATTATATCCCTGCAATAACAGGTATTTTCACAATTATATTTTTTTTAATGGGTAAAAATTACCCAACATATTTTTGCATAGGTTGGTCTTTATTCCTTATCATTGGAGATTATATATTACCAAGAGATATGGAAATTCAAAAATTTTCATACCCCTCAATATTAAATTTTTCAATCTATATTAATTTACCAATATTATTTTGTTTGATATTTTTAGTTGTATCTATTTTCAGTAGCAGTCCTCCTAATTGGTATATAAACGGATTAAATTCAAATTTAAATATTAATTTTTTAGAAATTAAGGACTCATTTACTGTGATTGATAAATTTGCTTTGATTTTTCAAACGACTTTGTCCATAGGCATACTTGGTACTGTTCCAGGACATGAATTAACACATAGGAAAAAAAATAAATTTGATATGTTCATAGGAAATTGGTTACTTGCTTTTTCTTGGGATTGTACTTTTGCTATAGAGCATGTTTATGGCCATCATAGAGATGTATGCTTAGATGAAGATCCTGCTTCTGCAAAAAGAGGAGAAAATATCTATCTATTTATTTTAAAAGCAACATTTGAAGAACAAATAAGTGCTTGGAAAATCGAAGCAGGAAGATTAAAACGAAGGAAGCAAAATATTTTTAGTATACATAATAGAATGATTATTGGTTATTTAAGAAGTCTAAGTATTACACTATTAGCATTTGTTTTTGGTGGATTAATTGGAATGTTATGCTTTCTATTATGTGCTGCATTTGCAAAAGTACTATTAGAAGCAATAAATTATATTGAACATTATGGCTTAGTAAGAGAAAATGGAAAACCTGTAGAAATGAGGCATTCTTGGAACTCAAATCATTTACTTAGTAGCATTTACTTGTGTAATGTTACAAGACACTCAGATCATCATAGAGCAACTAATTTGAATTTTTGGGAATTAAATCCAAGTCATGAAAATGCCCCTGTATTGCCTTATGGATATTTATCAATGTTATATTTGGTCTTAGTCACCCCATTTTTATACAAAAAAATAATGGCAAAAGAATTAGTAAACTGGGATGAAAATTATGCTAATGAATTTGAAAGAAATTACATTTTACAAACTGGAAAAATTAGTTCTAATTAATTTCTAATTCCCATGTAATTTCAGTTACTCCTGAAATTGTTGAAGCAACGGAACAATATTTTTCAAATGTTTTTGTAATTAACCTTCTAACTAATTTCTCCCATTTTGGATCTGTATTTAATTTAAAAGTTAAATTCATTTTAGTAACATAGCGTGGATTTTCATTATTTCTTTCATAATCTATACCAATTGAAAGTGAATCAAAATCTCTATCTTTCATTCCAACTACAATTTCTGCCATACTACAAACACCAACCATTTGAACCATTATTTGAACCGGAGATAACGAATTTTCACTATCCCAATCACATAACATTTCATTACCTCTGCTATCTGAACATAAAGCAACAGTTTCTTCTTTCCACGTGACATCTACGTGATACATAATGCAATGGATTAAGTTATATTTTTTGAACTTAACTTATAATGAATAATGGGAGATTTGATGTAAGGCACTCATGTCGGCTCGTAATGAGAACATGGATGGAACTGCAATTACAATGAATAATGGAGAACTAATAATACCAAATAATCCAATAATACATTTCATAGAAGGGGATGGAATTGGCATAGATATAACGCCTGTAATGCAAAAAGTTGTAGATGCTGCAGTAAATAAAGCCTATAACAGTAGTAAATCGATTCACTGGAAAGAGGTTTTAGCTGGCGAAAAGGCATTTAATGCGACTGGTGAATGGTTACCAGATTCAACTTTAAACGCAATGAAAAATGGACTTGTTTCAATAAAAGGCCCCTTGACTACCCCTGTAGGTGGCGGAATAAGAAGTCTAAATGTAGCCCTTCGTCAAAAACTCGATTTGTTTGCTTGTGTAAGACCAGTTAGATGGTATGCAGGGACACCTAGTCCTGTCCGTGACCCTGGTGCCGTAGATATGATCATATTCAGAGAAAATAGTGAAGACGTTTATGCTGGAATTGAATGGGAAGCGGGATCAAGTGAAGTTGAAAAAGTAATCCAATTTCTACAAAACGAAATGGGAGTGACAAAAATAAGATTCCCGGAAACAAGTGGAATTGGAATTAAGCCAATTTCTATTGAAGGAACTGGAAGAATTGTAAGAGCCGCAATACAATATGCAATAGATAATGACAAAGATAGTGTAACATTAGTTCACAAAGGAAACATTATGAAATTTACAGAAGGCGGATTCAGGGATTGGGGATATAAATTAGCACAAGAAGAATTTGGAGCTGAATTACTTGATGGAGGTCCTTGGTGTACTCTAAAGAATCCAAAAACTGGGAATTTAATCACAATAAAAGATGTTATTGCAGATGCTATGCTTCAACAAGTTCTAACTCGTCCTAAAGAATATGGTGTTTTAACTACAATGAACCTTAATGGAGATTATATCTCTGATGCATTAGCTGCTCAAGTAGGCGGAATTGGAATCGCTCCTGGGGCAAATATCAACTATGATACAGGAATTGCAATTTTTGAAGCCACACATGGAACTGCACCAAAATATACTGGACAAGATAAAGTAAATCCCGGAAGTTTAATTCTTAGTGCGGAAATGATGCTCAGACATATGGGGTGGACAGAAGCTGCTGATTTAATTGTCAAAGGAATGGAAGGAGCAATTTCAGCAAAAACTGTTACTTATGATTTTGAAAGATTAATGGACGATGCAACGTTACTAAAATGTTCTGAATTTGGTGAGGCAATTATCAACCATATGTAAATGTGGGATGAACGGAATTAATTTCTACTACTCCAAATTTTCAGCCATTCTTCTAAATTTTTATCAATATCACTTTGAATTACGTTTCTTTTAGTTACTTTACCTTCCTCTAATGGCATGATTCTACATCCACATGCATTATAGTGACCTCCTCCATTTTCATCAAAGGCCTGTGCTAATTTTGTTAAATTAAAAACTCCTTGATTACGGTGTAAAAAACTATTACAATAAAATGAGGCGGAAAGGGGATAGCGACTATGATCTCCAATTACTCCATCGCTAAATCCATGAACAATAATACAAGCATCACATTCATCTCCAAATGTAGAAGTTACGAGATAGCCATTTGTTCTATGTCCTGTATCATGCATTTTTACAATTGCAATTCTATCTATTACTTCTCCATTTTCAATAATAATTCTTCTTAATTCTGTTTGTTTTTGTTTAATTGTATTTATTCTAGAAGTAACTTCTTCTGAAGTTAAAATTTTATCGACTGCTTTGCCTGATGAAAACCAATCTAACAATAAATAAACATAATCTAAATCCTCTAAATTTATTGTTTTAGATAACCATAATATGGGATCATCTGAATTAAATTCGGCAAGCGAAATTTTTCCTGAGTCGAGTTTATCTACCATCTCCATGAATGTTTCTAAATGAGATAAATCAATCTCTTTTGAACATAAGTCAAAAGCCACCCGGGCAGCAGAATCAACGGGATACCAGGCACATGTACCTCCTTCTAATGAAAAAACTTCTAATTCCGAATCTGTGGGCTTATTTGTACTATGATGATCCAAATACAAACCGCAATTTGGATGGAACGGCAAATCACAAATTGCTGTATTACGATCAATAATCTGGTCTAAATTACCATTCCGAATCTCTGCAGGATGAGCGAAAAATGTTTTTGCTTCTGAAAAATAGGCTTTTAATATTGAGGCTGCAATTAACCCATCTAAATCGCCGTCCGCTATAATTTTATCAATTACTACCCCATTAAGCAAACTCATTATTCACAAGGTGAAATTAACTTGTTATTCAATTATATCATTAAAAAAGATAACAAACACAAAAAACAATCAGTTTCACAGAGCAAATATGGAAACATCTTGTGGAGTTGTTCTAGTAAATCTAGATTCAATATTAATCTTGCAATATCCCCAAGGACACTGGGATTTACCAAAAGGTCATGTGGAAAAAGAAGATGGAAATCACAAACAAACTGCATTAAGAGAACTTACAGAAGAAACTGGAATTTCAAAAATTACATGGATTGATGATTTTTCTAAAAAAACAGAATATTCTTTCACAAAAAAAGGTAAGGTAATTCATAAAACTGTTTGGTGGCTATTAGCAAAAACATCAGAAATAAATGTGGAATTATCTGAAGAACATCAAAATTATTTGTGGTTAGATTGGGATTCAGCAATTAATCAAGTGACTCATGAATTAACTAAATCAGTAATTTTATCTGCAAGAAAATATCTTGAATAATCAGTCTAAGTTAAACCTTGTTTGTTGGTTTTCAATAATTTCTGAAATTGATTTTTTATCTATTCTTTTTTCTTTAGGAACCCAGAGAAATTCCTCTTCTCCTAATCTATTTGACACCCAACGAATAAGAACAAATAACCAATCAGATAAACGATTAATATATTCTTTTACAAATATTCTTACAGAATCTTCTCCTTCTTCATGAATCAATTTAATTAATTGTCTTTCAGTTCTTCTAACAACGGTTCTTGCAATATGCAAATTAGCAATAGGGGCAACTCCCCCAGGAAGAATAAATGATTCTAATGGTTTGAGTTCTTTTTGCATTGAATCCATTTCTGATAATAATAAATCACTTACTTCTTGTTCTAATAAGACTATACCTTCTGGAATATTATCTGCAGGACAAGCTAATTCTGCACCTAAATCAAATAATTCTTGTTGAATTCTTTTAATTCCGCGAGAAACTATCTGTTGAACTTCTAATACATTCTTTCTCTCGCCGCCATCAGAATGTCTTTCTGGAATCCGGTTACTTTCCATCAATACACTTCCTAAAATGGAATTTAATTCATCTAAAGTACCTACAACCTCTAATCTAGGATGAAATTTTGGTACTCTAGAACCATCTACCAGCGAAGTATTGCCTTCATCGCCTGTTCCGGTATGGACTCTATTGATACGGACCATGCACAAACTAATGCTTTCAATTAAAAGGGGTTGTCACAAATTATGACATTATTGAGAGATTTTTTTGTTTTAATTTTGATCCCAATACATAAATTCCGAACAAATAGATTGATAGTTCAATAACTATTAAACCCCAATACATTGGACCCAATCCTTGGTTTAACAATTCCTTGCCATAAGGTTCTCCAAATTTACCCATAAATACTGCCTGACTCAGTAAGTTTGCACAAAACCAAACCACTAAACCCATCCAAAAATAAGTAGCCAGTGTCCATTTTTTATTATCGTTTAACATGTTTACCTCCATCAATAATACATTGTTTTTTGATTATAAAAAACATTTGTATTATTGCATCAATTATTACTTAAATTCTGGAGGCTATCTTCAACCGCTTCAATCCAAGTTTTATCTACCGATTCAAGACCGCCTAATTGAAGTAATCTTTGATTCCATTTCTTATGCTCTTCTTCATTTTCAAAATGATTATGAATTATTGAAAGTGCACTATATGCCATAGCATTCAAATGTTCTTCATCTACATCCCATGCTTTTTCAAAACAACTTATAGCCCCATTTTCACCGAAAATCATTCCTCTTCTTAATTGTCTTAATCCTGACTGCGACCATGCCAAAGGCAATTTCCCAATCAAAAGTGTCCTAAAAATCAAATAAATATTCAAAAGTATTATTATTGAAATTAAAATAAATGCTGATATTTGTTCAAAGCTTGATAATGAGGACCACTCATTTGAAAACAATGCAATTGTTCCTACAACCAACAAAAAGCCAGAAGAGGGAGCAATCAAAACATCCATCCGAGTCCTTATCGCATGAATTAACCCTATTACGACTCCAATCCCTCCCAAAATTGTTAGAATTAATGGCTCAATTGTTGGGCCTACTTCCCTTTCTGCCTGTTCGGCAATAAATCCAAGACTACCTAACACAATAAGCAAAATTCCAAAATTTTTCGAATGTTCAGGAAATGGTTGATTTTTACTCATCCAAATTAAAATTACACCTAAAACTGTAGAAATTACAGAATACAACAGTGTCATCTTATTCGCCTTGAATAATGCTCTTTAAATTATCATTTAATTACTTATGATATTTTGTTCCCTTAATTATTTGAGTTGAGCGATAAATTTGTTCAATTAATATTAAAGCGGCTAATTCGTGAGGAAAGGTGAATTTTGATAATGAAACCTTAGAAAATGAATGTTGAGGAAATCCTTCAGCAGGTCCAATCGCTAAATGAGTATCTTCTTGCTCTAATTTCCAAGATCTATACAAATTAGAAAATTCAATTGAATCATATTCAGATCCTTTTTCCTCAAAGAAGAAAATTTGTCCATTTTTAGAAAAATCTTGAAGTTTTTCCACATATTCAATATTTGAAAGGTTATCATTATGCTCTACAATCTTTACTGATTCTGTTTCTAATCTTTTTGAATACATTTGAATTAATGCTGCTTTAGATTTATCCTTAGGCTTACCATGAAGATGAATAAATACCCTACCCATTAAACATCGCTACATTATCATACATTATGATTTAATGTATACGAAGTATTTCAAATAAGGAGTTGGAGGCTTACATAATGAAGTGGTGGCCTTTTGGTAAAAATCGGAAAAAGCCAACAAAACACAATAGTGAAATTCACATAAAGGGTACAAGAGTATGGTTACAAAATTTACAAGAAATTTGTGAAAAAAATTTTGACTCTCCTACAAATGCAAAAAGATTAATTCGAGAAATGCAAATTGAATGGAAAGATGCAGCAAAAAGAAAAGAAATTGATGAAGAATTAATTGAGGGATTGGATAGAAGAGCATTCTATTTATTAAAAGCAGATAATCAAGAATGGAAGGAATTGCTTGACAATTTAAAATTTTGGAGACCGGGATGGAAGGCTGATTAAATGAAAAATATGTCTCTCGATTTCTCAAAAATTGTACCGGGAAATGTGTTCTTGGGGAGAGATAATGGTGGTTTATACTTTGCTGCGGAAAGGCCAAGACATAAAGTAGACATAAAATATGGTTTTGAAATAACAAAAAATTGTATTACGGAAGAAGAATGGAATGAGGTCTTCAAAGAAAGTGAGGTTGTGCCAAATTACAATCAGTTTAATCAGAAAAATATTGAAGATTTTTTAAAAATAATTAATGAGGAAAATGAAGATTTCAAATTTAGATTGCCTAGTGAGTCTGAATGGGAACTTGCTAAAAGCCAACTAAAAGATTTAACAGTGATGCCAAACAAACATGGGGAATTAATAGCAGATCAACCTCATGTTAGTTACTGGGGAGCACCTTGCAATGGGAGCCCTTGGTTAGAAAGTAATTCTAAATCAGCAGGCTTTGGAATGCAATGCACAAAAAGTGGAAAGTCTACAAAAGGAAAATCAATTACTCCGGGAATCTCATTACATAAATCACACAAAAGAAATATCAAATTTAGAATTGTAAAGTTGCCAAAAAGTCATATTGATTCTTCAAAAAGGCATTTACCTTCGGAATTTGATAGATTTGAGATTTTAAAACGTGAAATCATTATTGCAATATTGATAGGTATTATTCCATCATTTATTTGGGCTTATTTTAATGCTTCACCAGGATATATTATTACAGGTTTTGGAAACTTAATCATGGGTGGTGTATTTTTCTCATTATTTACAGGATTAATTTTTAGGCCTAGGCATTCTACTTTAGAAATTAATGATAACAAAATAATATCAATTAGCCCATATCGAAAACAAATTAAAACAATAATCTCTTTTGAGGATGAGTACCCCTAATTGAATCTTGAGCGCAAATTGCTGCCATATGGATTATGTGTCTAACTCCATCGTATCTTGCAAGAACCTGTACAGGTTTTTCTAACCCTTCAAGTATAGGCCCCGTCATTTCTGCATCTCCCAATTCTGAAAGTAATTTGTAAGCGATGTTTGCTGAAGCTAAATTTGGGCAAATCAAAACATTTGCCGGGCCATCTAATGACATAAAGCCATAATCTGACTGTATTTCAGAATTTAAAGCAGTATCTCCTTGCATTGGGCCATCAATAATTAAACTAGGGTCTAGTTCCCTAGCTAATGATATTGCATCTTCTAATCTTTCCGTACGCTGCTTTTGGCTTGAACCAAAATTTGAAAATGAAAGCATCGCGACCCTCGGCTCTATTCCAAATCTTCTTGCAATTACTGCGGTTTGAACTGCAATTTCAGCTAAAGTTCTGGAATCAGGATAAACATTTACTGTTGCATCTGCTAAAAACATCAATTTTCCTTTAACTGACATCATATAACATCCTACCAAACAGTGTGCTGAATCATCTTTTCCAATAACTTGAATTGCTGGTTTCAAAACATCAGGATAATTTCTATCCAAGCCTCCTAGCAAACCATCTGCGTCTCCACAAGCAACCATCACTGATCCATAATATGGTCTACTTTTCAACAGTCTTTGAGCATCAGCAAGTGTCACACCTTTCCTGCTCCTCTTTTGAAATAAATATTCAGAATATTTTCCCAACCTATTTTCACAAGTTTTAGCGTCTATTATTTCACAATCAAATGATAATGTCAAATCTTTTTTAACTTGTTCAATTTGTTCTTTATCGCCGAGTAAAATAGGTACACAAATATCTTCTCTTATACATTCAGAAACTGCCATCAATACTTTAGAATTCTCACCCTCTTGAAATACTATTTTCTTCTTCTTTCCTTTTACTTCGTTAATGACTCCTCTCATAATATTATGTGTTAACCCCAATCTAGATTCTAAACTATCCCTATAATCTTGATAATTGAAAATTGCAGGATTAATGCCACATACACCCTCATCTACAGCAGCTTGAGCAACAGCCGAGGCTTCCCAAATTAACACCCTGCGATCAAATGGTTTTGGTATAATATATTCTTTTCCAAACGTTAACACTTCGCCTCCATAAGCAAGTTGGACTTCTTCTGGAACTGGCTCCTTAGCTAAATTAGCAAGTGCTTTTGTTGCTGCCATTTTCATTCCTTGTGTAATGTCTCTAGCCCTAACATCTAAAGCACCCCTAAAAATATATGGAAACCCTAAAACATTGTTAACCTGATTTGGAAAATCCGATCTACCTGTAGCAATTATAGCATCATTTCGTATTGATTTAACCTCATCAGGCATTATTTCTGGAGTAGGGTTAGCCAAAGCAAAAATTATTGGATTTTTTGCCATTGATTGGACCATCTCTTTATTCACGACTCCTCCTTTTGACAAACCTAAAAATAAATCTGCATCAACCATTGCTGAAGCAAGGTCGCCATCGTATAAATCTCTAGCATAAGGCGCCTTGTATTGATTTAATTCTCCCATTTGTAATCTTGATTTCGTTAAAATTCCTTTAGAATCACACATTACAATATTTAATGGATTTACACCAATTGCGACATAGTGATTAGCACAAGCGATTGCACTTGCACCAGCACCTGCAATTACAACTTTAATCTCTTCAATTCTTTTTTGTTGTAATTCAATTGCATTAATTAATGCTGCACCAGTAATTATTGCTGTGCCATGTTGATCATCATGCATAACCGGAATTGTGGTTTGTTCACTAATTCTTCTTTCAATTTCAAAACATTCTGGGGCCTTAATATCTTCTAAATTAATACCACCGAATGTAGGTGCAATATTACAAACTGTTTTAATGAATTCTTCGGGATCAGAAGCATCTACTTCAATATCAAAAACATCAATATCTGCAAATGTTTTGAATAAAAGCCCTTTACCTTCCATTACTGGTTTTGAAGCTAAAGCACCAATATTTCCTAAGCCTAAAACTGCGGTTCCATTTGAAATCACTGCAACTAAATTTCCCTTTGAAGTATATCGATATGAATCCTCAGAATTTTTAGCAATCTCTAAACAAGGATAGGCCACTCCTGGAGAATATGCCAAAGATAATTCTCTTGCAGTTGAATGTGGCTTTGTTGGAACAATTTTGATTTTTCCTCGCGGACTAGTTTCATGATATTCTAAAGCCCGCTTACGCAAACTTTCATCCTCAGAATTTGACGATTTCATATCCAAACATGCAACTCAACATTAATTAATTCTAATTGCTTTTTGTATTAATTCTTACAAATTGACTATTAAAGAATAAATTCAAACTTACCGAATAAAAATAAATGAATTTTACCATTTTTATAAAAATTTGAGTCATAATACCATGCCTTTCATAAATGATTTAACATCACGCTCACTTATGATTAAACCTGCGTTAACTAGGTCTCGATTTTTTACAGCCACATTATTTGTTCTAATGATGCTATTTTCAAGTATGTCGCCAATACTTACTTTGGCTAGTGCACACCTTGGACATCCTGAACATGATAATGCTAATTCTAATGCAAATACTTGGGGACTTTCTGGTTCTGAAGATACTGGATGGGTTACACTTGAAACACTCGGTGCATCTCCAGCAAATAATCAGCCCGGATATGCAAATTGGGAATTAAATTTTGCACCCGGAGCAATTGTTTCTAATGTTAGTTTACAAGTAGGTGTAGATGGAAGTAACGGAATACATGCAATGAATCCTGAATTATATTCTCCTAATACTCAATACTCCTTTTTTGATTGGAGCGATAATGGTGGTTTTGGGTATCAAGAAGGTTTTCTTAATGGTGGAGTACATAATGGAAGAATGCAGCCAAATAGCGATTTAGGTGCACAATATAGAATCCCATCAGGAGCTGAAATTACTGATTTAGTCTTAGAAGCTCTGAGTCCAGTAGATCCTCCTGTATCTCTTTCTCCNATTGATTTAGAAATTANAGATTGGGAAATAGATTCTTTTGATGGAAGGCTATATGTCGCNATAGGTAGTTCTGTAATTCAAATTGATGATACTATNAATCCTAAAATTATCCATTTNAGATCTTTCGGAAATGATGTCATCACNGATTTATTCAAAGATGATNCAAATGGNAGATTAATGATTACAGCAGGTGGAGAAATTAGCGTTTATTCGATANTTGATGGAGCATTACTAAGTGAATTACCNACAGAGCCAACTATTGCAGGTGAAGAAGCATTTGGGTTCTTACATTCTTTTGCTTCAAATAACGGAGTTTATGGCATTTCACAAAGAGGTCTCTTCAAATTAAACAGTTTAGGAACTGATTGGACTTTAGAACAAACCGCAGGAAATGCTGAATGGCCAGAAGGAATACCGCAAGATGTTGAATTTGTTAATGGAATAATGTATGTTTCAATAGAAGAAGGTGGAATTGCAAGATGGGATACAAATACTAATTCTGTGTTAGATTTATTAGAAGACCCCAATACAAATAATGTTCATGAAATGATTATTTCTGGTGATGTGCTATACATTGCTACAAGAGATAATGGTGTTTTACGTTGGAATTACGCACAAGATAGTTGGATTAGTTCATGGACAAATGCAAATTGGTTAAATGAAAATAATGTTGTAGATTTAGTAAAATTAGACAATTACATATTTATTTTACTAGAAAATACATTGCATCAACATGATTCTGCAATTGGTGTTATGACAAACGAATATAATGTAATTAATGATTTAAATATGGCTAGAACTGGTAAAAACTTAGTTCCTTGGCCATCGGATCTTATTGGATCACCCAACACAAATGGCATACGTGCACCTTCATCTTCAATCGCATTATTAAATGATGGAAGTGGAGTAATGAGTGTTTTAGATCCAATGGTTTCTGGACTTTATTCGGGTAAAATGGATTTAGTTAGTTCACCAAGTGGAACTGAAATGAATTCAGTTATTCAAATGGGAAGCAAAGTTTTTGTTTCTTCAGGAGAAATAATTGATGTATTTGATTCATCGATTTGGAAATGGATTAATCCGATTACAAATCTAGGCGGGAATGTTGTTGCAATGACCACAGATGGAACTCACATGTATGTTGCAACTGAAGATTCGACAAGCGTACAAGAATTAGATTCTATGGGTAATTTAACAAGGCTTTGGGGGTCTGGTGATTTTGTTGATGAAACCATATTAGATATTTCTCATGATGATACTGGGTATTTAGTTACATCTCATCCAACAGGGGTTACAATTATTGATTTAGCTACAAATGATGCTGATAAATATCAATATGATGTTGGCCCCTATACCGATCTTGTAACTGTTGATGGTGTTGCATATTTGGGAACATTCAATTCTGGAATTCAAAGAATTGTGCTTGCAACTGGTGATGAATTATCTCCTTGGAAATCAACAGGAGTTGATGAATTAGAAGAAATACCAATTGCAGCCGGAAATGGAATGGTTTACGTTGGAATACCTGGATTTGGAGTAACTATATTTGACGAATTAACTGGTGAAATCCTAGAAATCTGGGATGGTGGTCAAGGAGGAGATTTACCCTCAGATATGATAAGATCATTACATGTTGATATAGATGGATATGTGTGGGTTGGAACTGATGATGGTGCAACTAGATTTAATGGTCAAAGGTTTAATGATTTAGATCATGATGGCCAATGGTGGAGTCATAGATACTATGGAATTGATAGTGATTCCACGTATATTTGGGTTGCAATGGCAAGTAATGAGATTTGTCGTTGGAATCGACAAACACTTAATGGCGGAGATAGTCAAAACTGTTGGGATGAAGGTGACGGTTTACCATCAGATGGTCCAACTGGCTGGCAAGATTATACNTCTGTGAGATTTGTAGGAACAAACCAATTAATGGTTACAACATTAAACGGAGCNGCAGTATTTGATACNAATACCTNTTCAGTTATTGAAGANTGGAATACAGAGAGTGCATCAGATAATTCTCCAGTAGTTATGCATAATGGNATTGTATATCTNGGATTAAATGGAGATGGAATTTTACGTTATAACACGAGTTCAAATTTATGGATGCCAAAATGGTCTTCNNCAAACAATATGATTCCTAATAATCAAATTACTGCTTTAGCATTGGATGAATCTGTACCAGCGCTTTGGGTTGGAGGAGATGATAATTTTGATTTAACACAAATTGATTTGAATACTGGTACTGTAATTGGTAATGTTGATTATGGAACTGAAGGACTAGAAGAATTACCTCCTCAAAAATTAATTATTGATTCAGACGTTTTATATTTCATTCCTGAATTAAGTTCTCAAGGAGACAATATTGGTAGGATTGATTTAACTACAGGTAATTTAGGTTACGTTAGTGTCGCAGATGGAGCTATAAACCCTAGTGATGAATTTGGTGATGATATCTTTATTCATGGAGCCGACATAGTAAATGGTGTTTTACATATCGGTGCAAGTGAGGCAGAAACAAGATGGTGGGCATCATATGATGAAGGATATATTATGCGTTATAATTTAACTTCAGAATCATGGGAAGACCCATTAGAACCTGGACAAGAAGTTGGTAGAGCATTATCAGTTTATCTCGGAAATCGACTATATGTCACATATGGAGATAGTGTAAAAGAATTAGATAGTGGTGGAAATTTATTGAATAGTTGGCCAAATTCACTTGATGGGCCAATTAGAGAAATTGTAGAGTATAATGGTGAAATATTATTTGCAACTCAATCGGGTATTGCAAGATATGATCCTCTTACAGAAGTATGGCTAGATACTTGGACAATTGATAATGGAGGTTTACATCCTGATTCAAACGATGATGAAGAAATTATAGAAATGTACGTAGAAGGAACGAACCTATGGTACTCTTCAGGAACTACTGGAGGGCAATGGTGGGCTGGTTCTCCTACCCTTCAAAGATTTAATGGAAATGACAATAACGCTGATGGTATTATTGATGGTAATGATCACGATATTTGGGATAATGCAAATACTCAAGGGTTACCTAATGGAGATATATGGACCATGAGAGAATGTAATGACTATATGCATTTTGGAGTAAGATGGCAAGGTAATTTCGGAGGCGGAGGAGGAGTTGGCCGCTTTAACACAGTCACAGATACTTGGGAAACTACAAATGTATGGGAAAATAATAACGGTCTTGACGATGATGATGCGGTTGCTTTAGCATGTGATGACCAAGAGGTAATGTACATAGCATACCAAGATGAAGGTCATGGAATCACTAGGTATGATTATTCATCTGGTAATTGGCTAGCAACATTAGATAGTTCGGATGGTATTTCAGAAGATGCTGTATGGTGGGATTCAATGGATTGGGGTGGAGGCATGTTAGTTGCCGGACATTCATATGAAGATGATGGGAATGGAGGCATGTCAGTAATTGAAGTAAGTGGAAATCTTGTATATACTGGTACTGTTTTAGATCAAAGTCTGGAAACATCTTCCATAAATTATGTTAGTAATGCACCATTTGGTAATGGGTTTATTATTGGTAGACCTGGAGGAGATCAAGGTTACAGTAGTATTGATTGGTTAGACAATAATGGCCAATTATACAAAGGATATTTTGATAGTCAATCTGATTTCTTAAATGGAAATATTGAAGAATTTGCTGGCAATTCTAATAATTTGTATATTGTTACAGCTTCCGATAGATTTGATGATCTTGGGAATTCTATCCTTGAAGGTCAATTCGGGCCTAATGGAACTGTTACTTGGAATAGAGGGTGGTCATTTGGATTTGATACAATCAAAGACATATTACTAGATGAGACTACAAATATGATGTGGATTTCTACACAAGGTCTCGGATTATGGAGATTAGATATTAGTAATAATAATCTTTCACGTATTTCTGCAAGTCTTTCTCCTGACATGGATGGTTTATCATTAGAAAATAACCTACTTGCCGTTGGATTAACTGGAGTTGGTGCAAATGTTCCAGGAATTAATGTTCTAAATGTGAATACTTTACAATGGGATGCTGGAGAATTACTTCCTGGACTACCGAGTAGTTTCATTTTAGATGCTATAAAACATCAAGGAAAAACTTGGTTTGGCACAGTAAATGGTGTTGGAATTTGGAATGATTCTACTTCTCAATGGGAAAATGCATTAAGCGTTTCAAATGGATTGCCAAGCCCTATTGTAGAAAAGTTCTATATTCATTCGTCAGGAGAAATTTGGATGGCTACACCAGTAGGTGTTGTTAGATATGATCCTGTAACAGAATCTTTTATGCCCACTATTGACAGATTAGATGGACTTATTGGAAATAGAGTTAATGATATTGTAGAAAATAACGGAAAAATCTTCCTTTCACATAATGGTGCTGGACCTACAAGGCCTGGTGCAAGCGCATACAATTTAACAACTAACAATGTAGATTTGACATATAAAATAGATCAAGTCCCAAGTAACACAATTACTGCTCTTTCAGCAGATTCTTGGGGAATTCACATTGCTACAGACCAAGAACCAATTGTACACTATAATATTGCAGATAATCAATTTGAAGATGGTGCAGCAACATGGCAAATGGGTAACTGGCCAGCAATAGAAATGGTAAGCGATGGAACTGATTTATTTGCTTTATTTGAAGGAGATTTAGTAAGAATTGACGCTCAAGGCATTACACATTCCGTAAGAAATACTTGGTGGCTTGACAATGAAGATGGAGAACCATTGGAACTTACAGAATTATCTATAGGTCCAAATGGTTTATTCCTAGTCGGTGCAGATGGAATGTATGGTTGGGGATTACCAAACTATGCTCCAATGGATCAAATCATAACAAGATATGCAGATCCTCTTTCAATTAATGTTGCAGGATTAAATTTAGATATTTCTAATCAAACACACCCTGGAAATCAAATAACTTTAGCATCCTCTTCATTTACTATTCCAGTAGATGAAAATTTAGGTGACTTCGAGGAAGGAACTATGCTTTATTCAGATTTACCTCTTGTATTATCAAGTACGGTGGCAAATTCACCAACATGGATACATTCTGTAGACATGAAATATAGAGGTGAATGGGATTTATCTGAAACAAATCCTGACATCGGTGCTGAATTACAAAAAGTGTTAGATTTAGCTACTATGAGTGTTAATGGAATGGATATTGAACTAAGATTGAAAACTACATTAAATGGTTCAATTAAAGTGAAATTAACTTATGATTGGGAGCGTATTCAATCTCCTGTAGAAATAATTAATGTCGAAGATCGGCCTGATGATGGTGGAGGAGTTTTAACAGTTGAATGGACTGCAAGTCCTGATCCGGACTTTAGTTCATATTCATTATACATTTTTGAAGGAGATGATTGGGCAGATGAACCTGATGCTACATCTTCCGTTTGGGGACAAACAAAAATAGATGTTGGCACAAGTGGTGGTGAAGATCCATTAGTTGATGGTGTCGAATATTATGCTGTTGTAATTGTTACTTATGCTGATGGATCTCAAGGAGATCCTTCGAATATATTTGGGCCTGTAACTACTGATGATGATGTCCCACTTCCACCTATTTCAGGATTTGCTGAACCTAACGAAAATGGAGAAGATGGGGAATTATATGTTGAATGGTCAAAATGTGGCGGATTAGACATTTCCCACACTAGAATATATATTTATTCTCAAGCAATTACAAATGCAATTGCTTCTACTAATTACGTAGATGTTGATTATGACCTTGATAATTCAACAATACTAGAATTAGAAGCCGGTAGCGCATATTGGCTTGCTTTAACATGTGTAGATGATGCAGGTCAAGAAGACTTAGTTAATGCATTAATAATTGGTCCTGCAATACCAACTGGTGGTATTAATGATGGAGTCCCACCTCCAAAGATCTTAGGAGTTAATGCATTTGATACTCCCGATGATGAAGGTGGAAGAATTACTGTAGAATGGGTGCCTTCAATTGCAGAAGATTGTGGATTAACCACCATTTATGCATTAGATGCAGAAGATTGGTTAGGTTGGGATATTGATCCAAGTACAGGGCAAAATATTGTTGTGGAAGAGCCTGTCACTGCTACAACTTTTGGAGTCGCTGCAATTATTACAGATTGTGAAAAAGATAACGCAATAATTTCATCTATCGATGGTGCAGCATTAATTGATGGTAAGAAATATTACATAGCGGTGGTAGCTTCAGATACTTGGCTAAATGAAGATTTACTAAATGTCGATATTGTTTCTGCTGAACCTTATAAACAGCTTGATGCAGGAACTTTGCCCCCTGATCGTATTGAATATATTGAAACATGGGATGAACCGAATGATGATGGTACTGCAATTAGAGTTGCATGGGAACCTTCTCAGGCAAATGATTTTTCATTCTATGTTATTTGGGCAAATAACCAACCAATTAACAATTTAGAAGATTTATGGAATTCAATAGGTGATGATGAACAAAATTGTGGATGTACAAGATTTAATCAACAATTTATTGGTTCACAAGAAGATATTATTGAAATTAAATTAGATAAAGCAAGATATGGTCAAAATTCAGACTTGATTGGTAGCGACTCTAAACAAGAGGAAATAAAAGCAAATGAATTGTTATACGTTACTGTTACAGTACACGACATTAAAGGAAATGTGTGGCTTAATGAATTGTTAGAAGTTGATGTAATACCAATTAACAACATTGACGATAAAGTCCCACCTACAAGAATTACTGATTTAGAAGCAATTGATTGGCCAGAAGATGATGGTACTGCTGTAGGGCTTAACTTTGAAAGAAGCTCT
>NZKH01000001.1 GCA_002692465.1 Methanobacteriota archaeon | reverse complement strand
CTCAATTGCAATGGTCTTAGTTATGTTTGCAAATAATGCCATATATTCCCTTACTGAAAATTTACCTAGAAAAAATGCAACATACATTCCTTTACTTACTCTGATTTTAATTTGGCCCTATCTCATAAGTAGCGATCTCCTACTAAATAGCGCATTAAAAGATTCCATAAACGAGATTATAATTGTAATTATTATTCCTTGCATAATTTCTCTTGTAGTACCAACACTCTCAAAAAAGTGAACTCTCAGGGCTGTATTAATGGCTAATTCTAAACTAGGTATTTCTTTGTTAATGAGTGGTTTAGGAATTGTTGGAACTAGTTTATTACTTGGTCTATTTTATGCTCCAAGTGTTTCTTCTAATGAATGGAATGCACCTGAAGCATATCGAATTATTTTTTGGCACGTGCCAACAGCATGGACTAGCTTCATAACTTTTGGAATGTTATTTGTTGGTTCTGTTGGTTGGATGTGGAAAAGAAAAGAATGGGCATGGGAATTAAGTGGTATTGCCGCTGAATTATCGCTTTTATATGGGTTATGTGTTGTGATTTCGGGACCTCTCTGGGGCATGGCTGAATGGGGCACTCCTTGGGATTGGGGAGATGTTAGATTGAATACCTATGCAATTCTTTCTTGTCTAGCTTTATACTTGGTAATGTCAAGAAAAAGCCAACCTGATACTCCTGAATTCAGAGATGTTTTTTCGGGTATTGGCTTATTTGGATTTTTGTTAGTTCCTTTAACATATTTCGCAACTATTGCTTGGCAAGTAAGACACCCTGCACCAATTGTTGGACCTACAGCAGAGCCTAATGCTGTTGATCCCATCATCTATCAAATATGGTTACTATCATTTTTTGGTTTTTTAATATTAATGGCGGGACAAGCAATATTAAGTTCTAAAGTTTATTCCAATGAAAAAAGATTAGAAGAATTACAAACAATCATAGATAAGAAAAAGGAGGGTGATATCAATGGCCAATGATATGCTTTTTTTAGGTGTAGCATATACTGCGATGATTGGTTTAATTGGATGGTTTAGTTGGCAATTGTATGCTAGACTAATGCAACTAGATAAAAGATTGAATGCTGTTGAAGATTTGTTTAAAGATAATGATTAAACCCAATCACTAGGATCAAATCCTGAACCAAATCCTCCAGATTCATCACCTTCAATAATATTATCTTGTGAATCCTTATTTGATTTGCCTTGTTTTTTTATCTCTCCTTTTTTGCCCCAATCATCAACAGGCCCTGGTTCTCTTGTTCCCGGACCAAATTGAAATTTAATTTCGTGGATAATGCTAAGTTTTGCTAACCAAAGTCTACGTAAAGATTGCATTAATTCATTTTGAGAAAGTCCATCTATCCAAATCGGTTCACTTACATTAAATGCTTGTAGTGGACCCATCCCCCTAACTCCATTTTCATGTCCAAGATGAACTACCCAATCAATCCCCGTCTGGGTTAAAGTCATCCTAATTCGATGAAGCCAACCAATCCACGCCCTTTTGTCAGCAAGTCGCATTTTATTCATGTTTTTTTGTTGACCTCCATCAACACGAGTGCCGCTACTTATTGCAATTAAATTCCTGTTTTTAGGCATTGAAATATTAAACGTATGTCCAGTTGGTCCCGGAGGAAATTTAAACAGCAAATGAAAATGTGCTTTTTCATTCTTATGGGTTTGTAATTCGATGGATTCTGAAGCAAACCAATTTTTAATTGCTTCTTCAACTTCTGAAGGCCCCATGTAACCCCGGTAACAACAATTAGTTATGACCGCTTTGTTTTATTAATTCTTTAATTTTAAAATTTAATGATTCTAATAATTTTTCCAATTTTACAAATGTTTGTTTTTTATGCAATTTATGTATTCTAAATTCCCACATTAAATCATTTAATGAATCTAAACAAAATGAAAGGCTTATCTTATTTATCAACCAAAAGAATGGATACATTAACATCCAAATTACAATATAAAATGGCACGGATTGGAATATTGTTATTTGTTCCCAACCCATTATTGCCGGTCTAATATCGAACATTGATGCTAACAAATATACAGAAAGCGCTGCCATTAATGACCAATAAACAAATGGAGTTAAAATAAAACCAACAAAGTGTATCGATGTTCTAGCATCTTCACCCTCATCCGTAACATTTCCCAAATAAGTACATAAAATTAAAATTAAGCCTGATGATAATAATAAAAATGGTAATAAAATAATTCCTAATAAGATTCCTGGTAATGAACTACCAATATTTTTAATCGATGCTTTTCTTAATGTTCCTTTGTTATTGATCGCCCTACCATCTAATTTATTTTCATCAAGAATTTTTGCTGCATCATGTGCTTGAGAAAATAATTCGGAATGTTCTGAATCTTTTGGACCGGATTCTTGTTGTTCTGAATGTGTGCCTAGGTTCTTGTCAGACAGTTCTCTCCATTCTCTTGCTCTTTCAACTTCTTCTCTCCAAGTAAGAACATTTTTTGATTCTAATCTAGATTTCATGTGTCCTAATAATTTCCATCCTCTGTATGTATCCCAATTTATAGCTCCCGGTGTTACTTTTTCTAAATTTATTTTCAACAAATCTCTAACGTTATAAACATCTTCAGCTGGGGGTTCAATCCATTCTTCTTTATCATACTTAACTCCCAAATCTAATAATTCCTGAGATAATTCATAATCTATAGGGTCACAAAACTCTACCCAAATATCTGTTCGAAACAAGTGCCTTTTCCTGAAATGTAAACCAACTGGAATTATCTGAGGTTTTTCTTTTCCTTGAAAATTTGCAATAGTTGCTGCAGAAGTTAAAACTCTTGCTGGTCCTGTTTTTAATCTAATTAAATGGCTTTCATGATGAGAAGTTCCCTCTGGCATCAAAATACCGCCGAAACCGGCTGAGATGCCTTTAGAAAGACGAATCAAGCTTCTACCGTTCAAATATTTCGCTTCTTCTTCAGTACACCCTCCTCTCATTAATTCTGCTTGGCGCACAACAGGTTGAACGGCCATACGTCTTGCCCAAAAACCCAATATGGGGTGATTGACCAAATCATGCCTTCCTCCTATTACCAAATAACTTGGATGATGGATCATTATCGGAGCGACATCCATAAGACCATTTGTGTGCCAACAAACTGTTAAAATACCGCAATTATTAGGCATTTTTTCTTTACCTGTTGTTTCAAATGTCCTATATTGCATACTAGTTGCTTGATTTGTTAAAAAGTATGCAATATTTGTCCAAAAAATTGAGCCTGGGGCTTTTTTGGAAAAATCTGGAGGTTCTACTTTCAAAAGTTTCTCATATTCTAGTATTGATGCGTGTTTCGATAATTCAGGCAACACTTCACCATGTTTATCCAAAGCGCCATCTTTTCCAATACTCATTTTTTTCTTAGCCATTATAACACCTTAGAGTTTGCATCTTTGATCTCCTTTTGCAACTTACTTAGAGCTTCAAAATCAGGTTCTATTGAACCAATTTCAGGAGCTTTTGGCCAACAGGCAAGAAGAGATTTACCTCCGTCGCCCTTTGTTCTTGGAATCACATGCACATGTACATGTGGAATTTCCTGGCCTGCATTTTTACCATCGTGAATTCCTACTAAAAAATCAGATGTTTGAAAATATTTTGAAAGATACGATTGTGTTTCAACGACCCCCGCCCATAAATTTGAAAGTTGTTGTTGAGAAAGTTTTGACAAATGCGTTACTGGCTCGTGTGGAACCACTAATGTATGCCCGGGCCTTCTTGGGTTAATATCAAGAAATGAAAGCCAAGTGTCTCCTCTTGCAATTTCAAAACAAGGAATTTCACCTTCAATAATTTTTGAAAATAGCGTGACAGGGGCGCTCATATTTATCGCTGTAAAATTTGGATTATAGAAATGTTGGTCTACTTTTTATCCTAATTACTAGGTGTTAATATCCATGTTCCACTTCCACTTTTTCTCAAAGGTAGCCAATTAATTTGTAATGAAGAGTCCACTAATGTATGTTTTAGCATTGTTTCATCCACAGTTTCTTGATAATCATCTCTTTGATGACTTCCACGAGATTCTGAGCGTGATTGAGCTGCGATTATTGATGCTTGAGTAACCGAAATAAGCCCTCTTAATTCTAACATCTCCATTAAATTTGTATTCATAATCAGACTTCCATCTACTAATTCTTCTTTATCTAATTCGGCTTCTAAACTTTCAAGTGTTTGTGTGGCATTTTGTAATCCTTCCAAAGATCTTGAAAATCCCATATTGGTAGTAATTGTATTCCACAATCTAGATTTTATTTTTCCTATTGAAGAAGTATTATTTGTGCTTGCACTAGATAACATNTCTGANATTTTTGCTTTGGCNGAAAATAATGCTTCATTTAGTGATTCNGTGCCNCTAAAATTTTTCTTTTTGACCCATTTNCCNGCATGCATTCCTGCNGAAGAGCCNCCNACTAAATCTTCCATTAATCTGTTTCCTGCAATTATTCCNGTTCCATTTAATCCACTACAAGATGCTCCTCCTGCTGAATATAANCCCGTAAACCAAGTGTCCCAATTNCCTTTAATGACGCGCCCATGTTCATCTACAGGTAATCCTCCTACTGTTTGCTCAAGGCGTGGTGCGATAGGTATTACTTGTTCAAACATGTCTAAACCTGTTCTTTCTTTCACACTTCTTCTTAATCCCGAATACCATTCAATTGCTGATTTAGATAATGATGTTGCATCTAATAATGCTGAACCTCCAGCATTATTGATTTCAAAGGCTAAGTTGTTTGGGGTAATGTCTGAATTAATCTCAATTTGAGTTCCGCTTGTTGTTGAGATTTTTCCTCCATTTTGTAAAATATCCAAAGAAAGCGACAATTCTGTATCTGGAATGCCTAATGGATTCCAACTAACAAATTCTAAATCTCTAAGTTGACAACCTGCTTCTAAAGATATTGATAAACCTCTAGAACTACTATTTCCTGGTTCCCATGCATTCTCAAATCCATCATCTGCTATTATTACTGCTTTAGCCTGTAAACATTCTACAGTTCCTTCAAGCATATCTAATGCAATTACTCCAGTAACTTGTCCATTCAAATTACCTAAAGAAAGAGCAAGCCAATCCCCTCTACGTAGAATCTCTCTACGTATACATTGTTCTTCCAAAATATGTTGTATTTCTCTTGATGTTGAATATCCTGTTGTCAAAACCCTAGGTGCTTTATGCCCTAAACCCATTTCAGAATTTGGAGAACCTGATAGAGACCTTCTAAAGTTCAATCCCCATTGATCTAATTGAGCTATATGTGAATTAATTAATGTTGTACGATTAGAAACTATATCTTGATCATTTAACCAGTTGCCTCCTCTAATTGTATCGTCTCTATGGGACATTGAGTTACTTTCATCAATTGATGCTGCTAGCCCACTTGAGTAATTATCTGAACCTGAATTTCCAAGACCATGGGCTGAAAGAATTACTACATTAGCTCCTTCATCGTGAGCGGCTATTGCAGCCCTCATTCCAGCAATAGTAGCACCAACAACAACAACATCCCATGCTTCCATACTTACTGCCCCCTTATCACCCTCTAAAAATTATTACACCATAAATACGGCGATAATTTCAACGCGGAATAAGCCCCCCTTGACTTGCCAATCTTTCGATTCGATTTAATGCCCTAAACCACAATACATTCTTGTTTGAAGATGAGGGAACTTTCAATTCCTGTTCCAATAATAATTCATCTAATTCATTTTCAAGAGTGATAATAACTTTGGCTGCTGATTTATTTGACCATGATACGGACATCCAAAAAATTTCACTATCATTTGTTAATTGGGTCATTGAATCGATTACATTTTCATTTAATGGATCATTTAATGGATACTTTTTATTTTCTAATTTAGTAGATTTGATATCTAAAATACTAATTTGTTCTCTAGGTACTGCATTTGGCGTAGTTATAGTTAACTTTACTGTCTCTTTCTTGCTTGAATAATTTGTTATTCGAATAAATACATCAGCACCATAATCATGTCTATGAAGTTTAGAATCCATAGCCCAATCATTTTCTAATTTTTCAGTTGATAATTCCTCAACCATTCCATCTACTAAATGGAATAACCCTTGACATTGTCCATATAAATGTAAAAGAAAGTATTCAATATCTAAATTTTTAATTTCATTTGTTTCCGATAAAAATGTCTTTTTTTGTAATTCAACCTCTTCAATAGTTAATTTCTTTTTCAAACGTAAATGTTCCAATAACAATAATCTTTCAACAGCATCTGCAGGTGATTTAATTACTCTACCAGTTCTTATTTCATTTTCAAATTCATTTTTCCAATTACGCCAAGATCTCTTTGTCCAAGGGTCCAAGTATGCTTCCATAAGATCAGTTAGTGGATAAACAAGATTCATACCTCTTTGACATGGTTTGTAAATTGACAACATTGGATACTTTAAGTCTGGGAATAAGCCCCAATTTCTGAGAATTATGGGTTGTATAGCTAAAATTAATTCGGTTACCGATGCTGAAATTAAAAGTAATCTCGGCCCTAGTGAAATTTCTGGTTGAAGTAATGCTACAATTGCGCAGAAAAATGCTAATAATCCTAAATTCAGATGTAATTTTGCAACATTTCTCCTATCATCTAATTCTTCAAGCATACGTGAGGCCCCTGGTCTAACTGCCTCATGTGCTTCGTCTCTACGAATTAATTCCAAATGATCTACTGCAGATTTCCAAGTATTTTCTAATGTGATTATTGTTGGTAACCTTGGAAGTGTTACAAATAACGCTGCTAAACAAATTAACCAAATTCTAAGTGTTGTTTGCATTTCAATAAATAATGGAAATAAATAAAGAAGTGAAAGCAATATTGGTCCACTATTTCTCCATACAGAAAAAAATTGATTTTGCACAAATCTTCCCCATTGAAGTCTTGTTTTTTCCCTCAATTTTGAACGTACTAGTAATCCATCAACCCAGTGGGCTTCTTGTTCTTCGAAGCCTGAACCATATGGATTTGGCAACAGTGCCTCACCCATATAATCAGAGTCGCTCATCATATTCTGCAAATATTAATGAAATAAAAAGTAAATTGTTTTTTATTAATAATTAGTGTCTTTATCCATTATTAAATTTAAATTAGTAATTCCGTAATCATCAAAAACAAATGCAAGTCAAGAAATTACGGGGCAGTGGCCCAGCTTGGATAAGGCGGCGGCCTCCTAAGCCGCAGATCGCGGGTTCAAATCCTGCCTGCTCCGCTTTTTATGCTGCATTATAATGTGTTGCCACATAAACTCCGATTGCATAAGCAATCATCGTCGCAATGATTCCTACTGCCATTGCGGCTTCAAAACTCCAATCTCTACGAAGAAGATATGGCAGAATAATGAATAAAGATAATGCTGGAATTACTAACCAAAGTATTCCTTCAGCAAAATCTGCAACCTTTGCCGTATCTTTAGTATCATTATACAACCAGAATAAAGAAAGTATACTAATAATAGGTAAAGATACTATTAATGCTCCAAATATTGATGATTTTTTTGCTATTTCACTAGCCGCCACAACTATTGCCCCACTGAGCAAACCTTTTCCGGCCCATTCTAACCATGCCATATACTGTGATTATTCTCTCTTATGTTAATCTTTCAAGGTTTTTCTTTCATTTTTAGATGATTAATATACGGAATAGATAATTTCAAGAACCATAATAACTTACAGGTTGTATGGGTAATGCGTTTGGAGAAGTTGATGATTTTCTTG